>DATLFC010000181.1:0-16263 GCA_035525015.1 Thermoanaerobaculia bacterium | reverse complement strand
TCGCGGGTGACGTTGAAGGAGCGGCCCACTTCCTCGAGGGTGTGCTCGGCACCGTCGCCGACGCCGAAGCGCATCTTCAGGACCTGCTCCTCGCGCGGCGTGAGCGTGCGGAGGACCTTGCCGGTCTGTTCCTTCAGATTGGAGACGATGACGTGATCGATCGGCGAGATCACGCCGCGATCCTCGATGAAATCCCCCAGATGCGAATCTTCCTCTTCTCCGATGGGAGTCTCGAGGGAGATCGGCTCCTGGGCGATCTTCATGATCTTGCGGACCTTCGACACCGGCATATCCATCCGCTTGGCGATCTCCTCGGCCTGCGGCTCGCGGCCGAGCTCCTGCACGAGCGCTCGCGAGGTGCGGGTGAGCTTGTTGATCGTCTCGATCATGTGGACCGGGATGCGGATCGTCCGGGCCTGGTCGGCGATGGCGCGGGTGATGGCCTGCCGGATCCACCATGTGGCGTACGTGGAGAACTTGTAGCCGCGGCGGTACTCGAATTTCTCGACCGCTTTCATCAGGCCGATGTTGCCTTCCTGAATGAGATCGAGGAACTGCAGGCCGCGGTTGGTGTACTTCTTGGCGATTGACACGACGAGGCGGAGGTTGGCGACGATCAGCTCCTGCTTGGCCTGATCGGCTTCCTCCTCGCCGGAACGGATCTCGCGGATCGTCTTCTTCAGCTCGTCGTGCGAGGTGCCGTAGAACGTCTCCAGCTCGCGGAGCTTCTCCTGGTACTTCTGCAGGCGGCGGCGGTAGAAGTCGCGGCGGGCCTTGTCCTTCTCCCGCTTGAGCGACTGCTCGTCCTTACGGATCATCGACGCGGTCTGTGCCAGCTCGCCGTCGATGTCGCGCAGCTTGTTGATCATCCGGTTGCGCGTCTGCGGCGTGAAATCGATCTGCCGCATCCGCTCCTCGAGCTGATTCTCGAGCCTGGCCAGCGTCTTCTGGTTCGTGGCCAGCGCGCGCTGCGACAGCTTCTTCGGTTCGGTCAGCTTCGTGCGGGCGTCCTTGATCTTCTTGTCGATCCTGGCGATCTGCTCGAAGATGGCCATGATCTCGTTGATCTTGTTGACCGTGCTGGCCGCGAGTTTCGGCTCGCCGTTGTCGCCTTCCGGAGTCGGCTCCGGCGTGGCCACCGTGTCATCAGTGATGGCCAGGTCGATCATCTCCTTGATGACCCGCGAGTCCTTCTTGGCCGTCTCGTAGATCTTCAGGATCTCTTCGAGAATGATCTGGTTCTGGGAGAGAGCCTTGTAAACCCGCCGTTCTCCCTTTTCGATGCGCTTGGCGATGTCGACCTCGCCCTGACGGTCGAGGAGCTTGACCGTTCCCATCTCGCGCAGATACATCCGGACCGGATCGTTGGTCTTGTCGACGATGCCGCTGGCGGCGGCAACGATGTCGGCCTGGACTTCCTCGCGCTGGTCGACTTCCTTCTCTTCGATGGCGCCGTCGATGGTGACCATCGTCTTGCCGGTCGTGATCAGCTGCTTGTCCGCGTCCTCGACTACGTCGATGCCGAGGTCGTTGAAGCGGATGTAAATCTCGTCGAGCTCTTCAGGCAGGCTGGTGACTTCTTCCGGCAGCACCTCGTAAATTTCGTCGTAAAGGAGAAACCCCTTCTCTTTTCCCAGTGCGATGAGCTGCTTGACCTCGACATATTTCTCTTCAACGCTCAACTCGCCAACCCCCTCGTCAAAAGTAGACTCCTGTTCGAGATTTGCAGTCCGCGGGCGTGTCGTCATGGTCGTTTTCGGCTCCTCAGCTGGGCAGCTCACCGGGCGCCCTGCGGTCCGGTCGAAACCTCGGCGCACCCATCGGAAGCGGATGTTCGGGGGGTGGGTCGAAGTATCGTCCAGAGGACATTGACGTAATCTGGAGGGGACGATAATTATTTCAGCGAATTCAAGATACGAGCTTTCTCGCCCAGGAGCGTGGCCACGCGACTGTCGTCGCCTTCTCTCTCCGCTTCCACAATCTCTCGCTGGATTTGCAGCTTCCGCCGCTCGAGATAATTTCTCTCCAGAGGCCGCAGGTTTTCGTCGATTCGCTGGAGAGTCGTTTCGTCGAGATCGTCACTCAGGCTCAGTTCCGAGAGCAGCGTGAGCTCGGCCTCGCCCCTAAGATGGGTTGAGATTTCAGCAAAATCAATAGGTTTTTCCTCCGCGAGCGCCGTTTTTGTGATAGAGAACAGGGTTTTGCAGGTCGGATCGTCGAAAAGCCCCTCATGGATCCGCCCCGCCGTCGCGGCCGGTACCTTCCCCTGAAACAAGGCCATCAGAATCATCTTCTCGGCGCTGGCGGCCGGGGCCCTGGCCTGCCGTTCTGCCGGCGCCGGCGATGCCCGGCCGCGCACCCGCGACCAGACCACTTCGAATTCGAGGCGGAACGCGTCCGCGATCCGCTGGGCCGCATCGTTGCGGATCACCGGGTCGACGACGGCGCCCAGCAGCGGCACGAACTGTTCGACCCGCTCCGACTTCTCCCGCCCCGTCATCTGCGCGGCACCGGTCGCCCACTCCTTGAGCGCGAACTGGAAGATGTCGGTGGCGTTTCCGAGCAGCTCGAGGAATCCATCGACGCCGCGGTTCTGAATGAGAGAGTCGGGATCCTTCTCTCCCTGCAGGTCGAGCGCCTCGACGTTCAGCCCCGCCGAGAGGAGAACCGGCGCGGCGCGCAATGTCGCGTTGCGTCCCGCGTCGTCGCCGTCGTAGGCGATGACGACGCGTCGTGTGAGCCGCCGCAGGAGGGAGGCCTGGCCCGACGTCAGCGACGTCCCCATCGATGCCACGACGCCCGGCACCCCCGCGTGATCGATGGCGATGGCGTCGAAGTACCCCTCCACCAGAATCGCGCGATCGATTTTCCTCATCGCGTCCTTCGAGCGATGGAGGTTGTAGAGGAGCCGCGACTTGTTGAAAATCTCCGACTCGGGGGAGTTGAGGTACTTCGGATCGCTGCCATCGAGCGAACGGCCGCCGAAGCCGGCCAGCGCACCCGTCTCCGAGTGAATGGGAATGATCAGACGGTTGCGAAACCGGTCGTAGTAGCCGCTGCCGCCTTTCCGCGGCATGACCAGGCCGGCCATCTCCAGCTTCTTCTCGCCGTGCTTCCCGCCCAGCCGGCGCAGGATGTAATCCCACGATTCCGGCGCATAGCCGAAGCCGTAACGGGTGATCACGTCCTTCGGCACGCGGCGTCCGGCCAGGTAACGGGCGGCTGGATTGTCGGGAAAGCCGAGGGCCTGGTGAAACGCTTCCGACGCTTCGTCGATCACCTCGAGGAGATCGTCCTTGTCGCTCTCGCGCGAGGTGCGGCGGCGCCGCGGCAGCTCGATCCCCACCCGTGAGGCGACGTGCTCGACTGCTTCCGGAAAGGTGAAGCGCTCCGTCTCGATGAGGAACTTGAACACGTCGCCGCCCTTCCCGCAGCCGAAGCAGTAGAAGAGGCCTTTGTCGCGGTCGACGCTGAACGAAGGCGTTTTTTCCCGATGGAACGGACAGAGGCCCTTGTAGTTCTTGCCGGCGAGCTTGAGCGGCGTCACCTGCCCGATGAAATCGACGATGTCGGCCGCCGAGCGGACCTGGGCGATGACTGCGTCGTTGAGGTCGACGAGAGCGATCGTAGTCTCCTAATCCTGAGCGAAGCGAAGGATCAATCGTGGCCGCAGCGATGAGCGCCCGCACGAGCGATGGCCGTGGGGCTCGTACTGACTCTTCGTCGCTTCGCTCCTCAGAGTTCTCTTACTCCAGAACGGCGATGGTCGCACCGTCACCTCCTTCATTGTCTCCTCCCGGCCGCCACGAGACCACGGCCGGATGTTTCTTCAGATGCTCGCGGATCGCTTTGCGCAGGGTGCCGGTTCCGAATCCATGGATGATCCGCACGGCCTGCTTCCCCTCGAGCAGAGCCCGGTCGAGAAACTTGTCGGATTCCTCCAGGGCGTCGTCCACGCGCTGGCCGATGAGGTTCAACTCCGCGGAGACCTGAACGGCGTCGGAGTCGGGGGCCGCGGGCGTCCGCCCCCGCGCCGGCTTCGAACGCGCGGGTGAGGAGACCCGCGCCCCAACCAGCGGGACGAGATCGCCGACGTCGACGGTCATCTTTCTGCCGTTCACGTTCAACACAGCTCTTTTCCCGTCGATCGAGACCACCGCGCCGGCGATCTTGAATTTCCGGTGCTCGGCGCGGTCGCCGGCGTGGACCTCGCGCTGCTCGGCAGGGATGAACTCGATGGCCTTCTCGAGCGGCCTGGTGACGGTGCGGAGAACCTCCGCCGCGTCGACACGCCCGGCGCGTTCCGCCTCGCGCAGACCGCGGATCTCGGCCGCCACCTGCCGCGACACGTCATCCTTCACGCGCTCGAGCTCCTCGCGGAAGCTGGTGCCGACCTTTTTCCGCTCCGCCTCGAGCTTCTCCGCCGCGGCGGCCGCCGCGCGCCGTTCCCGCTCGAGCTCCTCGCGGAGTCTCGTGACCTCGTCCTGCTGCGCGAGCACCTCCGACATCCGTTTCTGCAGCTCCGCGAGCATCCGATCGGTCTCGCCGTAGCGGTCGCCGAGTCGCTCGCGGGCGGCAGCGATGAGCGACAGGGGGAGGCCGATGGTCTCGGCGACGTCGATGGCACGGCTGCGCCCGGGGATGCCGACGATCAGCCGGTAGGTCGAGCGGCCGGTGGCGGCATCGAACTCCATCGACGCGTTCACGATGCGCGGATCGTTCACCGCGAATCCTTTCAGCGCGGAGAGGTGCGTGGTGACGATCAGCAGCGATCCGGCGGCGAGGAAATGCTCGATCGTGGCCGCCGCCAGCGCCGCGCCTTCTTCCGGGTCGGTCCCTGATCCGAGCTCGTCGAGAAGCACGAGCGACCGGTCGGTGGCTCCGGAGAGAATCCGCTTCAGACGGACGAGGTAGGCCGAGAACGTCGACAGATGTTCGAGCACGCTCTGGTCGTCTCCGATCAGCACGTGCAGTCCGTCGATCACCGGAAGCACGGTGCCCTCGGCGGCGGGGACGGGAAGGCCGCTCATCCCCATCGCCACGAGGAGCCCGGCGGTCTTCAGCGCCACGGTTTTGCCGCCGGCGTTCGGTCCGCTGACGATCAGCGCGGGGGCGTTGCCATCGAGCTTCACCGTGATCGGGACGACTGCCTGCCCGCTCGGCATTTCGCCGAAGGTTTCCTGCCGCGCCGCTGCCAGACGTTCATCCAGGAGGGGATGACGTCCCTCGACGATCGTCAGCCGGCGCGTGTCGCTGAAATCGGGTCGCGAGGAGCGGACGGTGTCGCCGAAGATCGCACAAGCCTGGAGAGCGTCGATCTCACCCGCGGCTGCGACCGCGGCCTCGATCTCGCCGGCGTCGTCCATCAGCATCTGCGAGATGAATCGGAGGATCCGGGCGATCTCCTCGCGCTCCTGGATCAGCAGATCGGCGAGGTCGTTGTTCAACTCCACGGCGGCGATCGGCTCGATGAAGAACGACGCTCCCGATCCGGAGCGCTCGTGGAGAATGCCCGGCACCGCGTTGCGATGATCGCTGCGGACGGGGATGCAGTAGCGGTCGCCGCGCATGACGATCAGCGGTTCCTGAATCGCGCCGCTGCTGCGATTCATGATGTCGCCGAGCAGCCGCTGGATCGCAGCCCGTTTGGTGTGAATGCGGCCGCGGATCGCTCGCAGCTCGGCCGAGGCTTCCTCGCGCAGCTTGCCGTCGCGCGTGAAGTATTTGGCGCTCCTGGTGACCAGCTCGTCGAGCGCCGGAATCGTTTCGGAGAGGGTGCGCAGATGCGGATAGTCCGCGGCACGGCTGAGCGCCTCGCGGATGGCCTGCGTGGCGCGGACCGCGCGCACGACCTGCCACGATTCCTCGAGATCGAGCACCTCTTCACCGGCCAGAAGCGGCGCCACCTCGGTCAGCCCGGCCATCGGCAGGAGACCTTCCTGGTGGTAGAAGCGGAGCATCTCCGTCAGATCCGTCTGCGCGCGCGCGCAGGCGGCGGCGGTCTTCAGAGGATGGCGGTTGGCGACCGCTCTCTTGCCCGGGGCGCTCCTGGCCTCCATGGCAATCAGCGTGAGAACGCGGTGGAATTCGAGAGCTTCTAGTGCGGTGTCTGCCACGGGATCGAATTGCGAATTGAGAATGAAGAATTGAGAATTGAGGTGGCGCGCTGCGCGCGCGCTTTCTCAATTCTCAATTCTCAATTCGCACTCCCCCCCAAAAAGAAAGGGACTCGGTCGCCCGAGTCCCAAACCCATCAACGGAGAGCGCCGGTCAATAACCAGTTCTTCGCTCTTCTGCAAGTTTCCGGAGGACTTTCTTGCGAGCAGCGATGGCTTTTCTTTTCCGTTTCGTGCTCGGCTTTTCGTAATGCTGACGTTTCTTCAGCTCGGAGAGGATTCCTGACTTTTCGCATTTGCGCTTGAAGCGGCGCAGCGCATTTTCAAAAGTCTCGTCCTCTTTGACGTGAACGAGAGGCATTCTCGGATTTCCCCCCCTTCGGCTTGAGCTGTGGATCGCGCGGACAGTCGCAACTGCGGGCGAAATCCATTCTAGATTTGGCGAACAGAACGGTCAATCGAATCGTTCCCCGCGCCGCCTGCCGAAACCGGGGTCAGGTGGGGGGACATTCCAAAGCTCGGTGAATTCTTGTAACCGGTTGAAACAGTGGTTGTTAGGCGACCAAATGCTCGATCCTGGAGATGATCGCGTCGAGCGCCACCTGATTCTCCCCTCCTTCCGGAATGATGAGGTCGGCATGCCGCTTCGACGGCTCCACGAACTCCTCATGCATCGGCCGGACGGTGGTGATGTACTGCTCGACGACCGACTCCAGGCTCCGCCCGCGGGTCCGGATGTCGCGCATCAGCCGGCGCATGAACCGGATGTCGGCCGGCGTGTCGACGAAGAGCTTGATGTCGATCCTCCGCCGCAGCTCCGCCTCCGCCAGAACCAGGATGCCTTCCACGATGATCACCCGCCGCGGCTCGATCTTCCGGGTCTCCGGTTTCCGGGCGTGCGTGGTGAAGTCGTAGACCGGGATCTCCACCGAGGAGCCTTTGGCCAGCACGTCGAGTTGACGGACCAGGAGCTCCGACTCCAGGGAGTCGGGATGATCGAAGTTGATCTTGTGGCGTTCTTCCGGTTTGAGCGCGTCGAAATTGCGGTAGTAGGAGTCGTGGGAGATCCACTCGATGCGATCCCGGCCGACGCGGTCGTGGATGGCGCGAGCGACCGTCGTCTTTCCTGATCCGGTTCCGCCGGCGATGCCGAGGATGACGGGGGTCTTCAGCCGGACAGTTCCTCCAGCTCCGCTTCCGTCATGAACTCGGTAATGTCGTCGTTGCCGCAAGTGGTGCAGGCGGCGCTGCCGAGCTTCCCGTTGTTGTCGTATTCGAACTGATATGTCGGTGTCTCGCACTGCAGACAGATCAGGTACTCCGGCTCATCCATGATCGACAGAGAATATCACCGCCGCTGCCGCTGGAGTGCGAGAGAGCCGGCGGTCGTCGGCTGAACGAAACGGGCGGCGTTCGTCGCGTTTTCGACGACCGATGCGTACACATGCAGATCGCGCGACGGGGTCTCCACGACGATCGAGAAATCGGCGCCCTTCGTGATCATCGGGAAGAGGCTCTGGATGGCCACGTGGCGGAGGGTATTCGCCGGAATGGCGATCCGCTGCACGGCCAGAGTCCGCCCGGCGATCCGCTGCAGGCCGAGAACGACGTCGACGGGGTGGGTGCCGAGGTTCGCCAGCCCTACGTTCGTCCGGTAGTCGGGATTGAACGCCAGGCCGCTCAGCATCCGTACCGGTGCCCATCCGTACGTGTAGTTCACCGGAATCGGCAGCGGCGGGAACGTCTCCGTCCCGCGGATGCCGTAGGCCGTGGCGCGGACGATCACCGATCGCCGCCCCGAGGTCCTCACTACCAGCGGCACGAGGGAGCCGTCGAGCCCGAACGACGCGCCGACGAGGTCGGGATACCGCCGGTACCCTCCCGGCTCGATCGATTCGACGATCATCCGGTCGTCGTGTCCCACCGGCTCCAGCACCACGATGACCTCGTCGGCCGAGTCATTGACGAGCTCGACATCCGTCTTCCACGTCACCATGTTGCCGCCGAGCGCGCTCCCCACCACCGGGACGATGACAGTCGTCATCTCGACTTCCTGCGCCACGGCCGGCAAAGCGGCCAGGAGGACGGCGAGCAGGAGAAGAGGTCTCATCGTGTCGTAGGACGGCTGCGCTCTTCCGCTGGTTTCAGACGAAGTGCGGCCGGAGCATCCGGCTGCCCACCACGAGAACCTTCTGCAACGGGGAGAGCGAGAGCCGCCGGCGGATCGCAATCAGCGGATCCTTCCGTAGTTTAGCGAGGACCGTGGCGTAAATGCCGCCCATCAGCAGGGTGGGGAAGCGGGCGTCGAACGCCAACTCCCCCAGCAGCGGCTCCGCCGCGCGGAAATATCCCTCGGCGCGGTCGATCTGATATTCGATCAGCGTCCGGACGCGCTCGTCTTCCGACCTGCGGAAGAGATCTTCCTCGGTCACGCCGAAGCGGCGAAGCTCCTCACCCGGGATGTAGATGCGATCGCGCGACAGATCGTCACCAACGTCGCGCGTGACGTTCGTCAGCTGGAGAGCCGTGGCCAGGTTGCGCCCGTGCCCGGCCGCGGCGTCGCTGCGGTAGCCGAAGATCGACAGCGAGATGTCGGAGATCGAAGTGGCCACCAGGTCGCAGTAGTGCAGAAGCTCGTCGAAGGTCTCGTACCGTTTTTTCCAGATGTCCTGCCGGCAGCCGTCGACCAGGGCGATGAAAGCGCTTTTCGGAATGGCGAAGTGATGGAGCGCGTCGGCGAGAGCGATCGTGATCGGGTGCGACGGTATTCCGGCATAGCAGGAATCGAGCTCGCGCTGCCACTCGTCGAGGCGCTGCGCGACGTTCTGGCCCGGCTCGTCGGCGATGTCGTCGGCCCGGCGGCACCAGGCGTACGCGGCGTAGACGGCGCGGCGTTTGACGCGCGGAAGGAAGCGGAACCCTACCGAGAAGTTAGCGCCGTGCCGGTGAGCGATGCGCCGGCATTCCGCGTAGGCGGCGTCGGCGTTCATGGGCTCTGGACCGGACCGAGGGGAGGCACTTTCATTTCCGTATCGCGCGAGCGGCACCAGTGCTCGCCCGGCTTGTGAAGACAGCGGCCGCGATGCTGCCACAGACGGCGTACAACAGGCGTCAGAAGTGTTTTCCACCAGGCCCGCCGGTGCCAGCCGCTCAGGTAGCGATGGAAGTCGGACGCGCGCGAGGCCTGCCGGACGAAGACGGAGAGGCCGGCGTTGCCGCCGGCCTCGTAGAGGAAGCGATTGACGAGACTGGTTTCCTGCTTCGCGCCGAGCTCGGCCGGCCACAGCTCGTCGAAGCCGCGGTTCTCGAGAATGCTGCGGGCCGCGAGATGGCCGCTCGTGAGCGCATAGCGGATGCCGAGACCGAAGAGATAGTCCTGAAATCCTCCCGCTTCCCCGACGTACAGCGAGTCACCGGCCGAGGCCTGACGCTTCAGGTGGAAGTTCATGTACGAGTATCCCGTGCGTGTCTCCGCCGGAATCGTGAAGGGGTGCAGTCGCTGCGCGGCGGCGAGCGAATGCTCGAAATACTCGTCGATCCGTTTGAAGTCGGCGACGATCGCGCAGCCGAACGTCGCGGTTCCGTCGAGGATGAAGAGGTACGAATAGCCGCCGGGAGAGTGCTTGTGGTCGAAGTACACCTCGATCCGCTCCGGGTCCGCCGTTCGCCACGTCATCTCGCGCGCCAGACCGTCGGGTGAGGCGGGGCCGGTCGCGAAGATATCGGCGTCCGTCAGCCGGCTGTTGAAGACGACCTGGACGCCGAGCTGGCGCGCCTGCGCCAGCAGGCCGCGGTCGAGCGTTCCCTCCTCGGCTCCGCGCCGGATGAAGAAACCGTACGGTCTGTCGCTGCGGATGGCGCGTCCGTTGCCGCGGTGGTCGAAGAACGTTGCCGACTCGGCCGGGCGGAAGTAGAAGTTTCGCTCGATGCCGACGCGGGCGAGGAAGTCGGGAACGCTTTCGCGTTCCGACGCCGCCTCGATGATCTGCAGATCGCCGATGAAGCGCCGGCCGACGTCGGGCTTCGCCTCGTGCACTTCCACGGCCCGGCCGTGGCGGGCCAGCACGATGGCTGCAGTCAGGCCGGATGGCCCTGCGCCTGCAATGCGGATCGGACGCTCTGTCATAGTTGGGGTCAGGCTGACCCCAATGTATCGTATGGCTCTGGACGTGAATTCCGCGACAACGGACGACGGAGGGGCTGGGCCGCGGCGGCGCGCATTCGGCGGGTACGCCGCACTGGTGGCCGCGGGCATCTTTCTCAGCCGCGTGGCCGGCCTCGTGCGCGAAGCCATCTTCGCGCGCTACCTCGGCAACTCGGCGGCGGCCGACGCGTTCAAGTTCGCGCAGAAAGCACCCAACATCCTGCAGAACCTGTTCGGCGAGGGTGTTCTCTCCGCCTCGTTCATCCCGGTCTACGCGCGGCTCGTGGCCAGAGGCGACGAGAAGCTGGCCGGGCGCGTGGCCGGGGTCTTCGTCTCGCTTCTTGCGCTGGTCGTCAGCGTCGTCGTGGTCGTGGGCGTGATCATCACCCCCTGGGTGCTGCTCGTCACCGCGCCCGGATTCGAAGGAGAGGTCTTCGAGCTGACCGTCGTTCTGGTGCGGATCCTCTTCGTCTCGGTCGGGATCCTCGTCCTCTCCGCCTGGTGCCTCGGGGTGCTCAACACCCACCGGATGTTTTTTCTCTCCTACGTGGCGCCGGTGCTGTGGAACATCGCCGCCATCGTCACGCTCGTGATTTTCGGAGGACGCGTCGCCAACGCCAATCTGGCCGTACTGCTGGCGTGGGGCATGGTCATCGGCTCCGTGTTGCAGTTCGGCGTGCAGCTGCCCTTCGTGCTGCGAATGGCCAGGGGGCTCTCGCTCGGTCTCGACTGGAGGCTGGAGCCGGTGCGGGAGATGTTCCGCAATTTCGGTCCTGTGGTCGTCGGGCGTGGCGTGGTGCAGGTGAGCGGCTATGTCGACCTGGCCATCGCCACGCTGCTTCCGACCGGGGCGGTGGCAAGCCTCTCCTACGCGCAGATGATCTACATGCTGCCGATCTCCCTCTTCGGCATGTCGGTCGCGGCGGCGGAACTTCCTCAGATGTCGAGCCAGACGGGGAGCGGCGAAGAGGTGGCCGCGGCGCTGCGGAAGCGGCTTCATCGAGGACTGCGGCAGATCGCCTTCTTCGTCATCCCGACCACGGTGGCGTTCCTGCTCATCGGCCGGCTGCTCGTGGCGGCGCTGTATCAGCGCGGCCAGTTCACGCCGGCGGACTCGCGGACCGTGTGGTTCATTCTGATCGGCTCGTCGGCAGGCCTGCTCGTGGCGACGCTGGGACGCCTCTACTCGTCGACGTTCTACGCGCTCGGCGACACGCGGACACCGATGCGCTTCGCCATCGTCCGGGTACTCGTCGGCGGCGTCCTCGCGTACTCGCTGGCCATTCCGCTCCGCCCGTTCGTGGTCGGGATGCTGGCGTCAGCCGGCGTCCCGATCCCCGACACGAGGTGGGGCGCCGTGGCCATCGGGGCGGCAGGCATCACCGCCGCTTCGGCCGTGGCGGCGTGGGTGGAGTTTCTCCTGCTCCGGCGGGGCATCCACCGGCGTGTGGGCGCCGTCGAGCCGCTGATCTCGTACTACGGAAAGCTGTGGATCTCGGCAATCGCGGCGGGAGCGGGGGCGGTGGCGCTCGACCGGTTCTACTTCGCGGGGATCGCGGCACGTCTCCCGATGTCCGGCATCGTCGAAGCGGGGCTCGCTTCGGGGGCGTTCGGCGTCATCTATTTCGCCGTCGCCGCAATCCTCGGCGTGCCGGAGGTGAAAGCCACGCTCTCGCGGTTCCGGCGCTAGCCGGCGGCGCATCGCATCATTCTTGCTACGATCGGCTGGCGTGACGGAAGTTCCTCCGACAACCCAGCCTCGCGGCCTGCCGGGAGCGGCGATCGCGGACGGTATGTTCGACGAGGAGGCCCTTCTGGAGGTCCGGAAGCTGCGGACCTCGTTCCCCGGCGAAGGTGGGCCGGTTTATGCCGTCGACAACGTGTCGTTCAACGTCCGGCGCGGCGAGGCGCTGGCGCTGGTGGGGGAGTCGGGATGCGGCAAGAGCGTGACGGCCATGTCGATCATGCGCCTCGTCGCCTCGCCGGGACGGATCGCCGGAGGCGAGATCCGCTTCAAGGGACGCGATCTCATCAAGCTCTCATCCAGGGAAATGCGCGACGTGCGCGGCAACGACATCGCCATGGTGTTCCAGGAGCCGATGACGTCGCTGAACCCCGTCTTCAAGATCGGGGCGCAGGTGGCCGAGGCGATCCGGATCCATAAGGATGTGTCGAGGAAGGAAGCCTGGAAGCAGGCTGGCGACATGCTGGAGCTGGTCTCGATTTCCGATCCGCACAAGCGCCTCCACGACTATCCGCATCAGCTGTCCGGCGGCATGCGCCAGCGGGTGATGATCGCCATGGCGCTCTCCTGCGATCCGGAGCTGCTGATTGCCGACGAACCGACGACGGCACTCGACGTCACGATCCAGGCGCAGATCATGGAGCTGCTGGCCGGCCTGCAGCAGAAACTGGGACTGGCCATTCTGCTCATCACCCACGACCTCGGCGTGGTCGCCGAGTTCTGCGAGCGTGTGGTGGTGATGTACACGGGCCGCGTCGTCGAGCAGGCCACGGTACGCGATCTCTTCGCCAGTCCGGCTCACCCGTACACACGCGGCCTCCTCAAGTCGCTGCCGACGGTTGCGAAGAAGGCCTTGCCGCAGACCGAAGCGGAGGCGCACTCGGAGTACAACCCAAGGCCGGGCCGTCTCCCGACGATCCCCGGAATGGTGCCGCCGATCTATGCGCTGCCTCCCGGCTGCAAGTTCAATCCACGCTGTCCCGACGTGATGGACATCTGCCTCGGCCAGGAGCCGGCACGGATGCTCGTGGCGCCAGGACACGACGCGCGCTGTTATCTGCACGGCGACGAATCGGATCCGGAACGAAATACCATTCGGCCGCCGGAGGCGGGCGTCGATGCCTGACAAGCCGTTCTTCCCCGGCGACGACAAGGTGGCCCCAGCCATCACCGGCGGCCTGCCCACGCCTGCCGATAAGACGGCACGCCGGCGGGAGCCGGAGGCGATGGAGCCGCACGATCGCGATGAGCAGGCGGCGCCGCAGGAGACGCCGCAGGTCCCGATGGGCGCCGGCGAGGCGCTGCTCGTCGTCCGCGATCTGACGAAGTACTTTCCGGTCAAACGCGGCGTGCTCTCCCGCGTGGTCGGGCAGGTCAAGGCGGTCGACGGAGTGAGCTTCGGCATCTCGAAGGGGGAGACGCTCGGGCTGGTCGGGGAGTCGGGATCAGGGAAGACGACGGTCGGGCGGTGCATCCTGCGGCTGATCGAGCCGAGCTCGGGGTCGGTCGAGTTCGAGGGAACGGACGTGCTCGACCTGAACAGTGGCGACATGCGGCGCATGCGCCGTCACATGCAGATCGTGTTTCAGGACCCGTACGCGTCGCTGAATCCAAGGATGACCGTCGGAAAGATCATCGCCGAGCCGCTCGTCATCCACGGTCAGTCGAACGGGTCGCGAAGCGAGCGCGTCGGGCAGCTTCTGGAGAAGGTCGGCCTGTCCGCCGATTATCACAAACGCTACCCCCACGAATTCTCGGGCGGGCAGCGGCAGCGCATCGGCGTGGCGCGTGCGCTGGCGACGAATCCGAAATTTCTGGTTCTCGACGAGCCGGTGTCGGCGCTCGACGTCTCCGTGCAGGCGCAGGTCGTCAATCTTCTCCAGGATCTGCAGGAGGAGCTCGGCCTGACCTATCTGTTCATCGCCCATGACCTGTCGGTGGTGGAGCACATCGCGACGCGGGTCGCCGTCATGTACCTCGGCAAGCTGATGGAGCTGGCGCCGCGCGAATCGCTCTATGCCGATCCGCTGCACCCGTATACGAGAGCGCTACTCTCGGCCGTACCGGTGCCCGATCCGACGGTGAAGAAGAGCCGCATCATCCTCTCCGGCGACATTCCGACACCGCTGAACCCTCCAGGCGGCTGCGTGTTCCACACGCGCTGCCCGATCGCGCAGTTCCCCATCTGCCGCGACGTCGTACCGCCGCTGATCGAGCACAAGCCGGGACAATTCGCCGCCTGCCACTTCGCCGGCGAGCCGCTGCCGGCGAACGGCTGACCCTCCACTACAATGCGCGCGCGCTCGAAACTCTGAGCAGACACGTCCGTACTTAGACGCCGGGAGGGTTCCAATGAGATTTCTACGACGGCTGACGCCGATCCTGTGCTTGTCGCTTCTTGCGACTTCGCTCATGGCGCAGGCCGCCCAGACCGCGCCTCCGCAGCGGGTCACCGAGGCGGTGGCGGCCGAAACCGATCGCGACGAGACGAATCCGCAGGCGCTCCGTCTGAGCCTCAACGAGGCGCTCGGAACGGCGATGCGCAACAACCTGGGGATCGACCTCCAGGCGTACGACTATCAGATGGCGGCGTACAGCCTCCGGTCGCAATACGGCCTCTTCGACTGGTTCGGGACAGGAACCATTTCGCACAGGAACAGCCGCGGCGCGACGATCTCCGAGGTGGAGCCGTCCGAGCAGACCGTCACGACGTTGAATGTCGGGGTGAGCCAGAACCTGCCGGCCGGCGGCAACTACTTCCTCGGGCTCGACAACAACCGGCAGACCGCGGTCGGCGGTTTCGTCGACATCAGCCCGGCGTACCGGCCGACTCTCGTCTTTCGAGCCACGCAGCCGCTGCTGCGCGACTTCGGCCTGGACATCCAGCAGCGCGGGATTCTCATCGCCAGGAACACGCTCGGGATCAACGACGCCCTGTTCAAGACGGCGCTGATGAACACCGCCGTGAGTGTGGAGCAGGCCTATCTCGACCTCGTCTACGCCCGCCGGGCGGTCGAGGTGGTGAAGGAATCACTCTTCCTGGCGCGCGACCAGGCGCGCATCACGCAGATCCGCATCGACGTCGGAGCGTCGGCGCCGCTCGACATTCTGCAGCCGCGCGTCACGATCGCCACCAGCGAAGAGCGGCTGATCGTCGCCGTGGCGAGCGTTCGCGACGCGGAGGACCGGCTGCGTGCGCTGCTCAACCTGCCGCGCGAGCTGTGGAACCGTCCCATCATCCCGACCGATCCGGTCGAGTACGAGCCGATCACCGTCGACATGGACGCGGCGGTGTCCCGCGCCCTCGAGCTGCGGCCGGAGATCCGTCAGGCCGGGCTCGTCACCGACACACGCGAGATCCAGTATCTCTTCGCCCGGAACCAGGCGCTGCCTCAGGTCGACTTCACCGTCAATTACAACGCCGCCGGTGTGGCCGGCCGCGCCCTGGTCGACTTCGACCCCGCCACCGGGATCCCGATCTACGAGACGACTCCTTACTCCGACGCGCTCCAGCAGGTGTTCGCGAACGACTTCCCGTCGTGGACCTTCGGGGTCAACCTCCAGGTGCCGTTCACGAACATCGGTGCGCGCGCGGAGCGCCGCCGGGCCGAGCTCGACCTGGAGCGCTCCCGCACCGACCAGGAGCAGATGCAGCAGACGATCATGCTGGCCGTCCGCGGCGCGGTGCGTGACATCGATACCGCTGCCCGGTCGATCGTCGCCTCCAGCGCGGCGCGTGACGCCGCCGAGCGAAACCTCGAGGCCGAGCGGCGCCGATACGAGAACGGCATGACCACCAACTTCCAGGTCCTGCAGGTGCAGCAGGAGCTCTCCGACGCCCGCGTCCGCGAACTGCAGGCGCTGGTCGGATACCAGGTCGCGCTGGCCAACTACCATCGCGAGGTGGGCGACATCCTGGAAGCCCGCGGGATCAGGATCGAAGAGCCGGAGCTCCCGCGGGAGCCGCGGGCGTTCTCGATGTTTGATCGCATCGACTGGTTGAACTATGGTGACCCCGCCGAGCGGGAGGTATCGCGTCGATGACGTCTGAGATCGGAGGACCCCCGCAGGAGCCTGTCGCTCCCGCCGCGGTCCCCGCGAAAAGCGGATGGGCGAGAGTGGCCGGCGTGCTGTTTGCGCCGGCCGAGACTTTCAGGGACATCGCGCGGAAGCCCGACATCCTGATTCCGCTCGCCGTCATCGTGCTGGTCGCGGCCATCGGCTCGGTGATCATCGCGCCGCGCATCGATTTCGAGACG
>DATLFC010000176.1:0-3329 GCA_035525015.1 Thermoanaerobaculia bacterium | reverse complement strand
CCCGATCGCCGCGACAAGGTGATCCGCAAGCAGTTCGAAGAGGCGAAGAAGAAGCTCGACACCGCAAGAGACCATCTCGAGCAGTTAAAACCCGAGAGCCGAGAGCCGAGAGCCGAGAGCCCGCAGTGAGCAACACCTTCTTCATCGAGACCTGGGGCTGCCAGATGAACGATCTGGACACCCAGCGTCTGTCCGGCAACCTGAAGCTCCGCGGATGGACGCGTGTCGAGAACGAGAGGGAGGCTTCGCTCATCCTCCTCAACACCTGCAGCATCCGCGACAAGGCCGAGCAGAAGGTCTTCTCCCGACTCGGCGAGCTTCGCGAGCTGAAGAAGGAGATCGAGATCCGCATCGGCGTGGCCGGCTGCGTCGCGCAGCAGGAAGGGGAGAAGATCCTCAGGCGCGCGCCGTGGGTCGACTTCGTCATGGGGCCGGGGAACGTCGGTTACCTCGACGAGGTCCTGGCCGGCAGGACCATCGCCACCGATTTTCCCGACGACCGGCGCTACGACCACCTGACCATGGATCGCCCCTCGGCCACGAAGGCCCAGGTCACGATCATGGAGGGCTGCAACAAGAACTGCACCTTCTGCATCGTGCCGACGACGCGGGGGCGGGAGGTTTCGCGTCCCTTCGACGACATCGTGGCCGAGGTTCGAGCCGCGGTGGAGAGCGGGCGGGTGGAGATCGAGCTGCTCGGGCAGACCGTCAACGCGTACCGCTGCGCAGGGAGCGGCCGCGACTTCGGTGCGCTTCTCTCCGCGGTGGCGGAATTGCCGGGCGTGGTCCGGCTGCGCTTCACGACATCGCATCCGGCCGAGGTGAACGAGAGCATGATCGCGGCGATGCGCGACCACAGGAACATCTCGCGCTACCTGCACCTCCCGGTGCAGTCCGGATCGTCGAAGGTGCTTCGCCGGATGAAGCGGCTCTACTCGCGGGAGAAGTACCTGGAGATCATCGATCGCATCCGCCGGGCCATTCCGGAGATTCACTTCTCGACCGACATCATCGTCGGATTTCCGGGGGAGACGGAGGAGGATTTCGACGAGACGCTGTCGCTCATCGAGGAGATCGGGTTCGGTTCGCTGTTCGCGTTCAAGTATTCGCCGCGGCCGGGGACACCGGCGCTGAAGATCGGCCGGCCGGTGGACGACGCGGTCGCGTCGGAGCGTCTGGCGCGCCTTTTCGACGCGCATGAGCGGATCAAGCGGGAGCGGCTGGAGTCGTATCGCGGGCGGGTGCTGCCGGTCCTCTACGACGGGCCGAGCCGCAACGATCCCTCGATGCTGGCCGGCCGCACCGACGATAATTGGGTGGTGAACTTCCTCGGCGATCCGAAAACACCGCTCGGCACCGTCGTCGGCGTGCGCATCGACCACGCCCAGCACCATACGCTTCGAGGGGAGGCCGTGGCATGACCGAGACGCTGCTCGTCCCGATGTCCATCAAAGGCCTCATGCTCGATCCGGTGTCGAATTCGCCGATCGTGGTGCTGAAGGATCCGGATGAGAAATTCTTCCTGCCCATCTGGGTCGGCATTTTCGAGGCGAACGCCATCGCCCTCCAGCTCGAGAACATCAGCACACCGCGGCCGATGACGCACGACCTGCTGCGGAACATGATCTCCGAGCTCGACGCGCAGGTCACGCGGATCGTGATCAACGACCTTCGCGACAGCACGTTCTTCGCGCAGATC
This sequence comes from Thermoanaerobaculia bacterium, assembly GCA_035525015.1. Taxonomy (GTDB): domain Bacteria; phylum Acidobacteriota; class Thermoanaerobaculia; order Gp7-AA8; family Gp7-AA8; genus DATLEX01. The sequence continues at coordinate 1,630 of DATLFC010000176.1, read as the reverse complement.
CGCCTCCTCACCGGCGGCAAGACGCTGGAGCTCGATGCCCGTCCCAGCGACGCCATCGCCCTGGCCCTGCGGACGGAAGCCCCGATCTTCGTCGCCCAGTCGGTCCTCGACCAGGCCCAGACGATCACCCCGGAAGGGGAGGACCACGACGAGAAGGTGAAGAAGTGGTTCGAGGGGCTCGGTCCGGACGATCTCGGGAAATACAAGATGTGAAGCGGCAGCGGCAGTTTATCCTGAGCGAAGCGAAGGATCAGTTCGTGCACCTGCGCCGCATGAAGTTCGTGCGTCGCTGGTGCCAAGATTGATCCTTCGTCGCTTGCGCTCCTCAGGATAAAGTTCAAGTCGCTGCGCTCCTCAGGATAAAATCGAAGAAACCGAATGATCATCACGGTCGCCAACCAGAAAGGCGGAGTCGGGAAGACTACGACCACCATCAATCTCGCCGCCGCCGTCTCGCATAAAGGCTTCAAAACACTCCTCATCGACCTCGACCCGCAGGCGAACTCCACGATGAGCTACATCGACCCGCGGTCGGTGACCCGCTCGATGTACGACGTGCTGGTGAGCGAGGAGCTGGCCTTCCACGACGTCATCGTCCCGACGCCGGTGGCGAACCTCATGATGGCGCCGTCGCGGATCTCGCTGGCCAAGCTGGAGTCGAAGCTGATCGGGGAGATCGACGGCCCCTTCCGGCTGAAGGACAAGATCAAGGACACCATCGGCGAATACGACTACATCTTCATCGACACGCCGCCCACTCTCGGCATGATCACCGTGAACGCGCTCGTGGCCTCGTCGCACGTGCTGGTGCCGATTCAGTCGTCGTACTTCGCGCTGGAAGGGACGGACGACCTCCTGGAGACGATCGAGAAGATCAAGGCCAGACCGAATCCCAACCTGCAGCTCCTCGGCGTGGTGATCACCATGCACGACCGCCGCACGACGCTGGCCAAGGACATCCACGATCAGATCGGACAGGTGTTCGGCGACCGGCTGTTCAACACCGTCATCACGAAATCGATCCGGCTGGAGGAGAGTCCCGCTTACAAGGAGTCGATCTTCACGTTCGCGCCCAAGTCGAGCGGCGCGATGGAGTACTACTCGCTGTCGGAAGAGATTCTGTCACGTGTATAGAAAGGATGAAGGATGAAGGATGAAGGAAACCTCGGTCCCTTTCATCCTTCATCCTTCATCCTTCATCCTTTCTTTCAACGAGGAACATGCCAATGGCCATGAAGCGCGGACTACCAGAAAAGCCCATGATGCGTCACGACGCCCACTACGTCGAAGAACTGACGAGGCGGTCGGGGCGGCACATCGGGTCGATGCTGCCGCTGGGGTTGATCGAGCCGAACGCCGGGCAGCCGCGGTCGAACCTCGGCAACATCGAGGAGCTCGCCGCATCGATCCGCGAGAAGGGCGTTCTGGAGCCCATCCTGGTCCGCACCATCGGACCGAACCGCTACCAGATCATCTCCGGCGAGCGGCGCTACCGCGCCGCCGCTCTGGCCGGCCTGGACGAGATCCCGGCCATCGAGCTCGACGTCGACGACAAGGAAACGCTCGAGATCGCTCTGATCGAGAACATCCAGCGGAAGGACCTGACGCCGTTCGAAGAGGCAGAGGGGTT
>DATLFC010000157.1:0-6017 GCA_035525015.1 Thermoanaerobaculia bacterium | reverse complement strand
GGACACGAGCGGGAAGTTCCTCTATGTCGCCGACCGCGAGTCGGGCGCGATGTGGTCGCTGTCGCCTGCACCCATGTGGCCGGCCTACGACTTCTTCGAGTGCCGCCACGGCATCGGCTACAGCGAGTTCGCCACGAGGGTTCACGGCATCGAGGCGGAGTGGACGCTGTTCCCGCATCCGTCGGAGACGGTCGAGCTCTGGATGGTGCGGCTGAAGAACGGCGGCCCGACGGCACGCACGCTCGACCTCACCGCATATCTGGAGTGGTGCTGTGGCGTGACGCCGGCGCCGCGACGCGAGTTTCACAAGCTCTTCATCGAGACCGAATTCGACCGGAAGCGCCGCGCCGTCTTCGGCTGGAATCGGATGTGGGACATCGGCTCGAAGCGCTGGGGACACTGGAACACCGACTTTCCGTACGTCTGCGGCTTCGGGACGACCGAGGAGATCGACTCCGCCGAAGGAGAGAAGGCGGAGTTCCTCGGCCGCTTCGGAACGCCGCGGCAGCCGGAGGCTCTGGCGCGCCGCGACTGGCGGGGGCTCTTCGGAAAGCACTACGACCCGGTGGCGGCGATGCGGAGCAGCGTGGAGCTGCAAGCGGGGGAGGAGCGATCGATCGGATTCGCCATCGCGGTCGACGCGTCGCGGGCCGGGTCGGAGTCTCTGCTGAAGAAGTTTCTGGATGTGAGGGCGATCGGTCGTGCTCTCGAGGAGTCGAAGCAGTCATGGATCGACCGGCTGGCCGGGCATCGCATGGAGACGCCCGACGGCCGCTTCGACGCGCTGATCAACGACTGGGTGCGCTACCAGGCCATCTCGGCGCGCATCTGGGGACGGGCCGGCTATTACCAGCAGAGCGGGGCTTACGGATTTCGCGACCAGTTGCAGGACTCGCAGGTGTGGCTGACGATCGATCCGCCGCGCACCCGCGCGCAGATCAACCTGCACGCCGCGCATCAGTTCGCCGACGGCTCGGTCTATCACTGGTGGCATCCGCTCTCGGAGCAGGGACACATCACGCAGATGACGGACGACCTGCTCTGGATGTCGTTCGTCACGCCGAATTACATCCGCGAGACCGGCGACTTCTCGCTGCTCGACGACACGACGCCGTTTCTCGACGAGGGAGAAGCGCCGCTCGAGGAACACGTGCGCCGTGCCTTCGAGAGGGTGTTCCGGCGCACGAGCCCGCGCGGGATCCCGTACATCGGTGCCGGCGACTGGAACGACGGGCTGTCGGCGGCGGGCCTGGAGGAAAAAGGGGAGTCGATCTGGCTCGCGCATTTCCTCGCCGGCTGTCTCGGCGAGTGGGCGGAGATCCATCGCCGCAGCGGCCGCGCGGCGTTCGCGGCCGATTACGCGGAACGCCGGCAGCGACTCGTGGTCGCCATCAATCAGCATGGTTGGGACGGGGAATGGTACTGGCGCGCCACGCTCGACGATGGCTCCTGCATCGGAAGCCGTGAGAACGACGCCGGGAAGATCTATCTCAACGCGCAGACGTGGGCGATCCTGAACGACATCGCGCCGCCCGGCCGCGCGCAGGCGTGCATGGACTCGGTGCGGAAGCATCTGGTCAGCGAGGCCGGCGCGCTGCTCCTCGCCCCCGCCTATGACGAGCCCGACGAGCGCATCGGCTACATCACGCGGTACGCGCCGGGGCTGCGGGAGAACGGCGGCGTTTATACCCATGCTGCGACGTGGGCCATCGCGGCGGCGGCGAAGATGAAGGATGCCGCGCTCGTCGAGCGGCTGCTCATCGCCATCGATCCGACGAACAAGGATCCGGAGCGCTACTGGGCCGAGCCCTACGTCCTGCCGGGGAACGTCGACGGGCCCGATTCGCCGCTGCACCAGCGCGCCGGCTGGACCTGGTACACCGGTTCGGCGTCGTGGCTCCACCGCATCGTCGCCGAATGGGTCCTGGGCGTCCGTCCCGACTGGGACGCGCTGATCATCGATCCCTGCCTCCCGCCCTCGTGGGATCGCGCCCGCATGACGCGCCACTGGCGCGGCGCGACCTACGACATCCGCATCGAGCGGGGAGGAAGCCCCACCGGCTCGCAGCGTCTGCCCGCTCCCTCCAGCGGGGAGCATCACCAGATCACCGTCCGCCTCGGCTGACGGCTAGAGGTATTCGTCGACCTCGACCAGCTCGTGCTCCGGCGAGCTCTGGACGAGGAACCGGAGAATGGGCAGGTGGCCCGACCCGATGATGAGGAGAATCCGTTCTTCGGGCGACTCGGTCAGCGCCTGCAGGTTGCGAAAGATCCGGAGGTTCCGGTTGTACCAGCCGGTCGCGGAGTCCGGCCCGAAGTAACCGTCGTTCGCCTCGGTGAAGCCTTCCCCCCGCTTGAACGAACCGACGAGGTAGTGTCCGTGCCCCCGCCGGATGCGTTCCGGTGAATTGATGTAGAGGAGATGTTCCCGAAGCGGCCGCGTGGTCTTCCGCTCGTCGTCGTGAGCGTAGAGCTGCTGGTAGCGGTCGTCCCAACCGTCGGCCGCGGCGGAGGTCGCGGCGCGCGCTTCGAGCGACCCGAGCTTTTCTTCATACTCTTTCTGCGTGAACAGATGACGCGCAGGCGCATCGATGAGATGGACGCGGTCGTGTCCCAGCTTCGCGGCCAGTCTGAAGCCGAGCTGGTACACCTCGTTCGTGCCGAGCTCGTACTCCCCGCGGAGGTATTTCCGGTACAACTCGTCGATCTCATCCTGGCGCTGCGGCCGAAACTCCACGGCGATCTTCGTCGGGCGGAACGCCGCCATGAGCTCGGTGATCTCGGCGATCTCTCTCTGTCGCTGCGGCGAGGTCGTGTCGAAGGTGTGTTTCGGCTTGTAGGCATCGAGTCCCGGATTCGAGAAATGGAAAACGCCCAGCATCAGGATCCTGGCCCGCGCTTCGGAACCTGCGGAAGCAGGGATCGAAGCACACCCGGCAGCGAGCAGCAACAGCGGAAGGGCACCGATTCGTTTTATGCTCTGCTTCATGATGAGAATGATAGTCATCCTGCTCCTCCTCGCCACGCCGTTGACCGCGCAGCAGCCCGTACAACCTACGGACGAGCAGGTCCTGAAGCTCTACGAGGGCCTGCGCGTCGCGGACGTCGCCGACGGGATGGACGTGGCCGGGCTGCGAAACGTCGGCCTGGTCCATCAGCGCTTCCAGGCCCTCTGGAAGGACCTCGACGAGTTCGACCACCAGATACGAGGCATTGCCGTGACGGTCCGCTACGTGCCGCACAACCGCGTGATTCCGAATCCGATGACGCCGGAGAAATTCGCGGAGTGGGAAGGGAACTGGTATGGCGAGATCTCGAGTGAGCCGTTCGTGCCGATGATCAAGCGGGGGACCGTGATCGTCATCGACGCATCGGGCGACGGCGATACGGGATCGGTCGGATCGTACAACTCGCTCGACTGGTTCATGCGCGGCGCGGTGGGGATCGTGACCACGGGAAGCGTCCGCGACACGGACGAGATCATCAAACAAAAGATCCCCGTCTACCTCGATCCGCTGCAACGCGGCCGGGGGATCCGTCCGGGCCGGAACATGGTGGAGTCGGTGAACCGTCCCGTCGAGATCGGCGGTGCGCTCGTCCGGCCGGGCGACGTGATCGTGGCGGACGGTGACGGCGTCGTGGTCGTGCCGCGCGAATATGCCGAGCCGGTGGCGCGGGCCGCTCGCGAGGTGCTCGACAAGGACAAGGCCGGGCGCCGATCCCTCTACGAAAAGAGCGGGCGGCCGCTCGACAGCACGGTCAGGCCTTAGCGTCCCTCGAACACGAATCGCAGTCCCCGGGAGAAGGCCGACGGGAAGACCGAGTTGTGCGTCTCGTCTTCCAGCACCTCTTCACGCAGCGCAACCTCCGGGCGGCGCAGCGCCTTTGCAAGGCGGCGCAGGTCGCCGGCCATGATCGGATTCTCGCGATCGCCCGCCGCCATGTAGACGCGGCCGGCCGGTTTCGACTTCTGCAGAAGATCGAAGATCATTCTGTCGTCGTACCAGAGCGATGGGCTGACGATGATGTAGCGGCTGAATACACTCGTACCGGTGGTGAGCATCATCCATGTCGTGAACAGCCCGCCGTACGAGTGTCCGCCGAGAGCCCGCTTCTCCGGAAGCGTGCGGTAGGTTCCGTCGATGTACGGCACCAGCTCGCTGACCAGGAAGCTGCGGAACTTCCCGCCACCGCCCGAATGCTTCTGCATCTCCGGCCCGTAGCCGCCCGTGGGGGTATGCGTAGGCGTGTAGTCACGCGTCCGGTGGAGCCGGTATCGGAACGGGCCGCCGTAGGCGACTCCGACAACGATCAGCGGCTCGAGGTGATTGCGGTCGCTGAGATGCTCGACGACGTTTCTGGCGATGGCGAACGAGTAGTCGGCATCGAGCACGTAGAGGACACCGTAGTGGCGCGGTGTGCTCTCGTGATAACCGTTGGGCAACGCGATGTACAGCTTGTATTCGACGCCGTTCGCCTTCGACTCGACGTGCCGCACTTCCGTGTTCGGCAGCGTGACGAGCGTGGAAAGGAGGAACGCGAGGATCACGGCTGCGGTGGAACTCCGAGATAGGCGCCGGCGGCGTTCACCGTCGACCAGACCTCTTCTTCGAGGCGGAACGAGCGCTCGAAGAGCTCCTCGGCTTTGGCCCGGTCGCCTTTCAGCAGGTAGTACGCACCGACCTCGGCCAGGCCTTTGTCATCCTTCGGATGCTTGGCCAGGTACTTCTCGAACAGCTCCTTCGAGCGACTCCATTCGTTCGCTTCGTAGTAGACGCGGGCGATGCGGAACAGATCGCTCGACGCTGGTTTGCGCGACAGCACCGAGTCGAAGATCTCCTGACCTTCCTTCTTCATGCCGCCGAGGTAGTAAATGCGGCCGACGGCGATGCGCTCCCAGCTGCCCTTGCCGGCCTGCCGCTCCGCTTCCACGAGGAGCGCTTTGGCAGCCTCCTTTTTCGGCTTGTCTTTGTAAGCGGTCAGCTCGATCTTCTTCGCGAATGCCACTCCCACTGCCAGCCCGAGAACGAACAGCAGAATGCCGGTGACGGCGATACGGACGCGCATGGTTTTGCTCCTCATGGAACCGTTCTGGTGCGCTCATAATACAGCGAGCGCAACCTTTCCAGGAGGCGCTCGTCGACCAGTCCTCCTGCGTTTCCCTCGTACACGAGCCCGCTGTCTTTGCGGAACCGGTCGACGGCGTCCATCGCTTCCGCGTCGTAGAGTGCGAAGCGGTCGTCGTAGGCCTGCGCCTCCTTCCGATAGGCGCCGATGGCCTCCTGGAACTTCTTCGGGGCGGTCCGCATCAGCTCGCGGTCTGCAGTGAACGCCGGCGCATCGGGAAAGGACTTCAGGTCGGTGCGCCAGTAACCGAGTGCGTGCAGCATCCGCTTCAGCTCGACGACGTCGGGGCCGCGCACCTCCGAGAAATCGCGATAACCGAGGCGGCGGGATGTGCGGTAGTAGATCCGCTTCATCTCGCCGATCGGGTCGTCGTGCTCTCCGACATCGAGCGAGAGGGAGAGATGATCGCCCCCGCGGCCGGGATCGTTCGGATCGGCGACGCGGATCGCCGCGCTCTGGAAGTAGCCCCACCGCTTGTCGCCCCCTTTCTGCTGCCCCGCTTCGAGGGCGAGGATGAGGCGCTCGGCCAGAGGCATCTTCGTCCCGGCGGTGGAGTCGAGGTGCGCGGTCACCGCATCGAGGACTTCCGGTCCGACGAGGATGTTGCCCTGCACGGTGTAGTTCTTTCCCTGCCGGCTGCCGGCATACTCCCCGTTTTCCTTTCCTGTGAAGGCCGCGCTGCGTCCCTTCATGTCGATGATGCCGAGCTGGCGCAGTTCGCGGCCGTTGTCATCGGCCAGCAGCTGGTCCATCGCTTCGGCGGGCGCCACGCCCGATTCCAGCAGATCGAGCCCGCGCCGGCCGTATTCGACCACCGTCCACGACTGCGTGGCCACGGCCCCCACTCCCGCCCGTACCCACGGCACGGCGCGGCCGACGAACGGCACCCG
>DATLFC010000283.1:0-3122 GCA_035525015.1 Thermoanaerobaculia bacterium | reverse complement strand
TGATCATGAACGCCTGGCCGTCACTGCCGTTCGAAGAGTGGTCCGAGACACGCGAGACCCTCCACCGCTGGACACAGATCGTCGGAAAGATCCGGCTGGAACTGACGCCGCTCATCAATCACTGGTGGAACGTGCCGCTCTACGTCACCGCGCACGGCCTGACGACCTCGGAGATCCCGATCGGCGATCGCGCCCTCGACATGGAGTTCGACTTCGTCGCCCATCTGCTGCGGATCCGCGTCAGCGATGGACGATCGCACGAAGTGCCGCTCGTCCCGAAAAGTGTCGCCAGCATGTACCGGGAGATCTTTGCGGTGCTCGAGTCGCTGGACGTGGAGTGCAGGATCTGGCCGATGCCGGTCGAGATTCCGGACGAGACGACGCCGCTCGATCGCGATGAAGTCCATCGGCATTACGAGCGCGACCCCGTCGAGCGGTTCTGGCGGATCCTCTCGCTGACCGACGCGGTTTTCACGAAGTTCCGAGCCCGGTTCATCGGCAAGTGCAGTCCGGTCCAGTTCTACTGGGGCAGCTTCGACATGGCCGTGACCCGTTTTTCGGGACGTCGCGCGCCGCCGCGCGAGGGGGCGGACGCGATCACCCGCGAGGCCTATTCGCACGAGGTGAGCAGCCTCGGCTTCTGGCCGGGCGACAGCCGCCTGCATCTGCCGGCGTTCTACAGCTACGCGGCGCCCGAGCCGGACGGCTTCCGCACCGCACCCGTTTTGCCGCCATCCACCTATTACAGCGAGGCGCTCGGCGGCTTCTACCTTCACTACGACGAGCTACGGCACTCGCAGAATCCGGAAGCGTTGCTTCTCGACTTCTGCCAGAGCACGTACGAAGCGGCCGCCGATCGCGCCCGCTGGGACCGCGCCGCGCTCGAGCGCTAGCTGCACGGTACGCCCGCTCCCAGCCTGTCCACCGCCCCCCTACAGAAAAAGCTTGCATGTGATCTTGTGTTGTAGTTAACTACAACACTAGAAGGCCAGGAGAGAGGGATGGGTGGAGATTGGAACGACAGTCAGCCGATTTACAGACAGTTGAGGGATCGCGTCGCCGCCTCGATTCTCGACGGCGTGCTCAGGGAGGGCGACCCGCTCCCCTCGGTCCGCACGGTCGCGGCCGAATACCTCGTCAATCCGATCACGGTGCTGAAGGGCTATCAGCAGCTGGTCGACGAGGGGCTGGTCGAGAAGAAGCGCGGGCTGGGCATGTTCGTCAAACCAGCCGCGCGCGACCTGCTGCTCGCGGCCGAGCGGCAGCGGTTCCTCGACGACGAGTGGCCGCGGATCCGCGCGACGATTCAGCGGCTCGGCCTGAGCGCGGAAGAGCTGCTCGACCTGGAGAAGGAGCGGTGACGCGATGGCCTGCATAGACGCACGCGGCCTCCGCAAGGTCTACGGCTCCACGGTGGCGCTCGACGGCATCGATCTCCGGGTCGAAGAAGGGCGCATCCTCGGGCTCATCGGCCCGAACGGCGCGGGCAAGACGACGGCGCTGAACGCCATCCTCGGACTCACTCCCTACCAGGGAGAGCTGAGCGTCCTCGGACGCGACCCGTGGTCCGGACGCGATCTGCTCATGCGCGAGGTCTCGTTCATCGCCGACGTGGCCGTGCTGCCGCGGTGGATCCGGGTATCGCAGGCGCTCGACTACCTGGCCGGCATCCATCCGCGGTTCGACCGGACGAAGGCGGAAGGCTTTCTGGCGAAAACGACGATCAAGCGCCACAGCCGGGTCCGCGAGCTGTCGAAGGGAATGGTCACGCAGCTCCACCTCGCTCTGGTGATGGCAATCGACGCGAAACTGCTCGTGCTGGACGAGCCGACGCTCGGTCTCGACATCCTCTACCGCAAGCAGTTCTACGACTCGCTGCTGAACGACTACTTCGACGGCAACCGCACCATCCTCGTCACGACGCATCAGGTCGAAGAGATCCAGGACGTCCTGACGGATCTGATGTTCATCGACCGCGGCTGCATCGTCCTCGAGACCAGCATGGAGGGGCTCGAGTCGCGCTGGGCAGAGGTGATGGTGCGGCCGGAGCACGTCGAGGCAGCGCGAGCTCTCGGTCCCATTCACGAGCGCCAGCACTTCGGGCGGAGCATCCTGCTGTTCGATGGTGTCGAACGCAGCCAGCTCGCCGCTCTCGGCGAGGTGCGGACGCCCACGATCGCCGACCTCTTCGTGGCGGTGATGACGAGCCAGCCTGGCGCTGCGGAAGGAGCGGCGCGATGACCGCGCCGGCAACGAGCCCGATGTACTGGTCGCTGCGGCGCGAGCTGTGGGAGAACCGCTTTCTCTACATCGCGCCACTGATCGTCAACGCCGTCGTGCTGCTCGGCTCGTTCCTCACCGTCATCGCGCTGGCGACCAAAGGCGTATCGGTGACCAAGCCTTTTCGCATGGCGCCCGCACCGATCATGCTCACGACGATCCTCGTCGGGATGTTCTATTCGCTCGATGCGCTCTACGGCGAGCGGCGCGATCGCAGCATCCTCTTCTGGAAGTCGCTCCCGGTCTCCGATCGCACCACGGTGATCTCCAAGGCCGGCATCCCGCTCATCGTGCTGCCGCTGTTCGCTTTCGTGCTCAGCGTCCTCACGCAGGTGGTCCTGCTCGTTCTGAGCACGCCGGTGCTGCTCGGAAGCGGGATGAGTCCCGTGGAGCTGTTCCTCGACCTCCACTTCTTCGAGGGTCTGCTGGTAATGCTTTACGGCCTGACGGTCCACGCGCTCTGGTACGCGCCGATCTACGGCTGGTTCATGGTCATCTCGGCGTGGGCGCGCCGCGCTCCGTTTCTATGGGCCATTCTGCCGCTCCTCGCGGTCTCCGCTCTGGAGCGGATCATGTTCAACTCCACCGGATTCATGCACATGCTCGGTTACCGCATGACGGGGGCGATGTCGACGGCTTTCGTCCCGGCGGAGAGCCTCGACTACCTCTCCCAACTGACGCCGGGGAGATTTCTCAGCACACCAGGACTGTGGGCCGGACTCCTCTTCGCCGCGGCCTGCTTCGCCGCGGCGGTGCGGATCCGCCGCTACAGAGAACCCATCTGATCGCCACGACAAGAGGACATCCATGCGAATGACGTTGCTGCTTCACATCGTGGCGGG
>DATLFC010000127.1:0-4470 GCA_035525015.1 Thermoanaerobaculia bacterium | reverse complement strand
CGCATGCCCAGCTCCGCCGATCCCTCCCCAGCATCGACGTAGTGCCGTTGCTCGATCCCGCTCCGCGTCCGGATCCACTCATCGGTCGTATCCATGATCCGCGAGAGGGCTTCGTTGGGGACCACGTTCTTCGGGATCCCGATGCCGCTGCCGGTGATGACGCTCTTCATTTCGCGGAGTTTAGCCTCAGCAGGTCGCCGCGCGTGAACGAGTACTTTCTTCCGCAGAACTGGCAGACGACCTCCGATCCTCCCTCGTCCACCATCTCCCGGATCTCGTCGTGGGAGAAGAGCGCCAGCGGGGCGAGGGCGCGCTCGCGGCTGCAGGAGCAGGAATAGCTGAGCGGGACGTTGAAGCTCGCGTCGATCTGCTTGTACTCCAGACCCTCGAAAACCTGGGCTACCACGGCTTCGATCGGCATCTTCTCGAGCAGCGTGGAGAGCGGGGGCGACTCGCGGATCCGCGTTTCGATCGCGCGGATCGCCTCGTCGGTCGCGTAAGGAAACGCCTGGACGATGATCCCTCCGGCGCCGACCACGCCTTCGCGCCTGCTCATGACACCGAGGAGCACCGCGGAGGCGATCTGCTCGGAGCGTGCGAGATAGCGCGTCAGCTCCTGCGCCACGCCGCCGCCTTCGAGCGTGATCTTCGACGTGTACGGCTTGCCGGCCGGCGGGGTGCCGCGCACGACCGTCAGCGTGCCGCGACCGATGGCGCGGCTGACATCGAGGCTCGCGTCGGTGGGAGCGGGATTGGCCACCCACCCGCGGATGCCGCCCGCCACGTTCCCTTCCGCGATGATCGTGCCGAGGGGCCCGTTTCCTTCGAATCGCAGCGTGACGTACTGGTTGCGGACGTCCTTGTCGAGGAGGCGGGCCAGCAGCGCCGAGGCGGTCAGAGCGCGGCCGAGGGCGTCGGCGGCGACGGGGGAGAGGTCGAGGATCTCTCTGGCGGACTCGACAGTGCCGGTTGTCTGCGCTGCCAGAATCCGGAAATCGCCGTGGCCGGCCATTCCCTGGATCAGGCGGTCGTCGCTCGTCATGGTCAGACCACCAACACGGCAGGCGATGCGATTGTTTCGGCCGGACGCGTCGTGGTGAAGAGCCTCGGTCTCGGCTGATAGCCGCACGTCCCACGCACCGGCGATCTCGACCACGTCCGCCAGGTATGCACGGGGCGACCGCATTCACCTCGTCTCGCGCGGCGGTCAGACCATCGGTCGCGCGCAGTTGCTCGGGACCGACGGCAAGCTCGATGAAGTCCTCACGCTCTGTCGCAGCGGCGACGAGCCTGATCACCGCGTCTCGCGGCGCCCGAACGCGAGCTGCGCCAGGATGGTGATCTCCGGAGGCTCCCGCAGCCAGCCGGCTGCGGGAGGTGCGGTTCATCAGAAGTGGCAGTTCTGCGGCTGCGGCGCGTCGATGCGGAGTGACACAGCGGCGGGCGGCGCGAAGTACGTCACGACATTCGTCGCCGGCGATCCCGTTTCGTTCCGCGCCAGGTGCGGATGATCGCCCGTGTCGAGGAACCCTTCGCCGGCCATTCGAACGGTGGCGCCGCAGTTCTCGTCATAGAACGTCATCGTTCCCTCCTTGACCGAGATGAAGACCGGTCCGGGATGCGTATGCCAGCCGCTCTGCCCACCAGGCTGGAACGTGATGGTCTGCGTGGCGATCTTCAGCCCCTGCTTCGCTTCGACCTCCACTTCCCAACCGTCCACTGCCTTCCGCTTCACTTTGAAGCTTTCGAACGTCGCCGGTGGCCCGACGAGCGTCGACGTGGTTCCAGATCCCATCGTCGCCAGGGTCAGGCTGCTGCAGACAAGTGCCGCGACAGCGGTTCCAAGCAGAACTTTCATCCATGGCTGAGTCGTTTTCATCGGCTGAGTCGTTTTCATCGGTTCGTTCTCCTCGTCGCTACGATCGGATGTCTCGTCGCAAGGACCAACCGGTAAGTCACCGCAAAACGAGGGAATCGAGGTCGATGCGGTGGAATGCGGTCCTTTGCCGCTCGCTGCGGCGGGCGCTAGAATGCCGCTCCGAGCTTGATCCGGTCGGAAGAGGCGCGTCGTGAGTGAAGAGTCAACGTCTGCGGTTTCGGGCGGGCCGCCCCCCCAGAAGCTTGATTCCTGGAAGGACATCGCCTCGTATCTCAAACGAGACGTGAGCACCGTGCAGCGCTGGGAGAAGCGCGAAGGGATGCCGGTGCACCGGCACCTGCACGACAAGCTCGGTACCGTCTACGCGTTTCCGGCCGAGCTCGACGCGTGGTCGCGCAGCCGCCAGTTGCAGCTGTCCGCCAGGGATACGCCGGCCACCGCACCGGCTGGCCGCACCCGCCGCTGGCTCCGGCTCGCGGCGTGGGTGGGAACGATGACCCTCGTCATTGCGCTGCTTGCGCTGCTCGATCGTACGGAGCGTTTCGGGCAGAAACCGTTGTCGGACGCGCGCTTCGTTCGTCTGACCCATTTCGAAGGGATGGAGAATGCTGCGGCCATCTCTCGCGACGGAAGATTCGTGGCCTTCCTTTCCGACCGCGACGGTCAGCCGGATGTGTGGGTGACGCAGGTCGGGAGCGGGCAGTTTCACAATCTGACGGCGGGTCGCATTCATGAGCTGGTCAATCCAGACGTTCGAACGATCGGCTTCTCACCCGACGCCACACTCGTCACGTTCTGGCGCCGCAGAGATGATGCGCAAATCGACACGTGGGCGATTCCTACCCTCGGTGGCGAGCCACGTCTCTATCTCGGCGGCACCGCCGAATTCGACTGGTCGAGCGACGGGACGCGGCTCGTCTATCACACGTCGGACCCGGGCGATCCGCTGTTCGTGAATGATCACACCCGGCGGGCCGAACGGCGGATCTTCACTGCCCGGCCCGGAGTACATAATCATTTCCCGCTCTGGTCACCGGATCACGACTTCATCTACTTCGTGCATGGATCGGTGCCGGGCGAGACCGACATCTGGCGGATAGATCCGGAAGGCGGCGCGCCCGAGCGACTCACTTCGCACAATTCGCGGGTCAGTCACCCGGTGTTTTTGAACCGTCGTACGCTCCTCTATCTGGCGGCCGACGGCGATAGCGGGCCGTGGCTGTACGCCGCTGACGTCGAGCGCCGCACGACGAGGCGGGTCAGCTTCGGCGTCGAACGCTACACATCGCTGGCGGGCAGCGCCGATGCCCGGCGGCTGGTGGCGACGGTGAATCATTCCCGCCGTACGCTGTGGCGCGTGCCGATCACCGGCGGCGTTTCCGGCGAGCAGGCCGCCAGCCGTGCCAACATCCCGACGACCGGCGGCCGCGCGCCGAGAATCGGCCCTTCGTTTCTCGTCTACGTTGCCTCGCGCGGCGACGCGGAAGGCATCTGGAAGCTCGCCGGCGGAGCTGCGACCGAGTTGTGGAGCGTACCGGGAGCGCGCGTGCTCGGCGGGCCGGCGATCTCGCCGGACGGGAGGCGGATTGCCTTTGCCGCCGAGAATCGCGGGGTGCCGCGGTTGTATCTGATGGATGCGGATGGATCGCGCGTCACGATGTTCGCGGAGTCATTGCACCCGCGCGGGACTCCGGCCTGGACCCCGGACGGACGTGCGCTCGCTGTGGGGGCAATGATCGACGGCGCGCCATGCCTGGCGAAGGTTTCCGTGAACGACCGGAGGATCGAGCGGCTGGTCTCCGAGTTCGCCGCGGATCCAGCGTGGTCGCGGGACGGAACCTCGCTGGTGTATTCGGGGCCCGACATCGGAACGACGTTTCCCCTTCACGCCGTGAGCGCCACCGGCCGCCCACTGACCGCGCCCGGTATCAGACTCAGTCGCGGCGCGCGGCGCGTCGCCTTCCTCGGCTCCGAAAACGCTGTCGTGGTGTTGCGGGGAGACCTGAATCACAAGAACTTCTGGGTCATCGGTCTCGGCAGCGGCCGCGAGCGGCAACTGACGAACTTCGGCCGCGACGGCGTCATCGGAGACTTCGACGTCGCTTTCGACGGCAGCGAGATCATTTTCGATCGGGAGCAGGACAACTCCGATGTCGTCCTGATCGACCGCTGAAGTATCAGAAGTCATCGACAGCTGGCGATCGATGGTGCGAAGCTCGTCGTCCAACATCCGCCCGGGTCAGCGCGGCGCCACGCCCGCCGTCCGTGCGCGTCGTGGCCAAGAGTCTCGGTCGCGGCTGATACGATACGCCGCCAGCAAGGAGGTGAGTATGAGCCGGACCACCCGCCGCCGGCAGAAACCGGCCAGGTACTCGTGAGCGGAGCTGGCGCGGAATTCTCACGCGCATGAAGCCGTATTCGATTTATTCTTCGCCGGAGGACGACCAGCAGAAGTGACGACGCAGATCGAGGAATCCATCGCACAGAAAGACTGGACGGTCGACGACGCCGTTTCGCTGTACATGATCGACCGGTGGGGCGGCGGGTACTTCGACGTGAACCGCGACGGCGCGCTCACCGTCTCACCGCTC
>DATLFC010000121.1:0-9260 GCA_035525015.1 Thermoanaerobaculia bacterium | reverse complement strand
TCCTCCTCCTCGCGGCCGCTGCGCTGCACGCGGCTGCTCCTGATCCGAAGACTCCGCAGGGGAAGAACCTCGAAGTGCCGGTCGGATGGACGGTCCGGCTCGACAAGCCCGACCCGAACGTCGTCATCGGCTCCGGGAAGGATGCCGGGATCTTCTTCGTCAACATGACTCCGGGGTGGCACGTGACGACCGGTCCTTCCGCGATCTTCTACCACCCCGACAGCGTCGCCACGGGGGAGAGCCGGATCGAGGCCGTCATCCACCTGTTCGCGCCGCAGGGACGCCATCGGGAAGCGTTCGGGATCTTCTTCGGAGGCGCCGGCCTCGAGGGGGAGGACCAGGCCTACGACTACTTCGTGATTCGCAACTCGGGCGAATTCCTGATCAAGCGCCGAAACGGACGTGAGACTCCCGTCATTCATCCCTGGACGAAAAGCGACGCCATCGTCCCGCACACCGAAGGGAAGACGTCGGTGAAGAACGTGCTGGCGGTCGAGGCAGGAGGGGAGACGGTCGGCTTCTTCATCAACGGCGAGCAGGTTGCGACGCTGCCCCGCTCGGAGGTCCGGCTGGACGGCATCGTCGGGCTGCGGGTCAACCACCACGTCAACCTCCACATCGAGGACCTCTCGATCCGGCCATGAACGAAAAGCAGCCGAGCGACGCGCTCGTCTTTTTCGGGATGAGCGGTGACCTGGCCTACAAGAAGATCTTCCCGGCGCTGCAGGCGCTGGTCAGGCGCGGCCGTATCGACGTGCCGGTGATCGGCGTCGCGAGACGCGACTACACACGCGACGATCTGATCGAGCGCGCGCGGGCGAGCGTGACGGAGCACGGCGGCGGTGCCGATCCGGACGCCTTTCCGAAGCTGACAAAGCTGCTGCGCTACATCGCGGGCGACTACGGAGATCCGCAGACGTTCGTTCGCATCCGGAACGAGCTCGGCGCGGCAGAGCGGCCGCTCCATTACCTCGCCATTCCTCCCAGCATGTTCCCCATCGTCATCCGGAACCTGGCCGACAGCGGCTGCACGAGGGGGGCGCGCGTGGTGGTGGAGAAGCCTTTCGGCCGCGATCTCGCGTCGGCTCGCGCGCTGAATGAAACGCTGCGCAAGACATTTGCCGAGGAGTCGATCTTCCGGATCGACCACTACCTCGGGAAGGAAGCCGTGCAGAACATCGTCTACTTCCGCTTCGCGAACTCGTTTCTCGAGCCGATCTGGAATCGGGACCACGTCGAGAGCGTGCAGATCACCATGTCCGAAAGCTTCGGGGTCGCGGGACGGGGAGCGTTCTACGAAGAGACCGGCGTCCTCCGCGACGTCATCCAGAACCACCTCCTGCAGGTGGTCAGCTACCTGGCCATGGAAGCGCCGTCGTCGACCGGGCCGGAAGCGATTCGTGACGAGCAGGCAAAGGTGCTGCAGAACGTGCGGCCGCTATCCGCGGACGACCTCGTCCGCGGCCAGTTCCGCGGATATCGCGCCGAAGAGGGCGTGGCGAAGAAGTCCACCGTGGCGACGTACGCCGCTGTGCGGCTGTTCATCGACTCGTGGCGGTGGTACGGGGTTCCGTTCTACGTGCGCGCGGGGAAGTGCATGAAGAAGACGGTGACGGAAGTGATCGTCGATCTGAAACAGCCGCCGCCGGTCGTATTCAACGAGGCTCGGGCGCGCAACGGGAACTACGTCCGCCTGCGGCTCAGCCCGAACATCGCGATCGGCCTCGGCGCGAGAACGAAAAAGCCGGGCGAAGGGATGCACGGCGCGCCGGTCGAGCTGACGGTCGCCGATTACTCCGAGCAGGGCAGCGGCGGGCGGATGGAACCATACGAGCGTCTCCTCGGCGACGCGATGCAGGGCGACGCGACGCTCTTCGCGCGGCAGGATGTGGTCGAGGCGGCGTGGGCGATCGTCGATCCGGTCCTTCAAGCGGATCCGGACCTCTACGAATACGCGTGCGGCAGCTCCGGACCGCCGGAAGCGAATGAGCTCGTGCAGCAGGTCGGCGGATGGCGGTGCGGCGAGTAGAGCCGTAGATCGGCTAGAACCGGATCTCCTGGCTGTCGGCCCTCACGTCGCAGGGCTGGCAGCGCCAACCGTGCCGGGTGAGCTCGAAAGGGGCTTCGTTCTCGTCGCGGAAGAGCGTTCGGGTCTCACCGCACCAGCCGCATCGGACCATGTGCGGGTTCCCGTACTCCGGATGCTCGAGGAGGATGGCCGTGGCCGCCTCTTTCTCGCCGGCGATCAGATCGTCACTGCGCAGGACTTTCCCGGCCGTCGTTCGAACGGACTGTCTCATAATGGCGCACTCCCCTTCCTGTCGAGCCATTGCAGAATCTCGCCGATGCTTCCCCTGGCCATGGCGATGCAGGTGTCGGCCGCACCATAATAGAGGTTGAGCGCGTCGCCGTCGGGGCCGATGGTGTAGCCGCACGGAAAGGCGACGTAGCCGACGTCGCCGACGATCTCGTAGGGCGCCTCCGGTCCGAAGACCCATTCGTCGCCGCGCAGGAGCAGTTTCTCCGGCTGATCGAGATCGAACAGCGCCAGGCCGAGGCGGTAGAGCGAGCCGGCGGCGGTGTGGCGTACGCCGTGGTAGAGCATCAGCCATCCCCGCTCGGTCTCGATGAGCGGCGGCGAGAGCCCAACCTTGTTCGCATCCCACCACGAGCCGCGCCGCGCCTGCAGCATCATCCGGTGACCACCCCAGCTCCGCAGATCGGGCGAGTAGGAGATCCAGACATGCGCGCCGGTATCGGCGATGGGACGATGGACGAGCGCCCACATCCCGTCGATGCGGCGCGGCAGCAGCGCGGCGTCCTTGTCATCCGGCTGCATGACCAGACCGCAGCGCTCGAACTGCACGAAGTCTTCGGTCAGCATCAGCGAGACGCCGGGGCCGCCTCTCCCGAACGCGGTGTAGGCGATGGCGTACTTGCCGAGCTCCGGGATGAAGGTGATGCGCGGATCCTCGATCCCCCACAACTCCTCGGGATGGCGTTCGATATCGGGACGCAGCGTCGGCTCCGAGTCGATGACCCAGCCGCCGACCCCGTCGGCGGAGCGCGCCGCGCAGAGATGCGAATGCCCGCGACGATCCTCGACTCGGCAGAGGAGCAGCGTGGTGCCGTCGGGCAGCAGCGTGGCGCCGGCGTTGAAAACCGTGTGTACCGGGTAGGGCCAGTCCGCCGCCGTGAGAATGGGGTTGCTCTCGTGGCGCTGGAAAAGGCTCGAAGAGCCGTGACTCACTGACTCACCGCGACGAGTGTCCGGGCGGGCTCCGCGACGGGAATCTGCATCGCGTTCCACCGAACCTCGTCCGCCCGCATGTCCATCAGCGCGAGAAGGAACGACAGCGTCGACTCCGCCCCTTCGTTCTCGTTCACCCGGTCAATGTGCAGCGCGTCACGGCAGCCGCCCGTGCGCGGATCGTAGAGCGCCTGCTGCAACTGGTTCTGTCCGAGAAACCAGGTGAAGGCGCGGCGGGCGTGATCGGCCCAGCGATGCTCTCCCGTCGTCCGGAACGCCTGCATGCAGGCCGACACGGTGGCGCACGCTTCGACGGGCTGCTGATCGAACGCCGCGGCCGTCATCCCGCGATCGAAAAAACCGTTCGTACCGACGGGAGCGAAATATCCGTCCGGCGTCTGCTGGATCGTCACCAGCCACTCCAGGGCGCGGAGGCCCGTCGCGGTCATCGATGCGTCGCCGGTCCATGAGCCGGTGGCGATCAGCGCCTGCGGCAGACGCGCGTTGCAGTACGTGACGCGGTTCTCGCACCACGGCCAGTCGGGTTGATCGGACATCCGGAAGAGAGCGAGCAGCCGCTCCGCGATCGCTTTGCCGGCCGCCTGCACGTTTCGATCGCCTTCGAACGCGTTCAGATAGCGCTCGATCCCCAGCAGCGTGAAGGCCCAGGCGCGCGGGCTGCTGAAATTCGACACGGCCGGAAGCGCGGCGCCGAACAGCGCACCGGCCAGGCTGTGCCGTCCAGGATCGGGCGACCCCCCCACCACGGTTCCGAGAGCCCACAGCGCGCGGCCGTGGCTGTCCTCCGATCCCATCTCTTCCTGCCAGAGCCGCGAGTGCGACATGAAGTTCCGGAACCGCCCCTCGGGCCGGTTGAAGGCGTGGCTGACGAACGCCAGATAGCGCGACGACAGCCTCCGCACCACGCGCGGATCGCCCGACCCCGTCTCTTCGAGGAGCGTCATCAGGAGCAGCGCGCGCGCGTTGTCGTCGAGGCAGTAGCCCTCGTCGTAACGCGGCACGTTGAACATCGCGTGCTGCAGCATCCCGGTGTCGTCGGTCATGACCTCGACGTGGTCGAGGTTGAGCTGCGGCAG
Source organism: Thermoanaerobaculia bacterium (assembly GCA_035525015.1). Classification (GTDB taxonomy): domain Bacteria; phylum Acidobacteriota; class Thermoanaerobaculia; order Gp7-AA8; family Gp7-AA8; genus DATLEX01. The sequence continues at coordinate 4,913 of DATLFC010000121.1, read as the reverse complement.
CTCCGCGGGCCGCATGGCGAGAGTGCTGGCGCGGAAAGCGGTGTGCAGGCGTTCGGCATGTTCGATGCGCGCGCGCTCGAACGTGCGGAGATACGAATGAGCGACGGCGGGCCAGAGCATGGCCCGGCCATAATCGGCGGCGCGCCGGCGCAGCTCGAGCCGCTTCCCCGGATCGTCGAGCAGCCCCACGATCTCCGTGGCGATGGCCGACGGATCCTTCCAGGGAACGAGAATGCCGCGGCCGTCGGCGAGAAGCTCGCGCGCGTAGGCGTAGGGCGTGGAGATCACCGCCTTTCCGGCGCCGAGGGCGTAGGCCAGCGTGCCCGAGCTGATCTGCTCGGGGTTCAGATAGGGGGTGATGTAGATGTCGGCCGCGGCGAGGAATTCCGACAGCTCCGACTGGCTGACGAAGCGGTTGTGAAAGATCACGTTTCCGTCGACGCCGAGACGCTTGGCGCGCTCCTCGAGCATCAGCCGGTACGTCTCGCCGTCGTTCTCGATGATGTGCGGGTGCGTCGCGCCGAGGATGATGTAGACGGCATCGGGATAGTGAGCGCGGATGGCCGGCAGCGCGTCGATGACGTACTCGATACCCTTGTCGGGCGAAAGCAGGCCGAAGGTGAGAATCACCGGCCTTCCTTCCACGCCCAGGCGGTTCTTGCTGCCGGAGAACGGCACGTTCGGGATTCCGTGAGGGATCACATCGATCTTCTCTTCGGCGACGCCGTGCACTTCGCGGAGAAGCTCCGCGCCGCGTGCGGTCATGACCACCAGCCGGTCCGACAGCGCGGTGATCTCGTTCATGACGCGGCGCTGGTGAAGGTTCGGCGCGCTGAGGATGGTGTGCAGCGTCGTCACGATCGGCATGCGCAGCTGGCGAAGGAGCGGCAGCAGATGGCTGCCGGCCTTCCCACCGAAGATCCCGTACTCGTGCTGCACGGAGATCACGTCGACGGCGTTCACGTTCAGGAAGTCGGCCGCGCGCGTGTACGCGGCGGCGTCACTGTCGGAAAGCTCGAAGCGAACCCGGCCCGGATAAGCGTGCTGATGCCGGCCGTCGTTCATGGCCATGACGAAGCAATCGAGATCGGAGCCGACGCCGTCCAGCGCCTCGCTCAAGTCGGTGGTGAATGTGGCGATGCCGCACCGGCGCGGCAGATGGTTGCCCAGCACCGCCACACGGCGGATGGCTTTCTCTTCAAGCATGATTGTCCCTTCGGTCACCCTCGCCCTCGCGGTATGGCCGGCAAGCGGGCTGGAGAATGAAGACTAAGAGGATTGAGTCCAGGAGGTCTGACTTAGCTCAGACGGACTGAAGGGGCGAGGAAGTTTCCTCGACGCCTCCCTACCATACGCTCTCCGGACGCGAATAGCTACGCAATCCGCTCATAGCGTGCTCGACAACAGCGTGGCGATGCCGAGGAAGCTGAAGAAGCCGACCACGTCGGTGACCGTCGTCAGGATGATCGACGATGACTGCGCGGGGTCGCGGCCGATCGAGGTCAGGAGGATCGGAATGGCCGCGCCGGCGAGCCCCGCGGTCACCATCGAGATCACCATCGAGCTGCCGATCACCAGAGCCAGACCGGGCGAGCGGCTCCACACCAGCACGCCGAGGGATGTCGTCAGCGCAACGGCCCATCCGTTGATGAACGCGACCATGGTCTCCTTGCGCAGCAGGCGCGCCCACTGCGACACCCTTGCCTCGCGGAGCGCCAGACCGCGCATCGTCACCGCCAGAGCCTGCGCGCCGGTGTTGCCCGACTGACCGGCCACGACCGGCAGCAGCACGGCCAGCGCGGTGAAGGCGGCGATGGTCGATTCGAAGAGTCCGACCACGGCCGAAGCGAGAAATGCGGTGGCGAGATTGATCTGCAGCCACGGCAGCCGGGCCCGCACGGCGAACGAGACCGGCGAGAGCGCACGCTCTTCGCGGCTCGCGCCGACCATCGCCTGCATATCGGCGGCAACATCCTGCCGCGCCGCCTGCATCAGCACATCCTGCCGGATGACACCGAGCAGCCGCCCTTCGAAATCGACGACGGGGAGATTCGACAGGTTGTGGGTCGTCAACTGCTCGACGACTTCGTCGACACTCGCCATGCCGCCAACCGAGACGGCCGGCACGGCGAGCACCTCGATCGGATCGCCCGGCTGCGCGACGGCGAGATCCTGCAGCGGGACGCGTCCGGACAGCCGCCCCTCGTCATCGGTGATGAAGACGTCGGCGATCGTCCGCCGTTGGACACTGCGCAGTCGCGTCAGCGCCTGCTGCACGGTGGTGCTCCGGCGGAACGCCATCACGCGCGGGTCCATCAGCCGGCCGGCGGATTCGCGCGGATATTCGGCCATCGAGCGCACCTCGGCGGCCGCACGGTCGTCCATCCCTCCGAGCATCGTTCCGCGCTTCTCTTCGTCGAGCCAGGCAATGATGGCCGCCGCGCGCACGGGATCCATCGCCGCGAGCACCCGCGCGGAAAACTCGGGCGAAGCGGCCTGCAGAATGTCGGCGGCGACGTTCGAGGCCAGACGCTCCTCGACGGCCACCGCGTGCGGCGTCGGCTCCGACTCGAGCAGCTCCACGACCGCGCTCACACGAGCGGACTCCAGATGTCGCGCAGCCTCTTCGGGAAACTGGCGCAGGAAGATCCGCGCCAGCCTCTCCACGCCGGTGGCGGGGGCGGTCATCGCACTTCCCCTTTCGGCTCACGAGCCGCGGCCACGCCGGCAACCCCTTCGACGAGTCCCGCCAGGCCGAGGTGAAACAGCTCTCCGAGCGCGCCGACCGTGACGCCGGCCGGCGCGGCCGGCGCGCCGCCCTCGGCTTCGCGCTCGAGGCGGCGCAGCGTCTGATAGCGGATCGCCCCGGCGAAACGCCCTGCTTCGTCCGTGACAGGCAGCGCGTGAAACGATCGCCAGGCGGGGTGCGCGCGCACGGCGGCGGCCGGCGTCCAGGCCGGGACGTGCGCGACGGGCGTGTGCATGACGCTGCCGATCAGGTCGCGCGCGCGGGCCCGCATCAGCTCGGGGATGTCCAGCACCCCAACGAGCGTTCCCTGCCGGTCGACGACGAAGATGTAGTACAGCAGACCGCGCGCCTCGCGCCGCAGTCGCAGACGCGCTTCGCTCACGGGAATGTCCTCAGGAATGGCGAGCACCATCGGATCCATCACCGCGGCGGCCGTCCCCTCCGGATAACGGAGCACGCGGCGCAGCGCCTCCTGTTTCGAGTCGGGCAGGCCGGAGATGAGGCGGTTCGCGCTCTCCGGCGGCATGCGCCGCAGCACCGCGATCGCAGCGTCGGGCGCGAGCCGTTCGAGCGCCGGCGCTGCTTCGGCGGGGTTCAGCAGGGCCAGGCACTCAGCGGCGGAGGACGCCACCATCTCGCCGAGTGCGTCGCCGGCTTCTTCAGGGACGGCGCGTACGACCGCGGCCCGCTCGGCGGCGGGCATGCGCTCGAGCGCCAGCGCGGCCTCACGCGGATGCTCCTCGAGAAACGCCCGCGCCAGATCCGCTTCCAGAGTCACCGATCACCTCCCGGCGTCACCAGCACGGCGATCGTCTCGCTGAACAACTTCGCCGGAATCACGACCTGTCCGTTCGCCGACTGCACGATCACCGACGTCGTGGTGATTGCGGCGATCGTCCCTTCGACATCGCCGATGCGGAGCTGCCGGCCGATCTCGAACGTCTGCCTCACGTAGTGCGCCCCGATGATGTTGCTGACGGCGTCGCGCGCGCCGAGCCCGAAGGCGAGCGCAAACGCCCCGAGGACGGCCAGGAGCGTGACCGAGAGGATGGCCGTCAGGAGCGTGATGTCGATGCCCAGCTCCGCCACCGCGAGGAGACCCGCCGCAACGAGGATGGCCGCGCGAACAATCTGTCCGACAGCCGGCGCGAACGGTGAGCCGGCGGCGGCCGCCGCGGCGCTCGCCGCGTCGCGCGCGAGATTGCCGATGACCAGCCCCGCCACCACGATCAGCGCGGCGCCGATCAGCCGCGGCACGTACGCGCCGATGACCGCCAGCGACGCTCCCAGCAAAGGAAGCCCGAGAAGGTTCGCCGCCGCCGCGGCGAAGAAGATCACCACCGCCCAGAAGACGATCATGCCGATGATGTCCGAGATCTCGCGTTTGAGCGGCGGACGCGGCAGCCCGTGCCGCAGCAGACGGTCGGGAACCATCCGCCCCAGAGCTCGGAAGAGTCTCGACACCACGGCCCGCAACAGCAGGCCGAGCAGCCAGCCGAGCAGCAGCAGCGCCACGGCACCGAACAACTTCACCTGGTGGACGCGAAGCCAGCCCTCCAGGCCGGCCAGCGAATCGCGCAACGCGGCGACGAGATCGAGATTCTCCACGGCCACCTCCGGCGCGATTAGAACAGATCCCGGAGTGCGGCGGCTTGCCGCTTTTCGGAGTGCGGCAGCTTGCTGCCGCGGCCGGGCGGTGGCAAGCCACCGCAATCCAAGAGCGGCGGCAAGCCGCCGCACTCCGAAAGCCGCCCCCCTTGCCTTTTCGCCGCCGCGGCGAGCGGGAGTCGCGGCGGCGCTTCGTCGTCCCCGCCGGTTGCCTCAGCTGCGCGTGAACACCAGAAAATACTGGTACAGCAGGAACGTATGCTCCTCGCTGAGATGGAAGCCGTGCTGCTTCATCTGCGCGATGAGGTCCTCCCGCGCGATCTTCATCGCCGTCGGCGGACCGACCGGGAGGTCCTTCTTGTGGAAGTCGATCATCACCACCTGGCCGCCGGGCTCGAGGAGCTTCTTCATCAGAGCGAGATAGCCGCTCTGATCTTCGATGTGATGCCATACGTCGACGATGAAAAAGCGATCGACCGCTTCCGGCAGCAGCGGATCGTCGGGCGGGGCGAGAATGCTCGAGACGTTGAGCAGACCGGCGTCGCGAACGCGGCGG
>DATLFC010000281.1:0-2292 GCA_035525015.1 Thermoanaerobaculia bacterium | reverse complement strand
CGCGACCGGCAGGAGAGCCGGATGCTCTCCGACGATCCACAGCTCCTCGAACCCGAAGTTCTTCATCACCCGCGCCGCGGCGCCGACGTTCCCCGCTTCCCTCGGCTCGACGAGCACGACCCGGAGCCGCGGCATCACGGCTCGCTCTCGAGATCGAGCGGCATGATCGGGTTATGGGCGTCGATCAGCGCGGCCCACGCCGCGAGGTAGCGCCGGCGCGAAACCCGGAAGCAGCGCGGAAAATCCTCGGTGTACGGCGAGTCGCCCTCCAGGACATAGACGAATCCGCGGTGCTCGAACAACTGGATGCGCCACCCGTCGTCGGCGTCGTCATACGGCTCGTCGATGGTCCCGACCGGAACGTCGCTCGGGACGAAATGCCGGAGGTCGCGATCGGCATGATCCCAGGCCGGGAACCCGGCCAGTCTGCCGCGGCGTGTGCTGACCATCTCGATATGCTTGCCTCGCCCATCCGAGTCGCGCAGGATCAGGTCGAAATCGGAGATGCTGGGAAAGGATTCGAGCTCGTCTTCACCAGGAAAGTGCACCTGCGAAGTCTAGTGCGACCACGGCGAACCGTGGCCATCCTGTTGCTGCTGACCGCGTTGCAGGCGGGGCTGGCTGTTGGCAGCCTGCGTAACGACAGCGCCACGGCCGACGAAGGAGCGCACATCGCCTCCGGGTGGCTGAAGCTCGTCTACGGCCGGCTCGACTTCTACGCAGAGCAGCCCCCGCTGATGAACGCCGCCACCGCGGTGCCGCTCCTGGCCGCGGGTTACGACTTTCCGCTGCCCGATCGCGGCCGTGATCACTGGGGCGCAGGCGACGACTACCTCTTCCGGTCGGGATACGACTCCCGGCGGATTCTCCTGCTGGCGCGGATCCCGACCGTGGTCCTCTTCGTGGCCCTGGCCTGGAGCGCGTATCTCTTCGTGGCCGGTGCCACCGGCAGCGCAGCCTGGGGCCTGGCGGCCTTCGTGATGACCGCGTTCGATCCGAATCTCCTCGCGCACGGGCGGTTGGCGACGGTGGACATGGCGGCGACGTTCTTCTGCTTCGCCGCCATGGCGCTGCTGGTGCGCGTCATCCGGTCGCCGTCGCTCGTGACGGGAGCGCTTCTCGGCGTGGCCACCGCCGCGGCGGCTCTCTCGAAAACGTCGGGCCTGATCCTGCTGCCGTTCGGCGCGCTGGTACTCGCCGCGGCCGTGATGGCGCGACAGACGCCGGACCGGCGAAGGCTCGCTCTGTCCATCCTCTCCGCCGCCGGCGCGGCCGTGCTCACGATCGAAGTGGTCGTCCTCGGTCTGGCCGGCGATCCGTACATCGCCAGACAATTCCCCTCCATCGACACGCCGCTCGAGAAACTGACGCTGCCGTTTCGGATGATGGCCGCCAACGTGCGGATGATCCGCGACTGGTATGACGGCTCGCACTTTGCCGTTCATTTTCTGCTCGGCCGATTCGCGAGCACGAGCTGGTGGTATTACTACCCGGTCGCGCTCTTCTACAAGATGACCATCCCGGCGCTGGTCCTGGCCGCCGGCGGCATGGCCGCGCTGCTGCGCCGGAGAGCGTCCCTGGAGGCGGCCTGCTCGCTCGGGTTCGCGGCGCTGTTCCTCGCGGCCGCGATGCGCAGCGACATCGCCCTGGGCGTTCGCTATGTTCTGCCGATGCTGCCGCCGCTCTACTGCGGCGCGCTCATTTCGTTGAGCGGTATCGGAAGCCGCAGGATGGCGGCGGCCGCGGCGGCGCTCGTCGTCTGGCACGCCGGCGAAACGATCGCCGCGTATCCCTCCTACATCGGCTACTTCAACCAGATGATCGGCAGCCATCGCAACGCGGATCGTTATCTGATCGATTCGAATCTCGACTGGGGACAGGATCTACGCCGCCTCGGCGACTGGTGCCGGCAGAACGGCGTTGAGGCGATCGCGGTCTGTTACTTCGGAGGGGGCGATCCCGGGACCGACGTCGGAATCCCGACGTTCCGCGTCTGGAGCGTGGCCAATCCGGATGTCCCGCCGGGAATGGTTCTGGCTCTCAGCCGGCACCAGTACCGCGTCAGCGCCTGGCAGGCCACGTCGAAGGAAAGCTGGCGCGCCTATTTGCGGAGGCGGGAGGCACGTTACGTGACGACGGTGGGCGATAGCATCGACATCTACCGGATGGATGCGCGCTGAGGGGTCAGTCGTTGCGCTCCATCCGGTAGTTCGGCGCTTCCTTCGTGACCACGACGTCGTGCGCGTGCGACTCGCGAAGGCCGGCATTCGTGATCCGGACGAACTGCGCCCT
>DATLFC010000050.1:0-4364 GCA_035525015.1 Thermoanaerobaculia bacterium | reverse complement strand
CCGGCGCGGCATCCGCGTGATTCTCGACCTGGTCATGAATCACACCAGCAACGAGCACCCCTGGTTCCTCGAGTCGGCATCCTCGACTGCCTCGCCCTTCCGCGACTGGTACGTCTGGAGCGCCTCCGATCCAGGATGGAGACAGCCGTGGGGCGGCAATGATCCTTCCTGGCATCCGAGGAACGGCGCCTGGTATTACGGCGCATTCTGGAGCGGGATGCCCGATCTGAACTTCCGCAACCCGGCGGCCAAAGAGGAGATGCTACGGCTGGCCCGCCACTGGCTGACCGCGGGTGCCGACGGCTACCGGCTCGACGCCACCCGCTATCTCGTGGAGAACGGCCCCGGAGAATCGAGTCAGGCCGACACGCCGGAGACTCATCAGGTGCTGCGCGAGCTCTCGGCGGAAGTACGAAGGGTCAAACCGGAGGCGATTCTCATCGCGGAGAACACGGTCGGCACGGAGGCGCTGGCGAAGTACTACGCGTCCGTGCCGATGAATTTCAACTTCCCGCTCGCCGAGGCGATCGTGGAAGGGGTACGGGACGGAGAGGCGGAGCGCATCCGGGAGACGCTCGAGGAGGTCATCCGCAGCTACCCCGCCGGTGTGATCGATACGCCGTTCCTCACCAATCATGACCAGACCCGCGTGGCCACCGTCCTCGGCGGCCATCCCGGAAAACTGCGCAGCGCGGCGGCGATCCTTCTGACGCTGCCCGGCACCCCCTTCCTCTACTACGGCGAGGAAGTGGGGATGCAGAACGGCCCGACCTCCGCCGACGAGTCGAAGCGGACGCCGATGCCCTGGACGTCCACCGGCGGTTTCACGTCCGGCGCTCCCTGGCGTGCCTACTCCCCCGGCATCGCCACGAACAACGTGGCCGTGCAGATGGACGACCCCGGCTCGCTTCTCGCGCACTACCGCGACTGGATCGCGGCCCGAAAGAAATCCGTGGCGCTGCAGAAGGGAACGATCACCGCTCTGGAGACCGGCTCCCAGGTCTTCGCGTACGTTCGTGAGTCGCCTGCCGAACGAGTGCTGGTCGCGCACAACGTGAGCGGCTCGACCGCAACGGTAACCTCACCCGCTCCGCTCGAAAGGATTCACGCCGATCGCGGCGTGGACGACTCGTCGGCGGTGGTCTCCCTCCCGCCCCACAGCAGCGGTGCCTGGCGCATGCGGTAGCGATATACTTCCCGCCTCTAAAATCAAACGACAGCCCTTCCTCAGAAAGGGGGATTTATGCCGCGGTTTCGTCGATCGGTTGTACTTCCCGGCGTTGCGGTACTGGTGTTGGTCCTCGGCAGTCTTCCTGTGCTCGCACAAAGCACGGCGCGTATCGAAGGAACCATCAGCGACAACAGCGGCGCTGCGGTGCCCGGAGCGACGGTGACGGCGACGCACGTGGGCACGAACCAGTCGCGGATCGCCGTCACCAACAGCAACGGCGCCTACACCATCACGCCTCTGTCGGTGGGGCAGTACCTCCTCCGTGTCGAACTGAGCGGGTTCCGGGCGGTCGATGCTCCGGTCACGCTCACCGTCGGGCAGGTTGCCCGCGTTGATCTCACGCTGGAACTGGGGAGCGTCTCCGACACGGTGACGGTGATGGCCGCGTCGCCGACGATCGAAAAGAGCACATCGCACATCGCCACACTGATCGATGCCCAGCAGGTCGAAGCGCTGCCCCTCAACGGCCGCAACTTTACACAGCTGGCCACGCTGGTCCCCGGCGTGAACCGAGGCACGCCCGGCAGCAACGCCTCGGGCGGTGGGTCGGGTACCGATGCGGAAACTTTCCGCTATTCCGAGTTCGGCGGGGCCGGACTCTCGGTCAATGGCCTGCGCGAACAATTCAACAATTACGTGATCGAGGGAGTCGACAACAACCAGACCCTGGTGAACTCGATCGCTTACCTCCCCTCGCCGGAAGCCATCCAGGAATTCTCGGTCATCACCACCAATGCTCCCGCCGAGTTCGGAAGAGCCGGCGGTGCGATCCAGAACCTGGTCATCAAGAGCGGCACCAATGAGCTCCATGGAAGCGCGTTCTACTTCCTGCGCCCCGAGAGCCTGGCGTCCAGGCCGGAGTTCGCGCAGGAGAAGCCCGAGTTCAAGAACGAGGACTTCGGCGCAACGGCCGGGGGACCGATCCTGCGCAATCGCACGTTCTTCTTCGTGAGCTATCACGGGCTCCGCAACTCCATCCCGGTCGAAGCGGGCAACCACGTGACGGTGCCGACTGCGAAGATGCGCAACGGCGATTTCTCGGAGCTCCTCGACCCAGGCATCAGCGGCCTTTCCGAGCCGGTCATCATCTACGACCCGGCCACGGGAGTTCCGTTCCCGAACAATGTCATCCCACCGGGTCTCATCGATCCCGTGGGGCAGGCTTACCTGAACGTGTTCCCGATGCCGAGCCGCTCCGGAGTGCTCCGGAACTACCTGACCAGCAGACAGAAGCAGAGCACGTACGACGACATCGATCTCAAGCTCGATCACGAGGTAGGGGCGCGTGACCAGATGTTCCTCAGCGTCAGTCACTGGGACGATTCATTCAGCGATCCGGGCCGCATCCCGGGATTTCAGGCGGGATTCGGCGCCGGCACATCCAAGCATGATGGCCTGGCGCTGCGACTGGGTGAGACGCACATCTTTTCCGGCAACCTCGTGAACGAGCTCCGCGTCGGCTGGAGCGATTTCGAGTTCGGCTTTCTTCCGGTCGGTTATGGAACCGATCAGAACGCCGCGATCGGAATCCCCGGCATCGGCGGCGTCACCACGGCAAGCGGCATCTCTCTGATCGGCGGCGGCGACGGACGCTACATCGAATACCTCGGCGACTTCGGTCAGTATCTGATCCAGGAGCAGACCCTCCAGATCTCCGACTCTGTGACCTGGCTGAGCGGCCCGCACACCGTGAAGTTCGGCGGGTCAATGATGCGCCGTAACATGGCCCAGGAGCGAACGCAGTTCGGGAAAGGCTTCTACTTCTTCCGCGACTCGTTCGGCTGGGCGCCGGGTTTTACCGGCTATGAAGTCGCCGACATGCTGATCGGGACGACGATTTTCACCACGTCCGCGATGCCGGGCTTCGTAGCGCGGAACGCCATCAGCTGGGAGAACGCGCTGTACGTCCAGGACGACTGGCACGTCAATCCGCGGCTGACGCTCAATCTCGGGCTGCGCTACGACCTGCTCACTCCCTACTATGAAGAAGACGACAAGATGGCCAACTACGATCCGGCCACGCAGCAGCTCGTCCTTCCCGACCAAAACGGCATACCGCGGTCGACGCTCGACACCGACAAGGACAACTTCGGCCCGCGGCTCGGATTCAATTACCTGATCAATGACAGGACCTCGCTGCGCGGCGGGTACGGCATCTTCTACTCGCTCGATCGAGGCGGCATCGACCGGCAGCTCACCGAGAACCCCCCTGCGGTGCTCACGCAGTTCCGATTCGGCTTCGGCGGCTGCATCCCCGGTGCATGCGTTCGTATTTCCGACCCCATTCCGCAGCCGAACCCGGTCAATCCCGCCAACCCTGTCCTCCCCGCCGGATCGGCGCTGGTCTACGTCCCGCGCGACTCCGAGACCACGGAAGTACAACAGTGGAATCTCGCTGTCCAGCGCGAGATCGCTCCCAAGACCTCGGCTCTCCTCGCCTATGTCGGCACGCGCGCGAAGAATCTGGCCGCCATGATCACATCCGCCGGCTTCGACGGAAACATCGCCGACCGTCTGAGCACGACCATGTACATCGGTGAATCGAGCTATGACTCGCTCCAGGCCACGGTGCGGGGTATGGAGTGGAGGGGGCTCTCTTACCTCGCCTCCTATACGCTCGGCAAGGCCGAGAACAACACCGTCGGCTATTTCCCCGGATCGCCATCCGGCGGCGGCGGTCTGGCGACCGACAGCAGTTGCGTGCGGGCCGGAACCACCGACTGCAATCTCGATCTCGACGAGGGGCCGGCCGATTACGACGCCCGCCATCGTTTCACGCTCGCCGGCACCTACGCGCTCCCCTTTGCCCGGAACAACCCCTTCCTCGGCGGCTGGAACGTGAACGCTCTCTTCACCTATCAGAGCGGCACCCCGTTCACCGTCTTCGCCGACGGGAGGCGGGCCGACCAGATCGGTGATCCGAACGACGGGCCCAGAAGCGTCGATCAGTATTTCAACACGTCCGCATTCCAGAGGGCCGCAGGGGCTCAGGGAACTGCCAAACGGAACTCGGTGCGCGGACCGGGAACGAGAACGCTCGACCTGTCGGTCTTCAAGAACTTCGGTCTTGCCGAGCTCGGCGAACTGCAGTTGAGAGTCGAGGCCTTCAACATCTTCGACACGCCGCAGTACA
>DATLFC010000047.1:0-10301 GCA_035525015.1 Thermoanaerobaculia bacterium | reverse complement strand
ACCGGATGCCAGATGGCGAACTTCACCTGCCTGGCGGCGGCGCGGCACGCCGTGCTGCGCGATGCGGGATGGAACGTCGAGGAGCAGGGACTGCAGGGGGCGCCGCGCGTGAACGTGATCATCGGGGCGGAGGCTCACGTCACGATTCACGTGGCGCTGAGGATGCTCGGCCTCGGCTCGCGCAATGCGATCGAAGTCGCCACCGACGGAGAGGGAAGGATGAAGGTGGAGGAGCTGCAGCACGTGCTGTCGCGCGTGAGCGGCCCGACTATCGTCTGTGCCCAGGCCGGCAACGTGAACACCGGCTCCTTCGATCCGCTGCCCGCCATCGTCGCGGTGGTGAAGGAGCGTGGGGCGTGGCTGCACGTCGACGCCGCGTTCGGCTTGTGGGCCCGGGCGGCGGAGAGCCGGCGCGCCCTGGCGGATGGCGCGGAGCTCGCCGATTCGTGGGCCACCGACGCGCACAAGTGGCTGAACGTGCCGTACGACTGCGGTGTGGCCATCGTCCGCGATGCGGCGGCGCTTCGGGCGTCGATGACGTCGAAGGCCGCCTACCTGGAGCAGACCAGCGGCGTCGAACGGGACAACCTCGACTGGAATCCGGAGTTCTCGCGCCGGGCCCGCGGCGTGACCGTGTACGCGGCGCTGCGCTCGCTGGGGCGGCAGGGCGTCGCCGATCTCGTCGAGCGCTGCTGCGCTCACGCCCGCCGCTTCGCCGGGATACTCGGCGGCGACAGCCGCGTGAAGATCCTCAACGATGTCGTGCTGAATCAGGTGCTGGTCCGCTTCGGCGATTCCGATCTGCTCACACGGAACACCATCGCCAGGGTGCAGCAGGAAGGGACGTGCTGGCTGGCCGGCACGACGTGGCACGACATGGCGGCGATGCGGATCTCGGTCTCGAACTGGGCTACGAGCGAGGAAGACGTCGATCGGAGCGCGGAAGCGATTCTGCGGTCAATCGATCTTTAGGACGCGGGTGATCTCGGCGAGCACATCGTCCTTGCTGATGACGGTGAGGCTGGGGCTCAGCTTCCGCCGCATCTCCTCCCGGTCGCAGCTCGTCATCACGATGACGTTCGGGAGATCGGCGCCGACCTCTTCGTTCAGGTAGGTCAGGACGCCGAAGCCGCTGTAGCGCGGAACGTCGGTGTCGATCACGATGGCCGCATACTGCTCGGTCTCGAGCTTCTCGATCGCCTCCCACCCGTCCGCGGCGCGGTCACATTCGAAGCGCGCTTCGATGGTTGCCGCCACGGCCAGGTTGTCTTCCACGAGCAGCACTCTGTCGTCGCGTTTCATCCGAAAGCTCTCCTATGCAAGATTGGGGTCAGGGCGCGGGCGACGCGGGCGAGGAGGACGTTGTTTTTCACGGGCTTCCGGATGAAGTCGGCGGCGCCGATCTCGAAGGCGCGCAACTCCGGCTCGTCGCCGGGCAGCCCGGAGAGAAAGATCGCCGGAACGTCGATGCCCTTCTCGTGCACCGCCTCGAGCAGCCTGTGCCCGTCGATGAAGGGGAGGTCGATGTCGAGCAGCATCAGATCGACGCGCTCCCGTCCCAGCGTCATCAGCGCTTCGGCGCCGTCCTGGGCGACGAAAACCTCGTATCCGGCGCTCTTCAGAAGCGCCGATGTCAGCTCGCGGTTCAGGACGTTGTCTTCGACCACGAGCACCCGCTTCCGGTCGTCCGTCGCTTCCCCGGCCGGACTGGCAGTCCGTTTTGCCCGCAATTGCGCGATCTGCTGGAAGAGGCTGCGCGTCTCGGCGTCGGGCTCGATCTGCAGCTCGCGCTTGAGCGACCTGGCCAGCGAGTCGTACTGCTGCAGCGCGTTCACGAGGTCGCCGCTGTCCATGTAGAGGCGCATCAGAGTGCGGTGGATGCTCTCCTGCAGCGGGTCGAGGCGTAGCGACTGATGCGCCGTGGCGATCGCGTCGTCGACGGCGCCTCTCTTCGTCTGCGCTTCGATCAGTTGCGCGTGCGCCCGGAGCGCCATGCGGTGAAAGCGGTCCCGCTCGGCCAGTACCCATTGGTCGAATTTCTCCTCGTCGAGCTCGAAGCCGTCGAGGAAATCGCCGCGGTACGCTGCCACCGCGCCACGGAGTCCCTCTTCGCTCGCGCCGCCGGCCAGTTTTTCGAATTCCGCGACGTCGACAGTCACGAGCGACGGCTCGAGCGAGAGGAAGTCTCCCTCCTCGACGAGGATCTTCCGGTCGGCGGAGATCTGGGTCAGCTCCTTCCGCAGGCTGGAGAGAGTCTGACGGAGGCTCTGGCGCGCCTGCTCGGTGGCCGTGCTGCTCCAGAGCAGCCCTGCCATCTTGTCGCGCGAGACGAGCTGCGCCGGCTTCGAGCCGAGGTAGGCCAGCATGGCCTGTGACTTTTTCGCCGAGATGCTGATCATCGCGCCCGATGCGGACTTCATTCGAAAGTCGCCGAGGAGCTCGAGGTGGAGAAGCGCCATTCGGTCGCGGATTATCGCACGCGGCTGCTACAGGCCGACGGCGGCGGGCAGCGGCGAACCGAAGAAGGTGCGGATCTCGTCGAGGCGCGAGTCGATGTCGGCCTCCCCGAGGGCGACGAGCCGGCGTGTGAAGTGCGGCTCGAACATCAGCAGCGAGACGATGTCGGGCGACTCCGTCTCCTTCGCCCCCATGGCCCGTGTGAGGAGCTTCAGGTTCAGGGGAAGATACTCCTCGTACTCGGCAGCGATCTTCCCCAGATCGACGGATGGCCGGAGCACGAGCAGGTCGATCGGCTTGAACCCCTCACGATCGTGATGCTCGAGCTTGTGCAGCATGCGATTGAGGCGTTCGAGACGGGTCACGTCCTCGTCGATCACGTCGAGAAAGATCGCTTTGAGGAGCTGTCCCAGCACCTGCGCGGCCGGAGGATACCCGTGCACCACGGGGTGCTTTTCTTCTTCCTCGGTCCGCTGATACCCGGTGGACATGGCCAGGATCTTGGTCGCGCCGAGGTGTACGGCCGGCGAGAGCGGCGCAGCGAGACGGATGCCCCCGTCGCCGTGCCACGCCGGGCCGATCTTCACGGCCGGGAAGACGAAGGGGAGAGCCGACGACGCCAGGACGTGCTCCACAGTCAGGTTTGTCTCCGCAGAGCGGCGGTTCGGCCCTTCCCACGGATCGATGTTGCTTCCCTGAAACCAGCGCACCGTCTGTCCCGTGGAGTAGTCGAGCGTGATCAGCGCCACCGCTTTGAGGCTGCCGTCGGCGAGGTTGTCGGCGGTGCCGGGGATGGGCTCCCCCGGCCGCGCGTCGTAGACGTCGCAGAGAAGCTCGGCTTCCACCAGTCGAACCGCCAGATGCTGTTGCACTCCAGCGCGCCCCAGAGATCGCTCAGCTGGTCGGCCTTCTCCGCCAGCGATCCCCGCCGCCCCGCCAGAAACATGGCGTTGATCGCGCCGGCGGAAACTCCCGTCACGATCCGGAAGGTCAGATCGGGAAAGTGTTTGGCCAGGCCTCGAATGAGCGCGACCTGATACGCTGCCCGGGCCCCGCCGCCGGAAAGCATCACTGCGATTTCCGTTTGCGGCTGGGGTTGCGTCATCTGCAAAGCGCGCACGACAGCGGCCATTGCATCCGGTCTGCCAGTTTGTTGAGGAAATGTGGGATTGAACACCGACAGGAACCGGATCGCGGTCATCGGCGGCGGCATCAACGGCGCCGGCATCGCCTGGGAGCTGGTCCGCCGCGGCTACGCCGTGACCCTCTTCGAAAAGGGGCGGTGCGGCGAACAGACCTCCTCCCGCACCACGAAGATGATCCACGGCGGGCTCCGTTACCTGGAGCGGATGCACTGGCGGCTCGTCCGCGAGTCGCTTCGCGACCGCGCCTGGCTCCTCGAGCGCCTGCCGGAGCTGGTCCGCCCGGTGGAGATTCTGCTGCCGGTCTACGACGACAGCCCGCGCAGCCGCTTCACCCTCCGCGCCGGCCTGCTCCTCTACGACGCCCTGGCCGGCCGGCAGAACATCCGCCGACACCGCGCCTGGACGGCCGCGGAGCTTCTGGCCGCGGTGCCGATCCGCTCCGCCGGGCTGCGGGGCGGCTTCTCGTACTGGGACGCGCAGGTCGACGATTACCGCCTGGTTCGCACCGTCGTCGCCTCCGCGATCCGCGACGGTGTCACGGTCCGTGAGAACACCCTGATGGAATCGCTGCGAAGGGACGGCGGCGAATGGATCGTCCGGACGCCCCAGGACGAGTCGCGCTTCGATCTGGTCGTGAACGTGGCCGGCCCCTGGATGAACGAGTTGCTGGCGAAAAACGGGATCCGGGCCAGGTACGTCCTGTCTCTGATTCGCGGCAGTCACCTCGTGCTGCGGCGGCGTGTCGCCGATCAGGGGCTGCTCATCCAGTCGACCTCCGATAGCCGCGTGCTCTTCGTCCTGCCGTGGAAGGGGACGACGCTGGTCGGCACGACCGAGGTCCTGCACCGTGAGCCGCTCGATGACGTGCAGCCGTCGCAGGAGGAGATCGACTATCTGGTGGCCCGCTTCAACCACTATTTCGCCGATCCGATCGGCATCGGTGATGTGACGGAAAGCTTCGCAGGCGTGCGGCCGCTCGTCGGGCGCGCCACGAACCCCGGAGCGATCGGCCGCGATTTCCGCGTGGTGCGGAAGGGAAATCTGGTCAACGTGTTCGGCGGCAAGATGACGACCTTCATGTCGCTGGCGTCGAAGGTCGGCCTGCGCGTCGACAATTGGTTCGGGCAGTCGCGTCCCGCTCGCGAGCCGGTGTTCGAAGTGTAAACTCGCCCCGCGTGACCTACATCCACGACCTCGACAGCTCGCAACGGCCGCGGCCGCGCATCCCGCGCAACCTGGACGCCATCGAGGTCCGCGTCCTCGGCTGCCTGATGGAGAAGCAGCTCGCCACGCCGGAGTACTACCCGCTGACGCTCAACGCCCTGGTCGCCGCGGCCAATCAGAAATCGAACCGCGAGCCGGTGATGGAGCTCTCGGAAGGGCAGATCCAGCACGCCCTCGACCAGCTGCAGGATGAGAAACTCGTCTGGAAGGTCATGGGCGGTCGCGCCGTCCGCTTCGATCACAATCTCGATACCGTCTGGCATCTGAACCGCTCGGAGAAGGCGGTGTCGACGCTGCTGTTCCTCCGCGGGCCGCAGACGGCAGGCGAACTGCGCGGGAGAAGCGACCGGCTGCAGCAGTTCGACAGCATCGCCCAGGTCGAGGAGACGCTCCGCGAGATGGCCGGTCACAGCGAGCCGCTCGTCAGCAAGCTACAGCGCCGGTCGGGCCAGAAGGAAGAGCGGTGGGCGATCACGGTCGCCGGCGAGATCGCCGAGGCGGCGCCGGTCGAGGCGCCGGTCGCGGCGGCCGGCGGCGAGCCGTTATCGATGCGCGTGGCGCGCCTCGAAGAGCGGCTGGCCGCCCTGGAGAACGCGCTGGCCGAGCTGCGGACGAAGCTCGGCGAGTGACCTACCTCCGCGCCGCCTCGGTCCTGAACCGTGCGAACACGTAGATCGCCTGCGGCTTGTGACCATAGAGGTGCTCGATGTCGTGCGTCTGCGTGTGGTAATCGAGATTCACGCCGACCCCGCCGCGGTACGGGCCTGTGATGAAGTCGTAGATGTAGCCGAAGGCGAAGTGCGCGGTCCGCTCGACCTCCGGCTGGCCGAGGAAGCCGGAGGGGCGGTCGACGGCTTCGGCGCGGGCCATGAACGTGCCGCGGCCGGCGCGGAAGGTCGTCTCGAACGTGCCGGCGCGAAGCTCTTCGCCGAGGCGGCTGATCCGGTTCGTATAGATGGCGCTGACCGATCCCCGCGCGTTGGCCCAGGTGATCGACGCCGAATCGACTTCGCGCTCCTCGTCGCCGAGCTCGCCGCGCGACACCTGCAGCGAGAGGCTCCTCGCCGGCATCAGCGTCAGCCGCGCCGACCGCGAATCCATGTCGCCGTCCGGAATCGATGAGTGGCGCCCGCTGGTCACCGCGTCGTGGAAGACGCTGGCCTCGAGCGACAGCCACCGCGATCCATACCCGGCGGTGACGACTCTGGCCGAGTCGTAGAAGGTTTCCTGCACGTCGTAGGCATACGGCGCTTCGGCGAACTCCTCCGATGACAGCCGCTGCGCGTAGGGGACGGTCCCGAGCGCGGGGGTGCCGGCGGGGGCCGCATACAGGTGAACGAAGGACGCGCCGGTCACCCGGTAAGCGAAGTGCACGGCCGCCTCGCCGACCAGATCGTGCGCGCGCATCGAGTCGAGCAGCGGTCCGCCGCTCTCCGCCGAGATGAACTGCAGCATCTGCGGGTACCCGTCCTCCGGAATCGTGAACGGCTCGAGCGAGACGCGGCCGCGGAAGAGGAGCAGTCCGCGGTTGCCGATGGCGCGCTGCGCCCCCGCCGCGAACCAGTTCGTCGAGAAGATCTCGTTCCGCTGCTCCTCCGGGCCGACTTCGTACGTGTAGGTCGCGAAGGCGGCGCCTTCATAGAACATCGTCCAGGGACCGCGCTCGAGGAGGTGCGGGTGGTGGGGGGTGTCCCCCGGATTGGCGTGCGTGCCGGTCACGTTGCGCAGCAGGAAGGTGCGGCGGAACGTGATCTCGTCGGATGTCTGCGCGAAGGCGGACGTGGCGATGGCGAAAAGGAAGGCGACGGAGAAGTGCTTCATGTCGCCGCGCATTGTGCAACAACCGTGTCATCCCGAAGCGTAGCGAGGAATGACGGCTCTACTTCGCGAATACCTGCTCGACCGGGACGATTGTGACGTTGGCCGGTTTGATGTTCATTTTGTGGCTTCCGATGATGCGGTCTTCCTTCGCCAGCTCCGGCTTCGGCGCGTCGTACTCGATCGACGACGGGGCGTCGGCGAGGAGCTGCTGCCTGAGGCCTTCCGCATCCTTCGTGATCGCGACGATGTGGAGGTTCTTCGCCGAGAGGTACTTTTTGATGGCCCGGTTGACGTCGTTGCGCGTCAGCTTCGCGTAGGCGTTGCGCATCGCCTCGGTGTACTCGGGCATGCCGTACCACCAGGAGTCGAGCGCGTAGCCGAGGCGCTGGTTCTGGTTCGCGGTCATGAGGTAGACGTTCTTCATAAGGTAGTCGCGGGTGTTCTCGAACTGCGCCCGCGTCAGGCCGTTGTCGATCATCTTCTGCAGCTCATAGAGCGCGATGCGCATCGACATCTGCGTGTTCTCCGGAACGACCGGACGGATCCAGATCTCGAAGATCTGGGAGCGCCGGGCGATGTTCGGGCTGGGGAAGAACTGGAAACCGGGCCGATTGAAATGCTCGATGTAGGCGTAATCGCCGTAGTTCAGGCCGCGGACTTCGCGCAGACGGTTGTAGAGCTGGCCGGAAGAGGCGCGGTGCTCGCCGAGCCAGGCCCGCGCCACGTTCAGCGCGGCGAAGTCGGCGTGACTGCGCGTGACCGGGATGGGGTGGCCCATCGAGATGGCGGTGGCGCGGGTCTCTTTCTGGATGATCTGGACTTCGAGGCCCTGCGGCGCATCGCCGGCCGGCGCGGGTGAGGACACGCGCGCTCCGGCGGGGAGCGCGGCGAGCGCCGTCCTGAGCTGCGATTCGAGTGCTGGCGGGTAGTCGCCGGAGAGGCCGACGACGAGATTGGCGCGTGTGTAGTGCGCAGCGATGAAGCTCTTCACGTCGTCGAGCGTGATCGCTTTGATCCCGGCGGCGGTGCCGCGTACGGTGTGGCCGTACGGTGTGCCGGCGAAGATGATGTTCTGGAGCTGTTCCTTCCCGAGCTCCTCCTCGTTGTTGGCGCGGAGATCCTGCTCGAGCGCGTTGCGCTGCACGTCCCTGAGGCGCTGGAAGTCGTCTTCACGGAATCCCGGAGCGACGAGCTGCGGGAGCACGGTGTCGGCGAACTTCGTCCAGTTGTCGCGGTGGACGACGGCCGTGAACGTCGTCATCTCCTTGTCGACCTGGTTTCCGAACCCGCCGGCCATCGGATAGAGCACCTTGTAGATCTCGGAGATCGGCATCGCGCGCGAGCCGGCCTCGGTGATCATGGCTGCGGAGAGGGCGGCCAGCCCCTCTTTCCCCCTCGGGTCGCTGGCCGATCCGGAATTGAAGAGCAGCTTGACCATCACGTTGGGAAGCACCGACTTCTGGGTGATGAAACGGATCTCGGGGCCCGCGGAAGCCGCGGAAGCAGTGGAGGTGAAGCTCGTAACCGCCGGCAGCTTGGCGATGGCCTCCGGCAGCGGCTCACGCGAGAGCGTCGTCACGACGAGGTTCTTGTCGGTGAAGTATCGGTTGGCGGTGGTCCGCAGATCGTCCGCCTTCACCTCCGCCAGGGAGCGGAAGTACTTGTTGATCGTGTCGTACGAGCGTTCGTAGTGCGCGTAGCGCGCAATCGCGGCGGCGATGGAGTCGGTGTTGTCGAGCGAGCGGAGGAACCCGTACCGGGTATTCGACTTGGCGTCCTCGACGCGCTGCCCGTCGAGCTTTTCGGTGCGGAGCCCGGCGAACGTGCGCAGGATCTCGTCCCGGACGTAGACCGCATCGGCCGGGTTCTTGACGCGCGCCCAGACGGTCAGCAGCGATGGATCGTAGCTGCCGGCGCCCCAGGAAAAGAGCTGGTCGACCTTCTGCTCCTGCTCGACGAGCCGCTTGTAGAGGTCGGAGGTCTGGCCGAACTCGAGGTCGAGCATCACGTCGACCGCGGCGTTGTCCTTCCAGTCGAAGAGCGACGGCCCGTGGAAGGCGACGGTCACAAAGGGGAGAGCGGGGGAGCTCCACGGCACGTGCGCGTAGACCGGACCGTTGTGCTCCGGCTCCTGCGGGATGTCGGCGGAAAACGTGCCGCGCTTCCACCCGCCCCAGTACTTCTCGACGAGCGGGAAGACCCTGGCCGGGTCGACGTCACCGGCCACGATGATGGTCGTCTTCTCGGGGCGGTACCAGCGATCGAAGAAGACCCTCGAATACTCGTACTGGTTGGGCATGTCCTCGATGAAGCCCATCGTGGTGTGCTTGTAGGTGTGGGTGGTGTAGGCGTTGTTGCGCTGGACCTCGTAGATCTTGCGGATCGGGTTCGCGCTGTTCTTGTTGTATTCGCCGAGGACGGCCCGGGCCTCGGTCTTGAACGCTTCCTCGGAGTAGGCGAGGTTCTGGAAGCGGTCGGCCTCGATCTCCAGCATCTTCTCGAGGTCGTCCTTCGAGAAGGTGATGTGGTAGTTCGTGAGGTCGTCGGAGGTGTAGGCGTTCTGGCGCGCCCCCGCTTTCGTGATGATCTCGGTGTAGGCGTCGTTCGAGTACTTCGGCGTGCCGCGGAACATCATGTGCTCGAAGAAGTGCGCGAAGCCCGATTTTCCCGGCTCGACTTCGTTGCGCGAACCGGTCTGCACCGGGATCTGCAGCGAGACGATGTTGGGGAAACCCGTCGGAACGACGATGACCTCGAGACCGTTCGGCAGCGTTTTCTCGGCAGCCTTGAACGGGAGAACGGATTCCTGGGCGGTGGCCAGAACCGGCATCAGCACGGCGCAGAGCGTGGCCACGAGCGTCGAACGAAGCATGAATTCTCCTTGTGTGTCGTTGTTCGAATGAACAACGGGATGCGCGGGGGTTCAGATGCCGCCCGCGGCGTGACGATCGTGTGACGTTTCTTCTTCGGGGATGTCGATCGGACCTTCCTTCAGGTCCTCGCGGATGATGAGGTCGAGGAACATCTCTCTCACGCCGTTGCGCCCGTGGGCCTTGAACTCGCGCCGGACGTCGGAGGGCCGGAGCTTCACGCCAGTCATCGCCTCGAGGTACTGGCAGAAGACGACCGCGCGCGACCGGAATGAAACGATCAGGATCACCAGCAGCACCAGCGCGAAGACGAGCGGCATCCACGCGGCGATGCTGTTGACGGTGAACAGACTGGACATGAGCACTCGGGATCATAACAGGCCCGAGGCCCGAGGCCTGAGGCCCGAGGCCTGTTTTTACGCGGCACCGATCGTGTATTCCGGGAGCCTGGAGGGTTTATGACCACGGAAGGGTACGAGCCGGTCTCGTGCGATTACCACGACCAGCTCGAAGCGGCGGCGATGCACAGGACGGAAGTGGAGCTGGAGTTCGATCTGGAAGGCGTGACCCAGAAGGAGCGGGGAACGATCTCCGACGTCTACACCGCCGACGGGGCGGAGTTCGTGAAGTTCGATTCCGGATCGGGGCCGGTCGAAATCCGCCTGGACCACATCATCTCGTTCAATGACTCGGTGAACGGTTAAACGGTTAACCGAAGTACTATTGAGGTTGCCATGCCCAGGGTTCTGTTCTACGCCGGAACGGCCTTCTGCCTTTTCGTGGC
>DATLFC010000031.1:0-6319 GCA_035525015.1 Thermoanaerobaculia bacterium | reverse complement strand
ACAGCCCACCCTCGAAGCCGGCGTAGCGCCCATTCCCGAGGTCGTTCAGCGGGATCCGCTGCGCGAAAAGCGGCGCGGCGATCAGGAGGACAAGGGCGAGAAGCCGTTTCATGTTCGTTCGACGCTCCCTCTTGCCCTCCTTTTTACACCGTGTACACTCGCGCGCGCAATGACCGTCCCTCTTCTCGATCTGAAAGCGCAATACCGGACCATCAAAGACGAAGTCCTCCGGGTGACCGAGGACGTTTACGAATCGCAGGCCTTCATCCTCGGCAAGCGGGTGGAGGAATTCGAGCGCGACTTCGCGAAGTACTGCCAGTGTAAACATGCCATCGGCGTCTCCTCGGGGACCGACGCCCTGCTCATCGCCCTGATGGTCAGCGGCATCAGCCACGGCGACGAGGTGATCGTACCGGCCTACTCCTTCTTCGCCACCGCCGGCGTCGTCGACCGCCTCGGGGCCACGCCGGTGTTCGTCGACATCGACCTCGCCGATTACAACATCGACGTGACGCAGATCGAAGCGAAGATCACCTCGCGCACACGCGCCATCATGCCCGTGCACCTCTACGGGCAGGTGGCGGCCATGGACGAGATCAACCGCCTGGCGAAGAAGCACGAGCTGATCGTCTTCGAGGATGCGGCGCAGGCTGTCGGCGCCGAGCTCGACGGACGCCGCGCCGGCTCCCTCTCCCCCTTCGGCTGCTTCTCCTTCTTCCCCTCCAAGAACCTCGGCGCCTTCGGCGACGCCGGGGCGGTGACGACGAACGACGAGGCCATCGCCGCCAGGCTCGTCGACTACCGTGTGCACGGGATGCGTCCGAAGTACTACCACCACTACGTCGGCGGAAACTTCCGCATCGACGCGCTGCAGGCGGCGATCCTGCACATCAAGCTCCGGCATCTCGACGAGTGGGCGGAGGGGCGCCGCCGCAACGCCGCCGCATACAGAACGATGTTTGCCGAGGCCGGCGCGGGGGAGAGGGTGATCCTGCCGGAGGAGCTGCCGAAGCGGAAGCACGTCTACAATCAGTACGTCATCCGGTTTCCGGAAGGGCGGGAGCGCCGCGACGCCGTGATGGATCATCTGAAAAGCGCCGGGGTCGGCTGCGAGGTCTATTACCCCCTGACGCTGCCGCAGCAGGCCTGTTTCCGCGAGCTGTCCGGCGCCGGCGACGGCTATCCGAATTCCGAGGCGGCCGCGGATCAGACCCTCGCGATTCCCGTCTACCCCGAACTGACAAAAGACCAGATGTCCGAGGTCGTCCGGGGGATCATGAAAGCGCTGAACTCATGAAGGTGTCATCCTGAGCCGCGAAGCCGGCGAAGGACCCCCTCCGCAATGAGGAGATCCTTCGCGCTCTCTGGCGCTCAGGATGACACTGGACTGCACTCTTGATCCCCATCCGCCACACCCACCCGCGCCGCAACCCGCCGATCGTCACCCGGGCGCTCGTCGCCGCCAACTTCGCCATTTTCATCCTGCAGCTCTATCTCGCGACGCCGACGGTGGAGCGGATCATCCACACGTTCGGCTACATCCCCTCGCGCCTCTTCAACGCCGAGGCGTGGGGATATGCGCCGTGGGAAGTGGCAATCACGCTGGTGAGCTCCCTCTTTCTGCACGGCGGCTTCGTCCACCTTTTCGGCAACATGATTTATCTCTGGGTATTCGGCGACGCGGTGGAGGATACCTGCGGACATTCGAAGTATCTCGTCTTCTTCATCGCCTGCGGTGTCGTCGGCAGCCTGGCGCACACGTACGTCTTTCCTCGATCGGTGATCCCCTCGATCGGGGCCTCCGGCAGCATCGCCGGCATCCTCGGCGCGTTTTTCGTGCTGCATCCGAGCGCGCGGATCGTGACGCTGTTTCCGCTGGTGGTCTACTGGGCCATGGCGGAGATCCGCGCCGCGCTGTTCCTCCCGGTATGGTTTTTCCTGCAGTTCTTCAACGGCGCGGCGTCGCTGGCCGCGGCGCGAGGGACGGAGGAAGTGGCGGGGGTGGCGTGGTGGGCTCATGTGGGGGGGTTTGTGTTCAGCGCGGGGGTAGCGGCCATCCTCAAAGCGGTGTCGACGTTCCCGCGCCGCCAGGCGTGACCGGGATCACGCGATCCGATGAGGACGGCTCGGCTCTTGCTCGACCGGGCTGCATGAAGGGATGGGCCGTCGTGCTGTTCGTGATCGGCAGCGCCGCTGAGCCTGCGCTCGCAGGGGAGTGGAGCGTCATTGCTTCCGGACACTGGCTCGAGAAGACCGGGAAAGACGAGTCAGAAGAAGTGTTCAGCGGCTCCGCCATCGATTTCGATTTCGAGGGAGGCCCGGGAGTCGGCATCGGGCTGCTCTATGAATTCACACCGATGTGGGGCATCGAGGCGAAGGCCTCGTTCGCGCAGATGAACGCGACGGTCCGCACCGTCACTTCCGACGCCATCTTCCTGCTCGACCTCGATCCCGTCGATGGCGTGCCGCTGACCGTCGTGTTGCAGTGGCGTCCGTGGAGAGGAACATGGAGGCCGTATCTCGGCGCCGGCGGCTCGCAGATTTTCCTTGGAAACGTGCCGCTGGGAGATGGACGGGTCGAGTTCGACACGGCGACCGGCCTGGTCCTGAACGCCGGATTCGATTTCGCACTTGCCGAGCGGTGGTTCGCAAACCTCGATCTCAAGTACATCCCGTTTGAAACCTTCCGCGCGGCGCGGTCGCCCCTGGGACCTTCGGGGCGCGTCCGCTTCGAGCCCCTTCTCGGTTCGGCCGGCCTCCGATACCGGTTCTGAGAGCATGATGAGTCTCCATTCCGCACGAATCGCTTCGCTTCTCTTCTTCGTCCCGCTGGCCCTGTCGGGTGCGACGTATCTGGTTCCGCCGGACGCCGATCTGGTCCGGCAAGCCGAGACGATTGCCGTCGTCACGATCCAGTCGTCGCACAGCCATTTCACCGGCGAGGGTGCCATCGTCACCGACTATCCGGCCGTGGTGGAGCGTGGTCTGAAGGGCGTCGCGGCCGCAGGGTCTTCGATCATCATCAGGCAGGCGGGGGGTGTCGTCGGCGACGTTGGGCTGGCCGTCTCCGGCCAGCCGTCGTTTCAGCCCGGCGAGCGAGCGCTCCTGATGTTGCGCCAGGTGGGGGAGTGGCGCTTCACCACCATCGCCGGGGAGCTCGGCAAATTCAGCTTCGTCCTCGATGCCGCGTCGCGGCCTCTCCTGGTCCGTGGCGCAACGACGGGGGAGATCTTCGGATGGGACGTGGCGGGGAGGCGTCACAGTGAGGGCTCGCGCGATGCGGCGGCCTTTCTCCGTTACATCGAGGAGGTGGCCGCGGGGGGTAGGCCTCCGGCCGGCTACTTCGTCGAGGCAGCAGCCGCGGGGATCCGGCGGGCCACGCCCGATTCCCACGTCCCCGGAAACGACTACATGATGTTGTTCGAAGCCGGATCGATCCGTCGCGGCTCCCGCTGGCCGACTGGCTCGTTCACGACCGAGAGCGTCGGGACGCAGAGCGGGGTGAGCAATCTGGCCGGGTCGATCGGCACGGCTCGCGGCGTCTGGAACGGCGCACCAAACGCCTCGATCTCCATCGGCTACGCCGGGCCAACGAGCGGCGGAACGTACGGTGAGAATGACGGCCGGAATCTGATGTTCTTCGATCAGCCGGACTCCGGCCCGCTGGCCGGCTCGGTGGTGGGGCAGGCCACCGTCTGGGCGTCGTCGGCGACGAACACCAACGGGGGCGATACCTACTTCACCACCGTCGACTGCGACATCATCGTCGAGTCGGGATTCACCGGGACGACCTTCGAAGCCATTCTCGCGCACGAGCTGGGGCATTGCCTCGGTTTTCGACACTCGAACGAGCCGCAGACGGGACAGGTGACGTTCACCACCGACGCCCTGATGAACGCAAGCGTGGCATCGAACTATGCACTGCGGGCCTGGGACCAGGACGCGGCGTCGCACGTCTACGGCTCGGGGGCGAGCAGTTGTACACCACCGTCGATCACAACGCAGCCGCAGTCGGCGACCATTCAGGCCGGACAGACGGCCACGCTGAGCGTAGGGGCGGCCGGGACGGCGCCGCTGTCGTATCAGTGGTATGTCGGGAGCAGCGGCGATACGTCGCGGCCGATTTCGGGAGCGACGTCATCGAGCATCACCGTCGCGCCGACCACGACGACCGATTTCTGGGTGCGTGTGAGCGGTCAATGCGGCACGCCGGTGAACAGTGCCACGGCAAGAGTGACGGTGGCGACGTGCACGCCGCCGTCGATCACCAGCCAGCCGCAGTCGACGACGATCCAGGCGGGGCAGACGGCGACGCTGAGTGTCGCTGCGAGCGGAACGGCGCCGCTGTCGTATCAGTGGTATGTCGGGAGCAGCGGCGACACGTCGCGGCCGCTGGATGGAGCGGTCTCCACGGGGATCGTAGTTGCACCGGCGGTCACGACGAGCTTCTGGGTGCGTGTGAGTGGTCAGTGCGGGACGCCGGTCAACAGCGCCACGGCGACGGTGACGGTGACCGCGGCGTGTGCCGGCCCGGCCATCACCTCGACCACGCCGTCGCAGACCATCCGCGCCGGCTCCCTGCTGACGCTGACGCTCACCGCCAGCGGGACCGCGCCGCTGCAGTACGCCTGGTTCGAGGGTCCGGCCGGTGACACGTCCCGCCTCGCCGGCAGCAGCGCCAGCATCACCGTCGGTCCACTGCTGCGAAGCACGCGCTACTGGGTGCGCGTCACGAACGCCTGCGGCGAAGCGAGAAGCGGCTCGATCGAGATCACCGTTGCGAATGTCCGGCGACGGGCAGTCAGGCGATGATCTGACGGCCGCGGGTCGAGCCGAGCCCGGCGCTGTTTCACAACTCGCCAGAACTCTGGGGGGGTGACGAGGGTGCGACAAGCGTGTGCAGCGACCGGATGGGCGGCACGGTCAGCACAACTGTTGGGTACAACGCAGCGACGACAGGCAGCGCCGGCAACTCGGAGTCGAGTCGCCGGCGCCAACTTGTTCCCTGGTTACTGTCCGGAGAAGGCTGTGATGGTGCCCCCCGTCGGTCCGGAGCCATTCCCCTCGATCGTGTTGGAAGGGTGAAACTACTAGATAGCCTGATGCAGATCAAGGGTTAGTCGAAGGCCTTGCGCTGGCGTCGCCATCGGCGGGCAACCTCGGGCGCGCAGACGCCTTGATCTCCACCTCGATCTCTTCTGTGGTCGCCCCCGACACGGTGACGCTGTTTGGCGCGACGATCTCGCCGCGCAGCGACTTGATCGCGTACGTTTCGGCCTGCAAACCGGTGACCCGGAACGACCCGCGCTGCCCGTTGCCACTTTGATCGTCGGCCGGGACGAGGACGCCGTTGCTGCGGCACGAACTCCAGAACCACTCCGTCGCGATTGCCTCCCCCCGGGAAACATGTCGTCTACGCAGAAGTTCATCAACCAGGCTCGGTCCGGCGCACGGGGACAAGCTTCATCGAAGCGACGAATGGAGAAACTGCGACGGTAGAACTGGAGTTGCTCTCCGAGCCCGGCGTCTCCGGGCACAGTTGCGGTGAGCGGGGAGGAACGCCCGAGATTCCGAACTCCTCCTTGAGATTGATTGCCGTCATCACATCTTCGCCGATGAAGACGAACACGTATGGTCGCTCCGACTCCGTGCTGCCGCGAACGAACCCTCGCACGATTGCGCCGCGCGGCAGTTCCAGGCGGAGTGCCGCGACGGCTATCCGAATTTCGAGGCGGCCGCGGATCAGACCCTCGCGATTCCCGTCTACGCCGAACTGAAAAAAGACCAGATGTCCGAGGTCGTCCGGGGGATCATGAAAGCGCTGAACTAGCTCTCCGGCCCGGCCTCCCGAGGCCTGAGGCCCGAGGCCCGAGGCCCGAAAAGTGATCCCCATCCGCCACACGCACCTACGTCGCCACGCGCCCGTTGTCACGCGGTCGCTTGTCGCCGCCAACTTCCTGATCTTCTTCCTGCAGCTCTATCTCACGACGCCGACGGTGGAGCGGCTCATCCAGACGTTCGGCTACATCCCCTCGCGCCTCTTCAACGCCGAGGCGTGGGGGTACGCGCCGTGGGAGGTGGCGATCACGCTGGTGAGCTCGCTCTTCCTGCACGGCGGCTTCGTTCACCTTTTCGGCAACATGATCTATCTCTGGGTCTTCGGCGACGCCGTCGAGGACATCCTCGGCCACTCGAAGTACCTCGTCTTCTTCATCGCCTGCGGCGTGGTCGGCAGCCTGGCCCACACGTTCGTCTTCCCGCACTCGGTGATCCCGTCGATCGGCGCCTCCGGCAGCATCGCCGGCATCCTCGGCGCGTT
>DATLFC010000013.1:0-5022 GCA_035525015.1 Thermoanaerobaculia bacterium | reverse complement strand
GGCGATGTCCGCCGGATTCACGAAGCGCGAGGAGGGATCGATGTTCGTCGACCAGATCTGCTGGAAGGCGTTCTGCGCGTCGCGCTTCTTCAGCACGACCTGCACCGGCGCCTTCGGCCAGGGGAAGCGGAGCGACTCGTGCAGCGTCCGATGGCGCGTCCGCGCTTCGCCGGTCGTCTCCCATTCGCCGAACACCGACGCGAACCCGCGCGAGTAGATGACCTGATTGGTCGAGCGATCGATGACTTCGAACAGGTACTTGCCGAGATTCGACGTATCGACGAGCTGCGTCCGGCTTCCCGGCCAGGGGCCGTCGGAGACGACGCGGTCAAGCGCGACAATCTCCTCCCCTCTGCCGCCGGTGTGGAAGTAGTCGACGCGCATGGTCTTGTCGAGAAAGAGATCGGCGTAAGGGGCGGCGGAGAGGGGCGTGGCCGGGAGAAGCAGGAAAAGCACGAACCGTCCGAGCATGATCCCGGAGTGTACCGCCGGTAATTTGCTACGGAAGCCTGAATCGAATCGGAGCCAGGACGATGCGCTCTCGCGGCCGCTCGCCGCGCAGAAACGCCATCATCGATTCGACGATCTCCGCTGAGGAGAGGAAGAGGTCGTCATCGTGAGAACCCCCTTCGATCACCAGGTGCCGGCCGTTGGGAAATCGACGGAGGACCTCCTCGGCGTTCTCCGGCGGGGTCCTGCCGTCAAGCGTTCCGCTGATGAAAAGAACCGGGACGCTCGCTTCTACCGGGGAACGAAAGGCGTCACCGAGGTCCTCGACCGGCCAGGCGGAGCAGGCAGCATCCAGCCACATATTCGGGTTGCCGAGCAGCGAAGTCTCCTCCTGCCTGCGGATGGCGGTCCGGCGCTCCGGCGAGACGCCGGAGGCGCAGTCCATGGAGAGAGACATGACCAGCGCGCGGTTGTTCGCACGGTTCTGCAGCGCGAAGAGCGCCAGGTTGCGGAAATCTCCCCGCAATACTGGAAGGCCTCGCTCGAGCAATTGCTCGATGTCTTCACGTTCTCCAAGCGCGGAGAAGATTGCACGCCGCAGATCGCCGGCGCCGACCACGACCGTCATCGGCTGCCGGGTCTTCGGGTGCTCCACTTTCACCGTCACCGGGTTTCGCTCCAGTCGACCGAGCAGATCCTCGAGCGACGGGAGAAAATCGGGAGCCGCAGCGCGCGCCCGCGGATCGGCGCGAATCGCCTCGTCGACGCGTCGCAGCACCGCATCGCCTCTCTCGGGTAACTTCCAGGTGTGGTCCGGGCCTTCGACACCGGCCAGAATGGCTCGGTCAACCCGGTCGGGATAGGCGCGGATGTAAGCCAGCGCGAGGTGCGTGCCGTAGCTGATGCCCCACAACGTCAGCCTGTCGGCACCAAGCGCGCGCCGCAAGGATTCGAGGTCTTCCGCGGATTCGATCGTGTTGTACGCGGACAGGTCGGCTCGTCCCGCCCAGTGTTCCGCGCATTCCTCGAGGAATGGGGTCACAGCACTTCTCAGGGTCTCCTCCTCCCAGGGGCGGTCGAGCGGGTAGCTCCAGCTTCCGGGGCAGACCATGTAGGGATCTGTGCCCCAGGTACCGCGCTGGTCGTAGGCGATCACGTCCGCCATTTTCCGCAGCCGCTGGAAGAGGGGAAAACGATCGCCCGAAGCCGACCTCGTGCCGGAACCACCCGGGCCTCCGGCCAGATAGACGATGGGTGATCCTGGCCGCGCCGCGGTGCTGGCGAATCGGACGAAGCGAACCTCGATCTGCCTCCCCTGCGGATTGCCGTGACGTTCGGCGACGCGGAGGCGTCCTTCCTCCGCGTCGATGATCGTCGGCCGGAAATCGTGTTCGGTGGTCGAGAACCGAATCGGCGTGAGAGAGAGCGGGCCCTCGACGCGGGCGGGCCCGGTGGCTTTGACGATCGGGGTATCAGGGCGGGAGCCGCAGGCAGCCGGAAGCTGCACGAGCGCGAGGACGCCCAGGAGCCGCAAAGTGTGACAGACCCAGCGCCTGGAAGCAGTTTCCATGACGCAAACCTAAGCCGCCTCGTCCCCGCTGTCTTGAACGAATTGAAACTCGGCGCCCGGTTCTGCTCCTACCGCCGGCGCTCGACCCGGCCGAAGGAACCGGCGGTGGACCTGAACCCGCCCGGTGTCCATCCCGTCTCTCTCTTGAACTCCCTGGCGAAGTGGCTCTCATCCGAATATCCGAGCTCCAGCGCCAGCCTGGCGAGTGACACGTCTCCCGTGAGTAACCGCATCACGGCGCGATCAGTGCGCAGCCGCCGGCGAAGTGAGCCGATGGTGAGGCCGTAACAGGAGCGAAAGGTGCGAGCGAGGTAAACCGGGTGGACGCCGAACTCGGAGGCCAGCCGGGCGAGCCGGTTACGCTGGGCCTCTTCGGCCTGGATGCGCGCACGCACTTCGGTGATCCAGCTCGGTCGTTTCACGACCTCGCCGGCGGTGCTCCTCCCGAGAGACTCCTCCTGGAGCCGCCGAATCGCACACCGCGGGTCTCCGCTCCGCTGCTGGACCATCGAAGCGATGGAGAGCAATTCCGTGAATGCGCGAGCGGCTCGAGCTCCGCCGGGCACGACCCGTGGCTGGCCCATGGCTCGTTCGCCGTCGCGCGCCGTCTCGCTGAAGCCGACCAGGAGCATCCGGACCCCATTCGGTCCGGTGGACGTCGCATGGGGCAACCCCTGCGGCTTGTAGTGGAGCTCGAACGCGCCGCAACTCTGTACCTCGCTGCCGAGGTCTTCGTTCAGCCTCCCGGCCAGCACCAGGGTGATGACAGCGTGGGAGTGAGACGACCAGCCGTGCCCTTCGCCCGGCAGCAGGACCTTATCCCGGAAGTACCAGTCGCCACGTCCGCTCCGATCCATCGGTGACTCATCATCACCGATTGTTCCGAGCCGGAGCCGGCGGGGGCGTGACAATCGTGTTGCATTCGCCGTCGGCAGGAGGTCCTCGCTGCGGCCGGGATAAACTGCATCCATGCGCAGCGTCCTCGTCGCGCTTCTCCTCCTGCCCACCTCGACGACGGCTCAGGAGGTCACCGATGTCATCACCGTCGAGCGCATCCTCATCGACGCGCGCGTCACCGACTACGACGGCGATCCGATCCTCGGGCTGACGGTCGCGGACTTCGATGTGCGAGTCGGCGGGAAGAGGGCGGTGATCGAGTCGGTGGAGTGGATTCCGGAGACGGAGGCGGCTCGCGCCATCGCGGCCTTTGATGAAGAACCGCGGGGGGCGGGTGAGGACACCCGCGCTCGAAAGGGGCGGCTGTTCCTCTACTTTGTGCAGACGGACTTTGCGCGGAACAGCGTACGCGTGCGGGGTCACATGAAGTTCATGCACTACGCCGAGCAGATGATCGAGGCACTCGAGGAGCACGACCGCGTGGCCGTCTTCTCGTTCGATTCGCACCTGAAGTTCCGCCTCGACTTCACCGCCGACAAGAGCGACATCATCCACGCGCTGCGGCAGGCGGTGCTGACCGACAATCCGTCGTGGCCTCCGCTCGTGCCGAATCCGTCGCTGGCGCGGCGGCTCGATCGCGACGAGATGAAGCGCTTCACCAGCTCCGACGAAGCCTTCATTCACATCGCCAACGCCGTGCGGCACATCCCCGGTCCGAAGTCGATGATCCTTTTCGGGTGGGGGCTGGGACAGCTCTCCGGAAACCAGGTGGTGATGCATCGCAAGTATCCGATCGCCCGCCGCGCACTGGAGCAGGCGCGCGTCACCGTCTTCTCCCTCGACACCACCGACGCCGACTACCACGACCTCGAGTTCGGCCTCGGTACGGCGGCCAAAGACACCGGCGGCTTCTACGCGAAGACGCACATCTTTCCGCAGATCGCCGTCGCCCGCCTGCAGAAGACGCTGGCCGGTCACTACGAGCTCGAGGTCCGGCGGCCCGCCGGCCTCCGCCCCGGCACGCACGAGATCGACGTCCGCGTGAAACGCCGCGGTACGTACGTCATGGCGCGCTCGACCTTCATGGACGAGCCGCGCTAGCTACGGCACGTCGCGACCTTCGCCGAAGCCGAGAATCCAGAAGCGGGGATTGCCTTTCCCGGCGATGGCGCGGCGGAGATCTTCCACCGGCTGCATCTCGCCGTCGTCGCCGAGGCGGAACGTCCCGAAGTGAATGGCCACGCTGGTCGACGCGCGCAGCGCATGATGCGCATCGACCGCCTCGGCCGGATGGATGTGCGCCGGCTTCATGAACCAGCGCGGCAGGTAGGCGCCGATCGGCAGGAGCGCCAGACGGATCGGCCCGAATCGCTGCCCGATCTCATCGAAATGCTTCCCCCACCCGGTGTCGCCCGCGAAGTAGACGTTGCCCGACGGCCCGCTGATCACGAAGCCGCCCCACAGATTGGCATCGCGGTCGCTGAGCGCGCGCGCCGAGAAATGCTGCGCCGGCACGGCCGTGATGCGAACGCGATCGGAGATCGCCGTCTCCTGCCACCAGTCGAGCTCCCTCGCCCCGCCGATGCCGTTCTTCGCCAGCAGCCCTCCGTTGCCGAGGTGAGAAATGATGGGCGGGCGCGGCTGGAATCGGCGGAGCGTCGGCAGATCGAGATGATCGTAGTGATTGTGGCTGATGAGAATGGCGTCGATCTCCGGCAGATCCTCGAAGCGGATGCCGGGCGGCCGGTGCCGTTTCGGCCCTGCCCACGAGACGGGGGAACAGCGCTCCGACCAGATCGGATCGGTCAGGATGTTCACGCCGTCCATCTGGATCAGCGTCGTGGCGTGATTCACGAACGTGACACGCAGTCCGCCGCCGTCGACGCGGGGCGGGGGCGGCGGCCCGGGAGAATCATCGACCCATGCGCGCCACGGCCCCGGCTCCCTGGTGAGCTGCCACTTGAGGAACGACCCTTCCGACTGCCAGCCCGACTGATGGTTGTGAAAACGCTTTCCGTCGAAGTGATCGCTCTTCGGTCCGTCGTGGCGCGGCGCCGCGAATCGGCGGTCGAGCGCCACGGCAATCGCCGCGGCCGCCACCGTCA
>DATLFC010000313.1:0-18705 GCA_035525015.1 Thermoanaerobaculia bacterium | reverse complement strand
GGCGTGTACGGCCTGACCAAGGGCCAGTTCTCCGCCACCGCGGACGAGGGATCGAAGCTCAAGACCGGCGTCCTCAACGACCTGCCGCCGATGGATCTCTGTGCGCTGGCCGTGCAGCTCGGATGCGGGTTCGTGGCCCGCGGCTTCGCCGGAGACCCGAAGCAGATGATCAACATCCTCAAGGCGGCGATGGCCCACGACGGGCTGGCCGTCATCGACGTGATCTCGCCATGCGTCACGTTCAACAACCACGAGGGGTCGACAAAGGGTTACCAGTACTCGAAAGAGCACGACGAGATCCTGCACCAGATCGGATTCGTGCAGTCCTACGAGCAGATCGAGATCGACTACGAGCCGGGAGAAGTGCGGGAAGTGACGATGCACGACGGCTCGCGCGTCCTGCTCAAGAAGCTCGAGGAGGATTACGATCCCTCCAATGCCGTGCAGGCGTTGGAGCGTCTGCATCGCGCCGTCGAGAGCGGGCAGATGCTCACCGGGATCGCCTACCTGCGGCCGGAGAAGAAGGGCTTCACCGCCATGCTGAACCTGACCGATGAGCCGCTCGGCACGCTTCCCCTCGAGCGCATCCGCCCGCCGAAGGAAGCTCTCGAGCAGATCATGCGCGAGCTGATGTAGAGGTCAGCAGTCCTTCCGCTCGTTGTCCGCCAGGTCGTCCGTCAGAGTGTCGGGCTCGTCGGGGGCGTTCTCGCCGCTGTGCTCCTCGCGGCCCGCCCCTTCGTAGCCGAGTACTTCCTTGCCACGAATGGCCCGGATCTTCTGGACCTGGTCTTCGGTTGCCCCTTTTTCGTCTGCCATCACCCCATCACCTAGCAATGGCGATGCCTTAGGGGAGAGGGCTCCTCAGCGCTTCCGGAGAGCGTGAAGGCGCGACTTGGCCTGCTGGTTCTCGGCAGCGATCTTGATGACATCCTCGTAGCAGCTCTGGGCCCGGGAGACGAGGCCCTGCGCCTTGTACAGATCGCCGAGGGAGATCATGGCGTCGATGAAATTCGGATCGACCGAAAGCGCCATCTGGAAGCTCTCCGCCGCGTCGCGCAGCCATTTCGGGTTCCGCTCCTGGCACGATCCCAGGAGGTACCACGCCTGGGCGTTGTCGGGAGTGTATTCGACCGCCTGTTTCAGCAGGACGATCGCGCCGTAGTAGTCCTCGTTCGCGGCCAGCTCCTGGGCCCGCGCGAAATTCTGATCGGCGATCGATTTCTGCGTGAGCCGCTGCTGAATCGACGCATCGGTCCCCGTGCTGCCGGCCCCGCGGTCCTGCATCAGTTTGTCGTAAGACGCTCGACGCCCGGCATCCTTGAGGACGTTCGTTGCTTCTTCGATTCTCCGGAGAATCGCGTTCACCGCCTCGCGGACGATCGGGGGGTAGGTGGCGGGGTCGTACTTCTTCCTCTGCTCCTCGACCTGATTCATGATCTGCGCGCGCGTGGCCGCGCGCGGCACATCGACAACCTGGTAGTGATCCATCGATGCCAGCTGGCGTGAGAAGCCCACCGCGCGAAGCGAACGCTGATCGCTCGAGCCGATGACGGCCAGCAGCTCGAGATCGCGCTGCATGTCGTCGAAGCTGATCGCCATCGCCGGCTCGACGCGGCTCTCCACGATCGAGAAGAGCCCCAGGATCAGCATCGAGATGACGACTTTTGCAGCCGTCACGGAATCAGACGCAAAGTGTTTCAGGAACACCTCAATCGATTCCGGCTGCTGCAGCGCGCCCGCGATCTTCCGCTCCCCGTCGGTGAGCGGGACCGTGTCCAGACTGAACCGGCTGTTCTTTGCAGGACCGATGTCGCGCTTCAGCTCTCCGAGCGACCGCCGCAGCACGAGGCCGTTGGTGATGGAGCGAACGCCCTCGATCACCTGCGCGGCCGTGCTCTGCAGAAAGACGCGCTTCTCCGGTTCCAGTGCCGCGTCCTCCGTGAACGCCGCCGTGCCTTCGTCGAGGGAGAAGAGAGGGATGAACTGCGCCGCGACCCACTCGCGGAGCAGCGTCTGGCGCCAGGAGAGCTCGAGCATGCCCGCTTCGTGGAACCGGGCCACGGCGTCGGTGGGATCGGGGGTGACGAGCTCAGCCGCCCGCTCGGTGGGAACGATGCCTCGGCGAACGAGGAAGTCGGCCAGCGAATCGGTGGGGGAGGCCGACGTCACCAGCACCAGCTCACCCTGGGACCAGTAGAGGACTTTGCGCGTCGGCGCCTTGATGAGGGTGAGGTACCCGGTTCGCCGGTTTTGCAGAATGTCCCCGACAATGACAGCGAACGGGGTGATCTCGATCCGTTCCAGGCTCAAGCAGATAGATCCGTGGCCATTGCTTTTAGCACATTCAGGCCCATGG
This sequence comes from Thermoanaerobaculia bacterium, assembly GCA_035525015.1. Taxonomy (GTDB): domain Bacteria; phylum Acidobacteriota; class Thermoanaerobaculia; order Gp7-AA8; family Gp7-AA8; genus DATLEX01. Next base: position 16,349 of record DATLFC010000313.1, on the reverse strand, counting down.
CATGAATCGGGCTGCCGGACTTGTTCGCATGTTTCGAGTGCTACGATGACGAAAATGAGGTTGCTCCTTTCCGTGCTGCTGCTGGGTGCGCTGGCGGTGCCCGCCGCCGCCCAGGATGCGGGCGAGTCGTACGAGTTTCTTCTCGCCAAGCTCGCCGCCGACAACGGCCGTTACGAGGAGGCGCTGACGCGCATCGACCGCGTTCTCCAGACCGCACCGGGCAATCCTGTCGTGCTGTTCGAGCGGGCCATGATTCTGATCGACTCAGGCAGAATCGATCGGGCCGAGAACGAGTTGCGCCGGCTGACCCGGGATCACTCCGATTTCTATGACGCCGAGCGCGTTCTCGGGCGCATTCTGCTCGAGCGCGCCGGCAACGATCGCAGCCGCATGGACGAGGCGCTGCGCCATCTCCAGGCTGCCTTCAAGGCAAACCCCGACGACCTCGGGACCGGCGTCACCGTCTCGCAGATCCTGGTGGCCCTCGGCCGGACCGCCGAGGCGGAGCGCGTGCTGGCTGCGCTGGTCGAGCGCTCGCCCGACCAGCGGATCCTCAATTACAACTATGCGCAGGTGCTGACGAAGCTCGGACGAGGCGACGAGTCGCGTCCCTTTCTCGAGCGGGCCGTGCAGCTCGACTCGACGTTCACACCGGCCATCTTCCAGCTCGTCGATCTCTATCAGAAGTCCGGCGAATGGGAGAAAGCGGCCGCGGTGCTCGAGCCGCTGGTGGTCGAGGAGCCGCTGAACATCGAGCTACGGCGCCAGCAGGCGTATTTCTATCTGCGGGGCGGACAGGCGGAGCAGGCCCGCGACGCATTCCGGCTGCTGATCGAGGCGGACCCGAACGACACCCGATCACTCTTCTATCTGGCCGAGGCTCTGAACGATCTCGAGGAATACGCGGAGGCGGAAAAGATCTACCGCAGGCTGCTCGAGGCATCGCCGAGCGATCCCGATCTGCTGGCCAGTTTCGGCCTGACGCAGCTCGGCCTGCGCAACCTCGACCGCGCCGAGACGGCGTTCCGCTCGCTGCTGTCGGTCGAGGCCGTGCCGGACAACCTCGATGCGCTCGCGCGGACACAGCTCGCCTACATCGCGCTGCAGCGCGGGAGCTACGATCTGGCGGTGAGCGAAGCGCGGCCGGTCTTCGTGTTCCGCGATCAGCCGAACAATCAGGCCATCAACATCGCGGTCGAGGCGCACCGCAAAGAGAAAGAGTACGAAGAGGCGGCCGAGCTCGTGCGGCCGCTGGCCGAGCGCTTTCCGGCCGATCCGTTCATCAATGCGCGGTACATCGAGATGCTCAGCCGGATCGGCGACACGGAGCGCGCACGCGCCGCCGCGTCGACGCAGGCGAGGCTCGGCACCCGCAATGTGATCGCCGCCACGGAGGCCATGATCCAGGCCGGCCTGCACGGCGATGCGATCGCCTACGTGTCGAAGGCGCTCGAAGCGAAGCCCGATGAGATCGATCTGCTGTTCGAGCTCGGCTCGGCGCACGAACGGGGCGGCAACCACGCCGCGGCCGAAGAGGTCTTCCTCCGGCTTCTCGATGAAGATCCCGATCACGCGCCCACGCTCAACTACCTCGGATACATGTGGGCCGACGCCAACCGCAATCTCGACCGCGCCGCGGAGATGCTCGTGCGCGCCGTCGCGCAGGAACCGCGGAACGGCGCTTATGTCGACTCCCTCGGCTGGGTCTACTACCGTCTCGGCAAGCTCGATCTCGCCGAGAAGCACCTGACCGATGCCGCCCGCCTTCTGCCGCGCGATGCCACCGTCCATCAGCATCTGGCGGACGTGCTCGCCGAACAGGGAAAACGGGAGCGCGCCCTGGAGGTCTATCGCCTGGCGCTGACGCTGGAACCTGAGCCGCAGGACGAGGAAAAGATCCGCTCGAAGGTCGCCGACCTGGAGCGGCAGACTCAGAGGTGAGAGCGCATCGCGCCCCGGCAGTCCTTCTTGCGGCCGCGATCCTCGCGGCCGTCGCTGTTTCGTGCCGCTCCACTTTGCCGGGGACGCCGATGGCGCCGATCCGTGCCCGCTCCGCTGAGGAAGCACTCGAACAGCTCCGCGCCCGCGTGGCGGCGTTCGATGGCGCGCGCAGTCTCATGCGCGTTCGCGCCACGGCGAACGGACGCACGCAGTCGTTCCGCGCCCAGCTCGTCATTCCCGATCGCAACTCGATGGAGCTGATCGCCTACACGCCGGTCGGAACCACCGCCGCCACGATCCGCGCCACCGGCGATCAGATCAGTTTCGTCAATCATCTGGAGAACAGTGCCTGGGAAGGAACGCCCGAGGATCTGGCCAGATCGCTTTCCATCTATGCGAGCTCGATTCTTCCCGCGGAGATGGCCATGGTGATGATCGGACTGCCCGCGGCCGGATCGGCGACGTACGCGACCACGCCTTCAGGACTGCTGTCGGCCGCCGTCGATGAGGTTGTCGTCACGTTTCACCCTCCGCAGTTTCCGGCCCGCGGCGTGACCATCCGGCGCGGCAGCGATGTGGTCACGATCGAACATCTGGAGATCGTGTCCGGCCAGTGATGCGGGTCCGTTCGCACGCGAAGATCAACTGGGCCCTGCGGGTCCTCGGCCGCCGGCCGGATGGCTTTCACGACCTCGAGACGCTCTTCCAGACCATCTCGCTGCACGACACGATCACCATCCACGACTCCGACCGTCTGACCCTGACGTGCGACGATCCGGCGATCCCGACCGACGACTCCAATCTGATACTCCGGGCCGCGCGCGCGCTCGGCGTGCCCCCGGTCTCGATCGAGCTGGAGAAGCGGATTCCGGCGGAGGGGGGACTGGGTGGTGGATCGTCGAATGCGGCGGCGACTCTCGTCGCGCTGTCGCGGAAGTTCGGAATGGACGACCGGGAGCTGCCTGACATCGCGCTCTCTCTCGGATCCGACGTGCCGTTCTTTCTCCTCGGCGGTACCGCGTACGGCACGGGGCGTGGGGAGGATCTGATCAGCCTGGCCCCCGCGGCGCCGATCCCGCTCCTTCTGCTCTTTCCGGAGGAGCGTGTGGCGACGCCGGCCGCGTTTGCGATGATTCGCCGCTACTCGCAGCCGGCCGGCGTCGAGCCCTTCGATGATGCGGTGCGGGACGGCCTCCTCGACGCTCGCGACCTGCTCGTGAACGACTTCGAAGAGCCGGTTTTCGCGGCGATGCCCCGGCTGCGTGACCTCAAGCTGCGGTTGTACGACGCGGGCGCGGCCTGGGCGGGGATGAGCGGTTCGGGATCGACGATCGTCGGCGCCTTCCGCAGTCAGGCTGCGCGCGACGCCGCGGCCGGAGCGTTCAGCGACGTCCGCTGGCAGCGCGCCGAGACGACGGCGTGAGGCGGATCGACTGGAGCCGTATGTCGATGGCCCTCATTGCGTAGTCGAGCGCGTGCTCGTCCTCGCGCAGCTGATGCGCGAAGTTCGCGCCGAAGAAGAGCGAGTTCAGCTCGAAGGCGAGCTGCCTGCGGTCGACGCCACGGTCGAGGTGCCCTTCCTCCTGCGCCATGGCGATGGCCTTCTCCAGCGCGCCGATCCAGTCGTCCATTGCTTTGACGATGGCGTCGCGGACGATGCCCGGGCGGCCGTCGAGCTCGAACGACGCGGCGGCGAAGAAACAGCCGCCGGGAAAGACTCGGCGGCGGATGTATTCGATCCACGAACGGCAGATGGCCATCAGCCGCGGGTAGCCGCGTTCTTCGTTCAGGGCGGGGCGGAAGACCTCGTTGATGAACCGCCGTCCGGCGGCTTCGATCGTGGCCAGCTGCAGCTCTTCCTTCGATCCGAAGTGGGCGAAGAGGCCGCTCTTGCTCATGCCCAGGTCGTCGGCGAGGCCTCCGATGGTGAGGCCCTCGAGCCCCTCGAGCGAGGCCAGATCGACGGCCCGCTCGAGGATGCTCTGTCGTGTGCGTTCACCTTTCATGCGTAGGCGGGAAGACTCTTGAGGAGAGTCTGCTGTTTGCTGCGGAAAGGCAAACTCCAGGCGACGGGGCGGTGTGAGGCAGGATCGAGCTTCGTGATCGTCCGCTCGCCGCGCGCGTAGGCGGACCTGCCGTCGGGTGAGGAGCAGAGGAAGCCGAAGACGCAATCCGCCTCGTCGAGGCGTTCCACCCAGACGTCGACGCGGATCGCGCCGGGCCGGGTCAGCGGCTCGAGCGTCTCCACGACGATGTCGCGGACGCCGCTGGACTGCTCCGACTTGTTCTCCATGGTGGCCTGCCAGGCGGCGATCGATTCGTCGACGTGAGCGGCAAAGCGTTCCCGGGGGAGTGAGAGAAAGCCCCCGAGCTCATCGAGGTGGACGGGGGAGAAGAAGACGAAACGTGGATTGAGCGGGTCGTCGATGAAACCGTCGAGCATGATCATGCCTCCTGCCGGCGCATAATAGCACGAACGTTCGTTTCCTACTTGTAGATGGCGATCTCGGGCTTGCCGTCGGGCCCGATCCAGCCGCGGTACATCCCCTCGCTGTTGAAGGGGGTGGCGAAGTTGCCCTGGGGGTCGAGGATGATGACACCCCCTTCGCCCCCGACCGCTTTGAGCTTCTTCTGGATGACCTCGTCCCCCGCCTGCTGCACCGTCAGGTTGCGGTACCTCACGAGCGCGGCGATGTCGGCGGCAACGTTCCAGCGGATGAAGAACTCGCCGTGACCGGTGCCCGAGACGGCACACGACCCGTTGTCGGCGTACGTCCCGGCTCCGATGATCGGCGAATCACCGACGCGGCCGAACTGCTTGTTCGTCATGCCGCCGGTCGACGTTCCCGCGGCCAGATTGCCGTCCCGATCGACGGCGACCGCTCCAACAGTTCCGAACTTCTTCTCGTCCTCGACGAGCTGGCGCTGGAGCGACTTCCACCGTTGCTCGGTCCAGAAGTACGACGGGTCGACGATCTCCAATCCCATCTTCGTGGCGAACAGCTCCGCGCCGCGTCCGACCATCATCACGTGCTCCGACCGCTCCATCACGGCGCGCGCGGCGGTGATCGGATTGCGGATGATCGTCACGCCCGCCACGGCACCGGCCGCCATGTTCCGCCCATCCATGATGGAGGCGTCGAGCTCGTTACGGCCGTCGTGTGTGAACACGGCACCCTTGCCGGCGTTGAACAGCGGATTGTCTTCGAGGATCCGGATCGCCGCCTCGACGGCATCGACGCTGCTCCCGCCGCGCGCCAGGACGGCGTGTCCGGCGCGCAGCGACGCTTCGAGCGCCGTCCGATATTCCTTCTCGCGCGCCGGCGTCATCGTGGCGCGCGTGATCGTGCCCGCACCGCCGTGAATGACGAGCATCGGCCGCCGTGGAGGCGTCTGCTGCGCGAACGTCACACCGGTGCCGAGCACGCAGAGAAGGGCCGCAACGATCGTCCGCATTGTCTTCGTCTTCATTTTCCCTACACTACCACGGCGCATGAAAGGTCTCGTGGAGGTGTGCCTCGTGCTCGCGGCCGCGGCCGGCGCGCAGGCACAGGGCCCAACGGCGGACTGGCAGACGCTGTCCACCGCGCACTTTCGCATCCATTACCCGAAGGAGTACGAGGCGTGGAGCGAGCGCGCCGCGTCGCGTCTCGAGTCGATCCGCACCGAAGTGGTTCGCGAGATCGGCTACGACCCGCCCACTCCCATCGACGTCATCATCGCCAACCCCATCGCTCAGCCCAACGGCTTCGCCTGGACGTCTCTCGACACGCCGCGCATCGTTCTCTACACGGAGCCACCAGGACCCGGCGACGAGATCGGCGCGTACAGCAGCTGGATCGACCTGCTGGCCGTGCACGAGGTCGCGCACGTCGTGCACATGCTGCGGCCCTCTCGCAATCCGACGCAGCGCCTGATTGAACGAATCCTCTTCCCTCTCAACCGGATCACGCTCGGCGCGCCGCGGTGGGTTCTCGAGGGCTACGCGACGGTGATCGAAGGACGCCTCACCGGCAGCGGCCGGCCGAGCAGTACCGCCCGCGCACTCATCCTCCGGCAGTGGGCGGCGCACGGACGTCTTCCCTCGTACGACCGGCTCGACAGCGACAGCCGTTTTCTCGGAATGTCGATGGCCTACCTCGCCGGTTCCGCCTATCTCGAGTGGCTGGAGCAGCGAAACGGCAAGGGAAGCCTGCGCAACGTCTGGACTCGGATGACGGCCGGCCGCCGTCGCAGCTTCGACGAGGCGTTCGCAGGCGTCTTCGGCGATTCGCCCGAACGTCTCTACGGACAATTCACCGCGGCGCTCACCGCCGCCGCCGTCGCCGCCAATCAGGCCGTCCCCATGCGGGAGGGAGAGCTGTGGCAGCAGACCTCGCGCCGCAGCGGAGCCCCCGCCGTCTCCCCCGACGGCGAGCGGATTGTCGTCGTGGAGCGGCCGGGCAACGAGCCGCCGCGCCTCGTCGTCTGGTCGACCGGTCCGCCCGAGACGGAGGAAACGCGATACGAGGACCAGCTTGCCGCGATCCGCGAGCGCGATCCCGAGGATGTGATGCCCGTCCGCGTGAAGCCGCTCCGCCGCGATCCGATCCATTCGTTCAGCGCGCCCGACGGCGGCGATCTGCTGACGCCGCGCTGGACGCGTGACGGCCGCTCGATTCTCCACGGCCGGCGCCAGCCCGATCCGGACGGCTTTCTGCATCACGACCTCTTTCTCTGGACGCCGGAAACGGGCCAGGTGCGGCGCGTGACCCATCTCGCCGATGTGAAGGAAGCCGATCCGCTTCCCGACGGCCGCACCGCGGTGGCGCTGCGGACACGCTACGGAACATCGCAGCTCGTCCTCGTCGACCTGGCGTCGGGCGGCGTCGCTCCGCTGACCGAGCCGTCGCTCGACATCGTCCACGCGCACCCTCGCGCCGATTCCGATGGAAACCTCCTCGCGTACGTCGCGAATCATGGCGGTGCGTGGGTGCTGGTGATTCGCGATCTGCAGTCGGGCAGCGAGACCATCATCGAGCCGGAGCGGGGCGATGGTTTCGCATGGCCTGAATGGCGGCCGGGTCGTGACGACCTGATCACCACCGTTCTGTCGCGCGGGTTCATGGAGCTGCACCGTGCCGTCCCCGGCGGCAGGCACGTTCCGATCACGCGCACGTCCGGCGGCGCAACCGAAGCCGCGCCGTCGCCCGACGGGCGGATCTTTTTCATGTCGCTCGAGCCCGACGGTTTCGTCGTCCGCGTGATCGACGATGCGGAAGCCGCGGCGCCTCCCCCCCTCGGGCCATCTCTCATTCCGGCCGTGCCGCCGGCGCCTCCCGTCGTCGCACCATTCGCACCCCAGGCCCTTCCGTCGCCGGAGCCGTATGGAATCGGCCGGCAGGAGATCTCCTGGATCGTCGGTCTGAACCTGGCGCCGTCACAGAAGGCGGCCGAAGCCGGCATTCGTATCGGCGACGTCATCGGCCGTCTCGATACGATCGCCGTCGCTTCGTTCGGAGACGACGACGCGCAGCGCGGCGCCGCCGTCGCCGGCGCCTGGCGCGGGTGGCCTGTCGAGATCGCCGCGCATCTCTTCCGCACGAAGGATCACCGCGACGATCGCGACGGTGGCGAGCTGCGTGCGATGTGGTCCCGCCAGATGCCGCGTTCCGTCCTGACGATGGAGGGGGGCGTCCTGGCGGGAACGCTCGATCTGGCGTTCGCCGAGGGGCGGTGGAGCGGGTTCCGGGTCATGAGGGGCTGGCGGTTCCAACATGACCTGGAGGCGGCATACGACGCGGGCGATTTCCGGCAGACCCGCGGGCGCATCGGCGGCAGCATCTCGCGGGGCAGCGCGCGACTGTCCGTCGCATTCGACGCACGGGCGCTCCGCGAATCCCGCGGTGAGCAGGCCATCGAGCTGGGTGGTCTGCCCTCGACGATCGTCCCCCGCTCGGCGTTCAGCGCTCGCGTGCTCGAGCCGGCGTTGCCGGTCGCTTCGCTGCGCGGCCGCCGTTACGAGGGGCGCTTCGTCGAAGCGGTCGTTCCGGCGATTCCGCTCACCCTCTTCTATCGCCATCACCGTCTCGGCGCGGCCGCGATCGAAGTGGCGGGAGGTCAGCTGACGCTCGATACCGAACCGCTGCCACTCATCGGACTCCCCGGCCTGGAGGCGACGCTCGGTGTTGGCCGGGTCGTGAGCGGCCGGGACGAGCAGGACACGAACTGGTGGCTGGGATTACGCTGGCGACCATGATTCACATCCACAACGGCGACATCACCGCCGCGATGGCGCGGAGGGCCGGCCTGCCGGGGGAGCATGTCGCGTTTCGCGAGGCACTCGTCGCCGGGCCTGTTCGCGAAGACGAACAGAGGATCTCCACGCGCGCGCACTTTCTCTCGACGGCCCACCGGCACGATCTGCTGCGCACGAGCAACATGCTCTTCGAGCAGGAGCAGATGCTCGCGGCGACGGCGTCAAACGACGAAGTGGTCCTCTGGTTCGAGCACGATCTCTTCTGCCTCGTGCACCTGCTGTACGTCCTGCAGCGCGTACCGATGGCGAAAACCTATCTGGTGTGGCACGACCAGGCGATCGGTGACTTGCAACCGGAGGAGCTCTGGCGCGTCTACCGCCGGCGCGGAGCGGTCACGGCGGACATGATCTCCGTGGCGCGGACCGCGTGGCGCGCCTACACCAGTCCCGAGCCGGGAGAGCTCAATGCCCTGCTGGCCCGGGAGTTCCGCGAGTTCCCGTTTCTCATCGAAGGCCTCTCTCTGCACGCCGCGCGCTTTCCATCGACACGGAACGGCCTCGGCATCGTGGAGCAGCGCATCCTCGAGTTCATTGCCGAGGGCTCGGCGGATTTCGAGGCCTTGTTCAACCGCTTCTCACGCGCCCAGCCGCGTTTCGGATTCGGCGATTCCGAGATCATGCGGCATCTGCGCGACCTCGCCTTGCGGCGCGTCCCGCTGGTGACGCTGCTCGAAGCGGCGGGGACGACCAACGCCGCCCTCGGGATCACCGAACATGGCCAAGCCGTGCTGGCTGGTGCCGACGACATCCAGACCAATGGCATCGATCTCTGGCTGGGAGGTGTGCATTTGACGACGGAGCGACTCTGGCGATGGGATTCGGAACGCGGCGAGGTCGTCTGAGCGAGCCGCTCTGCCGGCTGCTGCGCTTCGAGGCCACGGACGGCATCGGCCTGGCGGGGCTGCTGTACGAGTCGCGCCGCCGGACACAGCGCATCGCCGTGTTTCTCCACGGGACCGGAGGCGCGTCCGTGTTCCACTCCCGAAGGACGAATCTTCTCGCCGATGAGCTGACCAGGCGGAGGATCGCCTGGTTCGCGTTCAACAACCGGGGCGCGAACCTCGTCACGAAACCGCAAGCCGGCGGCGGCATGGCCTACGAGCGGATCCGGGACTGCGTCCACGATATCGACGGTGCGGTTCGCCTCCTGCGTCGCGAGGGCTATCGCGACATCACTCTGGTCGGGCACTCGACCGGCGCGAACAAGATCGCCGTCTACGATTCGCTGAAGCGCCGCAATCCGATCCGGCGTTACGTCCTCCTCGGCGGCGGCGACGACGTCGGGCTCTATTACCATCAGCTCGGCCCCGTCCGTTTCCGGGCCACGTTGAGGAAGGCGAGGGAGCGGCGCAGAAGCCGTCAGCTCGTTCCCGCGTCGATCTCGAGATTTCCGATGAGCTGGCGGTCGCTGTACGACATGATCAATCCGGACGGCGACTACAACGTCTTCCCGTTCCTTGAAGCCTTCGGGCGGGCAAAGCTGTCGCGGCGGCCGCTCTTCCGGCACATACGCGGTATCCGGAAACCGGCGCTGTTCGTTTACGGCGAGAACGACCAGTACTGCTCCGGCTCCGTGTCGCGCGCCGTCTCGACTCTCGTCGAGGCGGCCGGTTCGAAGCCGAACTTCGAGTTCTTGATCATGCAAGATGCGGATCACGGATTCGTAGGACACGAGCGTGAGCTGGGCGCGTTGATCGGAGAATGGATCAACGCGACAGAACCGAAGCGAGCACCTCGAACGACTTGAGCTCGTGCCCGAGGAAGTGCCGCCGCACGGTTCCGGCCAGAGAGCGGACTTCGAAGATCGTCTCCGTCGTCGCGCCGCGCGCGGCGTAGGAGGCGACAGGCTGCCGGCCGATGGCTTCCAGCTCGTCCGCGACGTCGTTGCTGATCACGAACGCTTCCCGCGTCGCACACGACTCGCAGACGAAGCCGGGGAAGCGGACATCGAAACGGAGGGGGCGGCCGATCGGTGACCCGCACTCGAAGCAGATCGTGGTCGAAGGGAGGATCCCCGCCAGTCGCAGCATCCAGATCTCCGCATACGCCACGACCGCCACCGGCGTGGCGCCTGCGAGCAGCGCCTCCGTGCTGCGGTCGAGCAGCCGGTAGATCAGCTCCGCTGGATCGCCGGCAGGGGCAAACGTGTCGACGGTTTCGGCGATGTATGTTGCGGCGACGCTGCTGACGAGCTTCTCCTGGGCGGGAAAAAGGGAGCGTACGAGCTCGGCCGACTCGATGCGTACGGTCTCCTCTCCCTCCTTCCACGCGTAGCCGACGCGTACTTTCGCCAGCGGCTCGAGCGCCGCGCCGAAACGGCTCCGGATGCCGCGCGCGCCGTAGGCGAATCCTTTGATCTTCCCGTGATCCGGCGTCAGGAAAACGACCATCTTGTCGCGCTCCCGCGCCGGGAACGTGTGGAGAACGATGGCCTCGGTCCGCTCGAGCTTCACTGCCGAGAGGGTACACTGCGACCCACCACACGCCATGGTGTCCCCGGTACTCATCCACCGTTCCGAGGCTCGTCGTCAGCTGCGCGAATTCGCCGCGGGCGAGATCTCGAACGAGAACCTGGCCCGAGGGGCGCTGCTGCTCGCGCTCGAGGATTACCCGCAACTCGACGTGGAGGACGTGCTCGCGCAGCTCGACGATCTGGCCGCGCGGGTCGTCCGCCGTTCGTCGCCGGCCGAACCGGCGATTTTCAGGCTGGGCCACCTCCACGCCGAGATGTTCGATGTCGACGGATACCAGGGCGACACCGGCCATTACTACGATCCCCGCAACGCCTATCTCAACGAGGTCGTGGAACGGAAGCTCGGGATTCCGATCTCTCTCTCGATCATCTTCCTGCACGTGGCCACCGGCGTCGGGCTGTCTGCGTTCGGCGTCGGTCTGCCCGGGCACTACGTCGTCAAGGTGCAGTTCGAGTTGAACGAGGTCTACGTCGATCCCTTTCATGGAGGCGGCACACTTACCGTGCCGGAGATCTCCGATCTGCTGGCGCAGATGACGGGGGGGAAGGGGCGTCTGTCATCGGAGCACCTCCGTGCCTGGGATGGGCGGGAGACGCTGCTGCGCGTCGCGGCGAACATGCAGAACATGTGGGCGCGCGCCGGAGACGGCCGCCGCGCCAACAGCGCGCGCGAGCGTGTGGAGATCCTGCGGGGGTGAAGCTCTTCGTCACGGTCGCTGAACCGAGGCCTGAAGAGGCCGTCGAGGCCATCCGGAACCTTCGCGCCGATCACGACGGGGTCGAGGTGCGCGTCGAGCATTTCGCGGCGTTCGACCCGGCCGCATTCCGTGCCGCCACGCGCAGGCCGATCATCCTCACGCGGCGCGGCATGCCCCAGACTCCTGGCGCGGTCCGGAGCGCGATCGAAGCCGGCATCGACTTCGTCGACGTCGAATGGGGCGGGGACCTGGGATGGCTCGCGCCGTTCCGCTCACAGGTCGTGCTCTCGCATCACGACTTCGAGCGCATGCCGGACGCCTCCGGCATTCTCGCCTCCATGCGCGGATTCCGCTGCGCTCACACGAAACTCGCCGTCACGCCGCGCACGCTCGCCGAGAACCTGGCGCTGCTCGCGGAGCAGCAGCCGGGCACGACGCTCATCGGCATGGGTGAGCGCGGCCTCTATTCGCGCATCCTCGCTCCATTCCTCGGCTCGGAGCTGACATTCGTCAGCCGGCCGGGCGATCGCGCGGCCGCCCCGGGGCAGATCGCGCTCGATCGGGCGCTGGCCATCTATGGAGAGGATCGCGGGTCACTGCAATCAAAGAGAGTGTTCGCCATCGCCGGGAATCCCGCCGGTCACAGCCTCTCGCCGGTCATTCACAATCCGCTGTTCCGCGCGAAGAAGGTGCCTGCCGCATACACGATCGCTTCCGTCGATGGATTCGACGAGATCGCCACCGCGCTGCTCGACGGAACGCTCAGCGGCGTCAGCGTCACCGCGCCGTTCAAGCAGGAAGCTCTCGCCTTTGCGCGGAGCCGCGGAGCGGCGATCGGCGAGAACGCCCGCGCGGCCGGGTCGGTGAACACGATCGTCGCGATGGCGGGCAGCCTGGTCGCCGACAACACCGACGTCGACGGCTTTTCGCAGATCGTGGCCCGGCTGTGCGGCCGGGATCGGAAGACCGTGGCGCTCATCGGTGCGGGGGGTACGGCACGCGCCGCGCTCGTGGCCCTTCAGCGGGCAGGCATGCGGGTGATCGTCTACAACAGGACCGAGGAGAGAGGACGGGCGCTGGCCGCGGAAGCGGGCGTGGCGTTCGAGCCGCTCACCGCGCTGCGCGACTTCGACGGGGAGATCGTGATCGACACGATCACCGGCAGCGAGCGAGTCGACCTGCCGCTCCGTCCCGGCATGACGTACATCGAGGCGGGGTACGGATACGATCGCGGCCCGCGTCCGGAGGGAGTGGAGTGGATCGACGGACTGGATCTGCTCCAGGCCCAGGCCATCCGGCAGCACGAGCTTTTCATGAAGGTGTTCGATGGATCGTGAGCAGTACGAGAGACTCCGCCGCGAGTACGACGTGGTTCCGTTCGTGCGCGAGCTGAGTGCCGATGCCATCACTCCCGTCGCTGCCTTCGCGGCGCTTTCGCCGGGCGACGCGGAGGCGTTTCTCTTCGAGAGCGTGGAGCGGGGAGAGAACGTGGGGCGTTACTCGTTCGTCGGATTCGAGCCGCGCCGCAGCCTTCGATTCGACCGCGACATGCTCGATGCCGCCGCCACGCTGAATCGGGAGCTCGTGCCGCTCCGCGTTTACGGCGAGGAGTCGCTGCCGCCATTCTTCGGCGGAGCGGTCGGGTACTTCGGCTACGGCGTCGGCGGCTGGGTCGAGAACATACCCGACACGCGTCCGGACGATCTCCGTCTTCCCGACGCGAAGCTTCTATTCTTCGACAACGTGGTGGTCTTCGATCACGTTCGGCAACGGCTCTACGTGGTCGCCAACCTTTTCACGAGCGACGCCCAGGCCTCACCGGAGGCGGCAGAGCGGCGGCTGGATCGCGCCGTCGAGCGGCTGAGGCAGGCCAGCGTCGAGATGCTCGATTTCAGCACCTCGCCGGCCCGCATCGACTTCGTCCCGACGTACGAGAGGGCGGAGTTCGAGCAGATGGTCGTCGAGGCGAAGGAAGAGATCGTCGCGGGCGAGATCTTTCAGGTCGTGGTCTCGCAGCGTTGGGAGACGGAGTTTCCGGAAGGGGAGGCCTTGACGCTCTATCGCGCGCTCCGCGCGGTCAATCCCTCTCCCTACATGTTCCTGCTGCGGACCGCCGAGTGCACGCTGGTCGGTGCCTCACCGGAGATGCTGGTGCGGGTCACCTCGCGCGTCGTGGAGACGCGTCCGATTGCCGGGACGCGTCCGCGCGGAGCTTCATCCGCGGAAGATGCGAAGCTCGAACTGTCGCTGCGCGACGATCCGAAGGAGAACGCCGAGCACCTCATGCTCGTCGATCTGGGTCGCAACGATCTCGGCCGCGTCTGCCGCAGCGGGTCGGTCGAGGTGACCTCGTTCCGCCGCGTGGAGCGTTACAGCCACGTCATGCATCTGGCGAGCGACGTGGCCGGGGTGCTGCGGGACGATCGCACGCCGGTCGACGCATTCCTGGCCGCGTTCCCTGCCGGAACCGTGAGCGGCGCGCCGAAGATCCGGGCCATGCAGCTCATCGACGGATTCGAGAAGACACGCCGCGGCCCGTACGCGGGTGCGGTCGCTTACGCCGGGTTCTCCGGGAATCTCGACTCCTGCATCGCCATTCGGACGATCGTGCTGGCAAACGGCCGCGCCTATGTGCAGGCGGGGGCCGGAATCGTCTACGACTCAGATCCGGCGAAGGAGTGGGAGGAGACCGTCAACAAGAGTGCAGCCCTCCGTTATGCGGCAGGTTTGGCGAACGCGCTGCGCTCGAATCGCACTTTCTGAAAGCCGATCGTGTGCAGAAAGTCGGCGAGCTTCCGCTCCGCGTTCTGCGAGGCCATCAGGAGGATGCCCTTTTTCACGGCCTCGTTGCGGATGGCCTGCTCGGCGTGCTGACGGATGCGGCTCTCCAGGTTGACGTCCGCGCGGCGGAGGAGGCCGGTCTTCCGGTTCACGACGCGCGACTCGCGGTTGTCGACCCTGGTCATGAAGATCGTGGAGGGAGGAAGGCGCATCACGATCGTCCCGTCGGGCTCGCGCCAGACGTCCTTCTGCTGAATCGCCGACAGGTCCACTCCGGCCACGACGTCACCGGCGGCGAGAAACGTCAGCTCGTCGCCGGCCATCAGATCGGGAATGAGCTTGTAGGTCTGGTTGATCGTGCTGACGTGCATCACCCGCATCGACGCGGTCTCCAGCCGGCTCAGCTCCCGGACCTGTGTGACCAGCGCGCCGAGGTCGATGGTCTTCTCTTCCGGCTTGATCACCTCGGCGACGGTGATCTCGACCGCCCGCCGGGCCATGCGCCAGGTCAGATACGCGCCCCCCGCCACGACGAGGACGACGAGGGTTATCAGTAGTAATAAGGTCCGGCGGCGCATGCTCAGGCCAACAGGGGACGGAAGTGGCAAAATTCTGGTATCCTTCCGATCTCCTCGGTAAGGTTCAAGGAAGGGTCCAGGGGGCCCCCAATCTACGACTGCAACTCACTCCCCGTGAGTTGTCGATAGGCCTCGAGATACTTTTCCCTCGTCCTGGCGATGACATCCGGCGGCAACTCGGGCGCCGGCGGGTTTTTGTCCCATCCTGTGGTTTCCAGCCAGTCGCGCACGAACTGCTTGTCGTACGACGGCGGATTCTTCCCTTCCACGTACTGATCCGCCGGCCAGAAGCGGGATGAATCGGGCGTCAGGGCCTCGTCGATCCAGACGATGCGGCCTTCGAAGAGCCCGAACTCGAATTTCGTGTCGGCGATGATGATGTCGCGCGACCGCGCGTAGCCCGCCGCTTCGGAGTAGAGCGTCAGGGTCAGGTCGCGCAGCTCCGCCGCGAGATCGGCGCCGACGATCTCCGACATCCGCTCGAACGGGATGTTCTGGTCGTGCCCGCTCTCTTCCTTCGTGGCCGGGGTGAAGATCGGATGCGGGAGGCGGCTGGCCGTGGTCAGCCCCTCCGGCAGGTCGATGCCGCAGACTCTTCCCGTCTCCCTGTACTCCTTCAGGCCTGACCCGACGAGATAGCCGCGGGCCACGCATTCGACGGGAACGACGCTGCAGCGTTTCACGATGACGCTGCGACCGCGGAGCTCGGGATGGCGGCGGACGGCCGAAGGAAACCGCTCGAAATCGGTCTCGACGAGATGATTCTCGACGTGTCCGAAACGGCGGAACCAGAAATTCGAGATCTGCGTCAGCACGGCGCCCTTGTCGGGGACGCCGGGCGAGAGAACGACGTCGAACGCGGAGATGCGATCGGTAGCGACGAAGAGAACGTGCTCGTCGAGATCGTAGACGTCGCGGACCTTGCCGCGACGGGCCAGCGGAAAAGGGAGCCGGGTCTCGAGGATCGCGCTCATGGGCGCGCATTGTAGCGACACGTCATTCCGAGCGTAGCGAGGAATCCGGGCGGGAGGGGGCACGAGAATCGGTCGGAATGGCATTCACCGCGAATGCAGACTCTTCAGCTGGGCGCGCGGTCTTGCCTGCGCACGCACCTCTGCCGCGAGCTCTCGATCGATCTTCTTCCCGATCGCCGTCGGCTCCAGCATCGCCTTCTTGCTGTAGATGAGGGCGGGGCTGGCCAGCAGCGTCGGCGAGTGGTACGTCGGGTCGCCCGACAGCTCGTCGATCGTCGCGGCGTACGGGAAGACCACCGCATCCCCCGAAGGATCGTCGAGGAAGAACTCGATGGTGCCGCGGTCGACCTCGACCGGCAGCCCGTCCTGCATGTGTGAGAAGGGGAGGATCGTGAAAGGCGCATTGTCGAGCCGCTTCCGTCCCCCGGAGTCGAACACCGTAACGTACAGCGTAACGCTCGTTCGTCCGAGATTCACGGCTCCCACATTGGTCCGCCATCCGAGGTTCCTGACATTGCGGACGCCGTGGGCGATGGCGCTGATGCCGTCGGTCTGGTAATCCTGCAGGCCGGTCCAGATGCCGGCGATGGTCTGCCCGTACGTTCC
>DATLFC010000305.1:0-10472 GCA_035525015.1 Thermoanaerobaculia bacterium | reverse complement strand
CGGTCTACGTGGAGCTGAACTTCCGCCGCTTCCGCAAGGTGCCGCTGGTGCGGATGAAGTCGCTGACCAACGGCAACGACGACGAGCTCTCCGTCGGCCGCTTCTACATACGGGCCCCGATCATCGACGCGCTCTGGAAGTAGTCACGCTGCTGCGGCTGCCGGCGCCTGGACGCGGTCGAGATCGCCGAGCAGCGCCCCCGCGTCGGCGTAGCGCTGCTTCGGGTCCTTGGCCAGACAGCGCATCACGATCTCGTGGATCTGCTGTCCGACCTCGGGCCGGATCTCGATCAGCGGCTTCGGCTTCTCCGTCATGTGCGCGGCCAGCACTCCGGTCAGAGAGGAGGAATCGAACGGCCGCCGGCCGCCGAGCATCTCGTACATCAGCACGCCCATCGAATAGACGTCGCTCCGCGCATCGAGCGTGTGCCCCTGGACCTGCTCGGGGCTCATGTAGTGCGGCGTGCCGACGATGAGACCGGCCTGCGTCATCGCCTCCGGCGACTCCGCCACCCGGGCAATGCCGAAGTCCATCAGCTTGACCTCCCCTTTCGAGTCGATCAGGACGTTCTGCGGCTTGATGTCGCGGTGGATGATCCCCTGTTCGTGCGCCGCCTGCAGGCCGCGGCAGATCTGCCTGGAGATGCCCATGGCTGCGCGAGGTGCCAGTTGACTCGTTTCCTGCTGCAACTCGGACAGCGTGTACCCGCGGACGAACTCCATGCTGATGAAGTAAACGCCGTCCGCCTCGCCGTAGTCGTACGTCCGGAGGACGTTGCGGTGGGTGATCTTGCGCGCCAGACGGATCTCCCGCTTGAAGCGCTCCAGGTCTTCAGGCGAGCGCTGCATGACATCGCCCGGAAGCGTTTTGATCGCCACCGGCTCGTCGAGCTGCGTATCCGTCGCTTTGTAGACCACCCCCATCCCGCCGCGGCCAAGGATCTGGTCGATCCGGTACCGGCCGGCGAAGAGGTGGCCCTGCGCCAGGTCGAGCGCCGCGGGTGTTTTCGGTGCCGTCGAGGCCATCGTGTCGCCGAGACGCATCGTCGCCATCGCTCCCGTGGCGACGTCGCCGCGCATCGTTCCCGTCGTCACGCCCGCCAGCGGCAGCGCGGCCACCGGAAGCGGCTGCGGAATCCACTTGAGGCGCACCTCCTCACGAGTGGCGGCGGCCGCCACTTCGGAACCGGCTGCCTGCGCCGTCTCGTACGAGATGTACGCATGGCCGGAGGGGGCGTGCCAGGCGAACAGCATCGCCAGAAGGGGAGCGTTCCCGATGATGGCCGTGCCGCTCTCGGTCGAGAGCGAGAGGCTGCCGCTGACGAAGTCGCCGGTGGCGATGCCGGCGCCGATCGCGACCGGCGCTCCCGGATCGGCCTGCGCCGACAGCTCCTCGTTGATCGCCCGCGCCGCGCGGATGGCGTGAATGATTCCCCGGCTGCCGCGGAACACGCTCACCAGGCGGTGCCCGACGACCTCCCGCACCTCCCCCTCCTGCCGCAGGATCTCCGACTCCTGCAGCCTCATGATGCGGGCCAGCGCGGCGATGACGGCGTCAGGGTCGGATTGCCCGATGGAGAGGCCGCGGATGTCGGTGACGAGGATCGTTCCCTCGTCGCTCATCGGTGCCCGCGACGGGCGCGGCGACGATTCCCGTTCCGCCTCCTTCGCCGACATCTGCGCATAGAGCTCCTCGAGCTCCGCCTTGTCGCGGAGCGAAGAGATCATCTTGGCGAACGAGCGGCTGAGGATCCCCACCTCGTCGTTCCGTTCCACCTCCGGCTGCACGCTGTAATCGCCGGCCGTGACGTCCTGCGCCATCCGCGCGAGCCCCTCGATGGGACGGGTCATCCGCTTGGCGATCAGCCAGGAAAGGATGAACGCGACCAGCAGCGCCGCGCCGCCTCCCAGGAGCAGGCCGCGCTCGATCTCGCGGAACGGCGCCAGCTCGCGGTCGAGAGATCGGAGAAAAACCGCCGCGCCGGTCACCTGATCGTCGGCGGCCAGCGGCAACCCAGTCAAGAGATACGACGCGCCGCCGATCAACTGCGTCCGGGGCGGGAGCGGCTGCCCGCTGGTCAGGATCCGCTCCACGCCCTCCATCTGCCGCAGCCCGAAGCTGGGAGCCTGGGAGGAGCGGGCGATGCTCTCGGGGACCCCCGCCGGTACGAACATCACATCGGCGTTCGTGGAATCGGCGATCCGGTTCGCAAACCGCTGGTCAATGGCGGATGCATTCAGCAGATAGGCCACGACCCGCCGCGGCTGCCCGACGCCGACCGGCGCCACGGCGGCGTGGTAGAGACGCTCGCCGATGACCACCACCCCGTCGGTCGCTTCGAGGCCGGCGTCGTCGACCAGATCGCGCACGAGCGGCGTCAGTTCGTACAGGTCGTCGCCGGCCGGCGCGGTGACGCTCGGCTGGTCCGATCTCGTGATCAATCGCCCTTCGTCGTCCATGAGCATCAGGACGTCACTTCCGAACATCTCCCGCCGCTGCGAGAGCTGATCGTTGATGCTGACCAGGTCGATGGCTGTGCTCCCGTCGGCCTGGGGATCGAAAAGGGCGTCTTCCACGTAGGCGTGGAAACTGGCGTCGTAGCCAAGGAGCTGAATGGGGAGGCCGAGACGCGCCAGGCGGTGCTGCTCGAGCTCCTTGAAAAGATCGGCGGCGCCGGCGATCGATTTGTTGACCGTCGCCTCGGCGACGCGATTCTTCCGGTCGATGGTGATGGCGATGGCGATCCCGACCACCACGACGACGACCAGCGCGGTGGCCACGAACAGCTTCCAGACCAGCGGGACGCGCGGCCGTTCCAGCGGTGGCCTGACCAGGGGACCTGTATTCGTCTCGACTGGCGCAGCCACGCCCTTACCTCAATACTCGCGTGAGCTCGGCGCGCGATAGGGCCGGCCGTGCTTGTTCGTGTGCTGCACGGAGCGGAAGTTGCGGCTGTCGATCGTCAGCGCGACCTTGCCGCTCACCCTTCCCCCGTCCACCTCGATGATCGATTCGGTGCTCCCCCCCAATTCGTTCCAGGCGACCAGCCGGTACCGCCCCGGCGGTGCCTCGATGGAGTACTGCCCCTTCTCGTCGGCAAACCCGTAGTACGGCGTCGGCATCACATGGATCACGGCCGACATGCTCGGGTGTACGTTGCAGTAAACGTTGACCACCCCCGGCGCGTCGAACTTCCGGGCCTTGCTGGTGCCCCTGCGGTAGAGGCCGAGGTCGAAGGCATTGCCGGGGGAAAGCGAGAAGAGGTTGTGCGAGATCGGATCTTCGTTCGGGAACTCGACGGTCGAGCCGACGGGAACGGTGAGCACGTGCGGCTGGAGCGTTTTGCTGCGCGTCACCATCTGCGTCGTCATGCCGGAAGGGCTGCTCTGTCTGGCGCCGATCGGCTCGAGCCAGACCACGGTCTCGTTCGGGACCGGGCGCTGGCCGCGGCGCGTAACGAACTCGATCGTGCCGCTGACGGCGGCCGCCGATATCTCACCGGCCGCGAGAATCACAACGCCCCCGAACGCGGCCAGAAGTCGTTTCATATCAAGTGGCTCCGAGGAGGTCGAGTGTAACACACGCAGCGTGCAGGCGGGCACGGCGATGGAGTGTGCAATGGTGATTGGAATTTGTATTGCGAACGCTGTCAAAAACCGTATTCTATGAATCATGCACCACAGAGAGCGGGCGGAGCGACGGGTTGCAATAAAGCCCGGTGACCGCTGTTTCTCTGTTCAGATTCTTTGAAATCACTTCAACAAGATCCCGCTCCTCCCTTCCACCACAGGGCGAGTAGGAGCGGCCGATCCGGTCCGCGGCGGTGGCGAGGTGGGTCATGGCCATGGAGCATGATGCTGGTTGCGGGTCCGCCGGAAATTTTTGGGGGAGGAGGTACAAAGTTCGATATGGATTGTTCAAATACACCTGAGGGGGCTAGTTCGTAGCACCCACCCCAAAGGGCGCCGGTCAAACGGCGCCCTTTTTGTTTTTAGTTTTAAATTGAGAATTGAGAATTGAGAATTGAGAATTGAGAATTGAGAGAAACCAAATTCTCAATTCTCAATTCTCAATTCTCAATTTTGCCGTCAGTCGAGGCGGGGTATGACCACCCTCCCGGCCTCCAGCGGAATCGGCGGCATCTCCGGCGCCAGGATCACCCGTAATCTCTCCTGCAGCTCCTCGGCTGTCTCGAACTCCATCTCCAGCAGCCGGTACAGCTCCTGCACCTCGGCCGCCCGGATCCGGCACGGCTTGCGATCGAGACACGCGTTCGTCTTGCAGCGGTTGGTGCAGTACTTCCTCGTCGCGCGCGTCTTGTGAAACGGTGTGCCGCAGTAGTCGCAGGTGCTCATGTCCGCCCTCCCCCCCGGTTCGCAACGGTTTCTGTGCACATTGTAGCGAAGTGCGTGGTACCCACCAACAATCGGGCGATCGAATTCACAGCCGTTGATCAACGGTTATGATTCCAGCAAGCCTCCGTGGCGGAACCTGGTAGACGCTGCGGACTTAAAATCCGCTGTCCCGAAAGGGACGTGCCGGTTCGAGTCCGGCCGGAGGCACCAACAGGGAGGAACCCAGATGACCACGACGATCGAAACCACACCCGGCGCTCCCCTCACCCTCCTCTCCGAGGAGGAACAGATGTTCCAGCAGAGCGTCCGGGACTTCGCCGTGGAGCGGATCCGCCCGCTGGTCCACAAGATGGATCATGACGCCGCCATCGACCCCTCCCTGATCGGGAACTTCTTCGAGCTCGGGATCATGGCCGTGGAGGTCCCCGACGAGTGGGGCGGTGCCGGATCGAGTTTTTTCAACGCCGTGTTGATCGTGGAGGAGCTGTCGCACGTCGATGCCTCCTGCGGTGTGTTCGTCGACGTCCAGAACACCCTGGTCAACAATGCCGTCCTCCGCTGGGGCAACGACGACCAGAAATCGAAGTATCTCTCGATGCTGGCGCGCGATACGGTCGGAGCGTATGCGCTCTCGGAAGCAGGGTCGGGCTCCGATGCCTTTGCCCTGGCGACCCGCGCCGAGGACAAGGGCGATCACTGGGTGCTGAACGGCCGGAAGCTCTGGATCACGAATGCCGCCGAAGCCGGCATCTTCATCGTCTTCGCGAACGCCAACCCGGATGCCGGTTACAAGGGCATCACGGCCTTCCTCATCGAGCGCGATTTTCCCGGATTCTCGGTGGGCAAGAAGGAGGACAAGACCGGCATCCGCGCCTCCTCGACCTGCGAGCTGATCCTCGAGGATTGCCGCGTTCCGAAGGAAAACGTCCTCGGCGAAGCCGGGAAGGGCTACAAGATCGCGATCGAGACGCTGAATGAAGGGCGGATCGGGATCGGCGCCCAGATGATCGGCGTCGCGCGCGGAGCGCTCGAGCACGCCATCGCCTACACCAGAGACCGCAAACAGTTCGGGCGCCCGGTCGCCGAGTTCCAGGCCGTCCAGTTCCAGATCGCCCAGGCGGCGACCGATCTGGAAGCATCCCGTCTGATGGTCTACAACGCCGCCCGCCTCAAAGACGCCGGGCAGCCCTTTGTCCGGGAGGCGGCCATGGCCAAGCTCTTCTCCTCCCAGGTCTGCGAGGAGGTCACGTCGCTGGCCGTTCAGCTCTTCGGCGGGAACGGCTACACGAAGGAGTACCCGGTGGAGAAGTTCTGGCGGGACTCGAAGGTCGGCCAGATCTACGAGGGAACGTCGAACATGCAGCTGCAGACGATCGCGAAGGCCATCCTCACGGAGCGTCTGTAGCCATCATCGCTTCCCGCTGGCGGCGGGCCAGCCGCTGGATGAAGTCCCAGGCGATGCCGCCGCTGGTACGGCGAAGAGTCAGGAACCAGACCGCGATGGCCACCGCGCCGCCCACCCATGCCAGGGCGCCGAACTCCCGGCGAGCGGCGACAAACGGCCAGGCCATGAAGAGGAGTGATCCGATCACGCCCGCCACGAGAAATGCGATCCGCTGACCCTTCGGCGCATCGACGTCCCGGTCGCAGACCATGTTCACCGTCGCTTCCCGGTCGTCGTCGGGTGTCCAGGTCAGAGTGCACTCGATGCCACCGCTGGTGGGAACACCGCGCCGAAGCGGAAGGACGAAGTGCCGGCGGCGGTCGGCCGAGCCGGTGATCTGGCCGCCGTAAAGCTCGATGAGCTCGTCGATGGCCTCTTCGATTCCATCGAAAGGCACGCGATCTTCCGTGAGGTGGACCGGTTTGCTGGTCATCGTCGGAGTTGTAGCACTCCTGTAGAATTGCCGCGAAAATTCAGCCCCTCATTCCATGCCGGAGCTCCCCCAGTCGCTGGACCGTTTCGAGATCCTCCGAATCCTCGGAAAAGGCGGGATGGGAACGGTTTACCTCGCGCGAGACAAGCGGCTCGCGCGCGAGGTGGCGCTGAAGGTGCTCGACCCCGACGAGCTGGTCAGCGAGGACGCCCGGGCGCGCTTTCTTCGCGAGGCCCGCTCGGCCGCGGCAATCCGGCATCCGAACGTCGCCACCATTTACGAGGTCGGGGAGAGCCCGGAAGGCCAGCCGTTCCTGGCGATGGAGTACTGCGAGGGCACGACGCTCGCCGAGCATCTCCGCTCCGGGCCGCTAGCGACAACCCAATTCGTGTCCATCGGGACGCAGATCGCTGCCGGTCTCGCCGCCGCGCATGAGAGAGGAGTCGTTCACCGCGACATCAAGGCGGCGAACATCATCATCGAGCCGAACGGCGCGGTGAAGATTCTCGACTTCGGTCTCGCCAAGCAGCTGCCCGGCGGCGCCGGACCGGCTCGCGAGGCTCTCTCCTTTGCCTCGACCACCGGGCAGTTCTTCGGGACGTTGCACTACCTGTCCCCGGAACAGGCGCGCGGCGCAGGAGCCGACGAGCGGAGCGACCTCTTCGCATTCGGCGTCGTCCTCTATCAGATGGCCACCGGGCGGCTGCCGTTCGAGGCTGAGGGTCCCCTGCTCGTGCTCGACAAGATCCGCAGCGCCGAGCCCCTTCCCTTCCACCCCCAGCTGGCCGGCTTCCCCGCCGCGGCCGGCCGCATCATCTCCAGGCTGCTGCAGAAGAACCCCGCCGAACGCTACCAGACTGCCATGGCCGTGCTCGGCGATCTCGAGGCTCTCGATGCGCCCATCCTGCGCAACCCGACGCTCGGATCTCGCGGCGCGCTCGGTCGCACGGTACCCCGCGCTCACCTCGCCCGGGCGGTCATCACCGCGGTTGCCCTGGCGGTCGTGATCATCGCCGCCGTGCTGGTGCACCGGCAGAGTGGCTCGCCCGCGCGCGCGGCGGCGACGGCGCCCGCAACGCCTATCCGTTCCATGGCCGTCCTGCCGCTCAATAATCTCGCTCAATCCTCCGGCGACCAGTTCCTCTCCATCGGACTTGCCGACGCGCTCGTAACGCGGCTGCAGCAGATCCCGGCTCTTCGCGTGAGACCGACGTCGGCGATCCTCGAGTTCCAGGACAAGAGCGTCGACGCGCGGACGGCGAGCGAGAAGCTGCACGTCGACGCCGTCCTGCAGGGGAACTACCTCGCCGCGGGCGACCTTGTTCGGGTCAATCTGCAGTTGACGGACACGCGCACCGGATACAGCGTCTGGGCGGCGACCATCGACGGCGATCGCAAAGACCTCCTGGCACTGATCGACCAGGTCTCCGCCCGCACCGTCAGCGGCCTGAATCAACGCCTCGGCCTTCCGTCGCCCGCCGCCCCTCATGCATCGGAGCCGCGGTCGGCCCGTCCGGCCGCGTATGAGGCGTATCTCCGCGCCCGCGCGCTCAGTGGGGGGTTCCTCCGCGAGCAGTTCGAGGCGCAGCTGGCGGCGCTGCAGCAGGCGGTCGAGATCGACCCGGAGTTCGCGGCGGCCTACGCAGACCTGGCCATCGCGCTGTCGCTCGGCCACACCCGCGGCCTGACCTCCGATCCCGACGCGCTGCAGCAGGCCGAGTGGTACGCCAGACAGGCCGTGCGGCTCGACCCCAAACTGCCACAGGCCCACCTCGCGCTCGGCCGCGTATTCGTCCGCAATCCCGACCGGTATCGTGAATCGGCCCGGGAAATCCTCACCTCACTCCACCTCAATCCCTCGGACACGCACGCGCTGCATTCCGTGGCCACGTACTTCGTGTCCGCGGGCGACATGGAAAAGGCCGAGTGCGTCGGCGAACGCATCGTGCACCTCGATCCGCTGTCGAACGAGGCGGTCTCGCGGGGATACTGGTACATCAACTCGGTGAATCCGGAAGGAGCGCTCGCGAATGCGCGCTGGGCGCTCGAGTCCCCGGAGGCGAAGGTCGGCGGTCACGACATCCGCGCCATGGCGCTCCTCCTCCAGGGCAACCTGTCCGAAGCAGAACGCGAGGCGAACACGGTCGTCGGACTGGCGCCGCGGCATTACCTCGGCAAGAGCCTGCACGGGATGATTGCGGCCGCGCGGGGCCAGGACGAACAGGCCCGCGCTCACCTCCAGTCGTTCGAACCCGACGCGCGGCGAAATCACTGGGCGGCGATCCGCGCGGCACAGATCGAGTCGAAGCTCGGAAACAGGCAGGAGGCGATCGAGTGGGTCGGACGGGCGGTCGAGCTCGGACATCACAACTGGTACGCGCTGGTGAAGCACCCCTCGTTCGAGCCGCTGCAGGCCGAGCCGGAGTTCCAGAAATTCGTGGCCAAGATCAAGGAAGATCTCGACGATGTCCGCGACGACATGATGGGGGTCTACAAGATCATCTGCGGGTCATGACCGTGGAACGCGGACCAGCAGACTGGCAGGCACGGCACTGATCTGGAGAGGCGGAGCGAGGCTCCTCACCTCGCCGTCGACCGCCACGCGGATGACCGGCGACGCGGCGTCGATCCGGAGCACTTCCGTACGCACGCGGCGGAACCCGTCGACCTGCTCGACTTTGCCGCGGAAGAACTTCGCCGCGGCGCGGACGAACTGCCAGCGGCTCATGAAGCCGAACGTATAGATCGTCAGCCGTCCGTCATCCAGCGAATTTTTCAGGGCCACCAGACCGGCCTGCGTCAGATTGTAGGAGTTGACCGCCACGACGAAGAGCTGTGTGCGGATCGTCTCGACGCGATCGCGCATCTCGATCACCAGCGAGATGTGGCGGAACTGCCGGACGGCGGGTCGCAAGGCCCGGAGGTATGCGCGCCACTTGCTGTGCGTGCTTCGAAACCGCTCCCGGTACTCGGCGATGGTCGGATAAATCCCGACGATGACGCTGTTGAGGAAGTGGATCTCGTTGACGCGACCTGTGTCGATCTGCCGGATCTCTCCGTGCACGGCGATCTCGAGCGCGGTGTGCCAGTCCGCGGGGATCTGGAGATCGCGGGCCATGTGATTGACCGTGCCGATCGGCACGATGCCGAGGATGCCGTCCGTGCCGACCAGTGTCTGTGCGAGGTTATGAATGGTCCCGTCGCCACCGGCCACGACGAAGTTGCGCAGGCCGGCGTCGAGTGCCGTCCGCAGGACGGAGCGGACATCGGCCGCGGGGGTGAGCTCCACGATGCGCAGACCAAGCTCGCCGGCCCGGCCGCGGAGCACGGCTTCGTCCGCCTCGCTGAACGACCCTGCCCTCGGATTGAGAAAGAGGATGCCGCTGGAGCCGGCCATACCGGCTCAGCTCTCGGTGGCCTCGAACATCCGCCGCAGGGCCCTTTCCGCCGGCTCGCGGATCTCCTCAGGCACCACGATCTCGTACCGCATGAGCCGGAGCGAGTCCCGCACGTCCTCGAGCGTCGTGACTTTCATGAACGTGCACATCTTGCAGCCCTTCACGAAAGTCTTGTCGGGCACTTCCATCGCCAGGCGGTCGGAAAGCCCGCATTCGGTGACGACCAGGAAACGGGTGGCGGGCCGCTCCTTCGCATAGCGGACCATTCCCGAGGTGGAGAGAACGGCGTCGGCCAGGTCGGCGACGTCGGGCCTGCATTCCGGGTGCACGAGGATCTCCAGCTCCGGATCGGCTTTGCGGATTCGCGAGATCTCCTCGGGGGTGATCTGCTGGTGTACGTAGCAGAACCCTTCCCACGGAATGATGTTCTTTTCCGGCACCTGCTCGGCGACATGATTGGCCAGATTCCGATCGGGAACGAAGAGGATGTTCTTGTTCGGGAGCGTGCGGACGACTTTGGCCGCGTTCGCGGAGGTCACGATGATGTCGGAGAGCGCCTTCACCGCCGCGGTCGTGTTCACGTAACTCACGACCGCCAGATCGGGGTAGTCCACGCGCAGCTCCTCGATCCGGACGGCGAGGTCTTCCGCGGGTGCGGCGTCGGCGAGCTGGCATCCCGCCATGAGGTTCGGGAGGAGAACGGTCCGCGAGGGATTCACGATCTTCGCCGTTTCGGCCATGAAATGGACGCCCGCGAATTCGATGACGTCGGCGTCTTTGACCTTCGACGCCATGAGCGCCAGCTCGAGCGAATCACCGACGAAATCGGCGACCTTGAGGAT
>DATLFC010000275.1:0-18181 GCA_035525015.1 Thermoanaerobaculia bacterium | reverse complement strand
TCGTGCGGCGTCGACGGGACCACGATCTTCAGACCCGGCGTTCGGTAGAACCACCCTTCCGTGTTCTGGCTGTGGTACGGCCCGGCATGGCGCAGCCCGCCCCACGGCATCCGCAGCACCATCGGCACCTCGCCGCCCCAGCGGTAGCGGATCTTCGCCGCGTTGTTGACGAGCTGGTTGAAGCCGGTGGCGACGAAATCGTTGAACTGCATTTCGCCGATCGGCCTGCGGCCGGCCAGCGCTGCCCCGATGCAGGTACCGACCACGGCCCCCTCGGCGAGCACACTATTAATGATGCGGTTGCCGAACTCCTGCAGGAGCGGCTTGAGGAGCAGGAAGGCGTTTCCGTATTTACCGCCGACGTCCTCACCGTAGACGAACGTCCGCGGATCGTTCCGCAGCGCGTCGCCGACGCCGAGCATGACGGCTTCGAGGAAGGTTTTGCCTTTGGGATCGAAGGGAGGCGCGTCCTCGATTTTAAGGCTCTCGGCTCTCGGTTCTGGGCTCTCGGGCGCAAAGACTCCTTCGCGTGCGAGCTTGGGATCGGGCCACGGTGCTTGAATCACCGTGCGCGCTTCGCGCTCGACGAGCTCTTCCGCCTCGCGCTGGAACGTCTCAAGGTCGCCGGAGGCGATGGCACCTTGCTTCTCCAGCTTCGCGGCATACGTGGGGATCGGATCGCGGCGCGACCAGAACTCGTACAGCTTCCGGTCGGCGTAACCACCCTCGGTCAACGGCGGATACGACCAGGAGACCTGCGGCTCTTTGCCGAGGTAGAGCATGTCGTCGTGATGGGCGTGGCCGCAGATGCGCATCGCCACCAGCTCGATGAGCGAAGGCCCGCGGCTGTCGCGCGCCCGCTCCGCGGCCCAGGCGAATGCCGCCGCGATCGCCTCCGGATCGGTGCCGTCAATCGTGACCGCCGGGATGCCGTATCCGATGGCCTTGTCGGCAAAGACCCGCACCGCCGACTGCTCCGACACCGGCGTGGAGAGAGCGGTCTGGTTATTCTGGACGCAGAAGATGGCGGGGAGCTTCCGCGCCGCCGCCGCGGTGATCGCTTCGTGCCACTCGCCGAGCGACGTTGCCCCTTCTCCGACGAACGACACCGCGACGCGCCGGCTCTGGTCGAGGTGAAAGGCCATGGCGACGCCGCTCATGACCAGAGCGGGACTTCCGAGCGGGGCCATGGCCGGCAGGACTCCATGCTGCCAGTCACCGACGTGGAGATCTTTCCCGTTCATCGGCGGCCCGGCCTTCCCCATCTGCGCGTTGAGCACCATCCGGACGGTCTCGGGCGTGTTGTGCATGCAGAGCACCGCGCCGAGATCGCGGATCATCGGGGAGATGACGTCGCCACCCGCGGCGCGCTCGAGGCGAAGCGGGGCGGCATAGATCGCCTCCTGCCCGAGCGAACGGAATCCTTTTCCCTGAAACGAGGCGTTGCCGTAACGGACCTCGCCGCTGCTGAAGAACTGCTTGAGGCGGTTGTCGACCGCGCGCGTCAGGACCATTCCGCGGAGCATCTCCCGCTTCTCATCGGCGGTGAGCGATCGCGCGATGGCCTCACGACGGAGAAAGCCGTCGCAGGCGTCGAGGACTTCGCGAACGGCCTCGTGCAGCCGTTCGTTGACCGACACGCCCGGCGTGGTCTCGGGAACGTGAACGATTTCGGTCGAAGGTGCAAGTGCTTCTGCAAGGGCGGGCTCGAGCGCCTGTCGCAGCGGTTCCCGGATGGCGTCGATGTCACTGCCTTCGCCGATCACCCGCTCCAGCGAAGCGAGCGCGGGGCGGAGCGCAAACGGATGACGCTCCGCGAGGAACGCCGCGAAGCGGCCCAGGAGGGCCGATCGAGCGGCGACGGGAGCATCGGTGGTGGTCATGCCGCGATTCTACCGGCGCCCGCCTTCGACCACAGCCAGTCCACCACGAGCTCCTCGGCCCAGTAGACGCAGCGCCACGGCAACGTCCCGCCGACGAACCCGGTGTGGCCGCCGCTTTTCGTGACGACGATCTCGATCGAGGGAGGCGCGGTGGCGATCAGCCGGTGGAGCACCTCGGGCGGCAGAAAGGGATCATCCGCGGCGCTGACGCAGAGCGTCGGCGTGGTGATCCTGCCGATGTCGAAGATCGAGCTGGCGCGGCGGTAGTAGTCGTCGGCGTCGGTGAATCCGTGCAGCGGCGCAGTGGCGGCGTCGTCGAATTCGCGGAAGGTTCGTGCCCGTCGGATCCGGCCGAGGTCGAGGAAGGACTGGGTCTGCGGATGCTCGCGGAGCACGCGCTCGACTTTCTTCACCAGCGTTTTGAGGAATCGCGCCACGTACCAGCGTCCGAGGCCGCTCTCGAGGTGCGCGGCGCCGGCGCCGAGATCGTAGGGGACGGAGATCGTGGCCGCGGCGGAAAGGAGATCGTGATCGGGATGCGCGGCGAGCCACTTGAGCAGCGCGTTGCCGCCGAGGGAGGCGCCGCAGGCGACGAATCGCTTTCCGGGCATGCGCGCGGCGAGCAGCCGCAGCACGAAGTCGAAGTCGGTGATCTCGCCCGAGTGGTAGAAGCGCGGCGAGCGATTGGGGATCGTTCCGAAGAGGGTGCTCAGGTCGCGCGCGCACGATCGGAAGTTCATCGCCGTCGCCGACGCGCCGCGTTTGCGGATGGCGTCGAGAATGCCCTGCATGTAGACCGAGTGCGCGCTGCCCTCGAGGCCGTGCATCAGGACGAAGTGCACGGGGGAGTCGGCGTCGAGATGATCGAGGACGAGCTGATCGCCGTCCGGCGTGTCGACCGCTTCGCGGCGCAGCGTCACCAGCCGCCGCGAGCGGACGAGCCGCCCCCAGATGGTCTGCAGATGCGGACCGGGAAGGAACCAGGCCGGCTGGAAGTCCCGCACGCCCGCATCGTAGCAGCGAGCTCCCGGAGAGGCTTGCCCTTTGCACGCGAGCAAACGGGTGACGAGTAGCCTGTGACGATGCTTTTTCTTGCGTGGCTTCTCTTATTCTCTGACGACCCGTCACCTCCTCCGTCATCCGTCTCCGACACGATCACGGTCACGGCAACGCGGACCGAGACGCGGCTCGGTGATACGCCGTCGAGCATGGTCGTTCTCTCACGGGAGGAGATCGCGTCATCACCCGCCGCGACGGTCGATGAGATGCTGCGGCAGGTGCCGGGGTTCACGCTCTTCCGGCGCTCGTCCAGCCGCGTTGCGAATCCGACGACGCAGGGGGTGACGCTGCGGGGCATCGGGGCCAGCGGCGCCAGTCGCGCGCTCGTTCTCGAGGACGGCATTCCGCTCAACGATCCGTTCGGCGGGTGGGTGTACTGGGGGCGCGTCTCGACCCTCGCGCTCCAGCGCGTCGAGATCGTGCGCGGCGGCGCCTCGGAGCTTTATGGCAGCGGTGCCATGGGGGGTGTCGTGCAGTTCATCCGGCGGCAGGAGCCGGCGCTGGCCGCGGAACTGGCGGCGGGCTCGCAGTCGACGACGGCCGCTTCCGCGTACGCCGTCGTGCCGCGCGGCGACTGGCGCGCCGCCGTCTCGCTCGATGTATTCGATACCGGAGGACACGTCCTGGTAGTGCCTGACGCGCGCGGTGCCGTCGATCGCGCCGCCGATTCGGAGCATGTCGCGGCCGACGTCTCGCTCCATCGCGGCACGGCGTTTCTCCGTCTCTCGTACTTCGACGAAGCGCGCAACAACGGCACGCCGCTCCAGGTGAATGAGACGACCATCCGGCAGCTCGGCGGCGGCGGCGATCTGCCGCTGTTCGGAGGACTCCTGACCGGGCGCGGGTGGCTCGGCGATCAGGAGTATTACCAGACGTTCTCCGCGATCGGCGCCGGTCGTGCCAGCGAGCGATTGACGGCGGAGCAGGACATCGAGTCGACGAACGCCGGGTCGACGATCCACTGGGCGCGCGCCGCCGGGACGTCGCACGCCATCCTTGCCGGCGTCGAGATCCGCGATGTCTCGTCGGGACAGCGCCAGCGGACCTTCGGCGCGTTCGCCGAGGATGTGATGCTGGTCTCGCCCTCGCTCAGTGTGACGGCCGGTGTTCGTTTCGACGTCTGGGAGAACGAAGACCAGTGGAGTCCGCGCCTGGCCGTCCTCTACCGCCCTTCGCGCGGCCCGGCCCTGACCGCATCCGCGTATCGTGCATTCCGCGCGCCGACGCTGAACGAGCTCCATCGCGATTTCCGCGTCGGGAACATCATCACCTTCGCCAACGACCGCCTCGGCGCCGAGACCGTCACGGCCGTGGAGCTCGGCGCGCGCGGCGACCACCTCCGCGCCACGCTTTTCTGGATGGAGATGGACGCGCTGATCGCCAACGTCACCCTCTCCGTGACCCCCGAGCTCATCACGCGGCAGCGTCAGAACGTCGCCCGCGGACGCTCACGCGGAGCGGAGGTGGAAGGTGAGTGGAGCATCACGCCGTCGCTGCGGACGTCTGCCGGTTATCTCTTTGCCGACGCCGTGTTCTCGAACGGCAACCGGATCCCGCAGGTGCCGCGCCATCAGGCCACGGCGCAACTGCGCTATCAGGGAGCGTTGACGGCCGCACTGCAGGGGCGATGGTCGGCGATGCAGTTCGATGACGATCTGAACCTGCTGCCCCTGCGGAGCTACTTCGTCGCCGATGCATTCGTCGGATACCCGGTTGCGGAAAGGATCGATCTGACATTCTCGGTCGAGAACATCTTCAATGAGCTGATCGAGGTCAGCGCCACACCGGTGACGACGGTCGGACAGCCGCGTGCATTCCGGATCGGGCTTCGCTACGCGCGCTGAAACAGACGGATGTATACGGCGAGGTTGATGGCGAGCACCGCGACGCCGAGGGCCAGCTGCATCCCGCGCGTCAGGCCGTCGGGGTAGATCACGGCGAAGAGATAATGCTCGACGAAGCCGTTGCGGTACCCTGCCTGCCCGGCGCGCCGCAGGAGCTGATTCTCCCACGTCGTCAGCGGGCAGTACCAGCCGGCGAATTCGATGAGCACTCCCCAAACCGCCACCGGCAGGTGAACCCACATCAGCTTCGGCCAGCGGAGCACGAGGAGACCGCCGAGCACGACGAAGACGATGAAGAGAAAGTGCACGAGGGCGACGGCACCGGCGGCGAGGGAGTAGACCATGCGGGAAGCATAAGGCCTGTCATAATCCGCCACCCATGAAACGCCTGCTCGTTGCCCTTCTTCTCGTCACGACCGCCTGCGCGACGGCGCCGCCGGCACCTCAGACCGTGCAGGTGGTTCTGGTCGGGACAACGGACGTGCACGGGTGGTTCAACGGCCGGATCGAGAGCGGAGTGCAGCGCGGCGGTGTGGCGCTGCTGGCGAGCCACATCCAGGCGCTCCGCGACGCGTACGGCGGCAACGTCGTGCTGCTCGACTCCGGCGACATGTTTCAGGGGACGCTGGAATCGAACCTCTTCGAGGGCGAACCGGTCGTCCTCGCCTACAACGCCCTCGGCTACGCCGCCGCGGCCGTCGGGAACCACGAATTCGATTTCGGGCCGGTTGGGGAGGGCGTCCTGGCGGATGAACCGGGCGATGATCCGCTCGGCGCGCTCAAGCGCGCCGCGAGCATCGCCGAGTTTCCGCTGCTGGCGGCCAACATGGTCGAGCGGGCGACCGGCGCGATTCCGGCGTGGGCCCGCGCGTCGACGATGGTCGAGGTCGACGGGGCAACGATCGGGATCATCGGGCTGGCCACTCCCGACACGCCGAACGTCACGCTCGAAGCGAACGTCCGCTCCCTCGACTTCCGCGATCCGGTCGCGGCGACACTTCGTGAGGCGCGCGCGCTGCGGGTTCGAGGTGCCGACGCCATCGTCGTGATCGCACACATGGGCGGCCGCTGCACCAGTGTCGAGGATCCGTTCGATGCTTCGAGCTGCGACGAACGGCACGAGGCGAATCAACTGCTCGAGGCGCTGCCCGCCGGCACGGTCGACGTCTACTTCGGCGGCCATACGCATCAGCAGATGCGACACTTCATCAACGGAACGGGGGCCGTGCAGTCGCTTCCGTACAGCACCGAATTCTCGGCGGTCGAGATCACGATCGATCCCGCCGCCGGCCGCGTCCTCGATGAGCGAACGATCCTCCGTCCTCCGACGAAGATCGAAGGAGCCGCTCCCGATCCGCGGATCCAGGCGGTGATCGCGCCGTTTCTCGAGCAGGTGGCCGCGAAACGGAATCAGCCGCTCGGTCTCACCGCCACCGCGGCGTTCGAGCGCGGCCGTGCGCGCGAAACGACGATCGGCAACCTCCTCGCCGATGCCATGCGCGAGTGGGCGGGGACTGATTTCGCGTTCATGAACTCCGGCGGCATCCGCGCCGATCTCCGTGCCGGCGCGCTCATTTACGCCGACATCTTCGAGGTCAGTCCCTTTGACAATTATCCAGCCGTGGTGACCATGACCGGCCAGCAGGTCATCGACGCCCTCAACGTTGTTTCGAGCACGGGGCGCGGCCTCCTTCAGGTCAGCGGCCTTCGGTACACCGTCGATGCAGCGTCGGGCTATCGCGTCACCGACGTCACCGTCGACGGGGAGCCCATCGACCGCCAGAAGCTCTACCGCGTGGTCATGCCCGACTTTCTCGCCTACGGGGGAGACGGCATGGCGCCGGTCACCAGCACGATCCCGGCCGAGCGGATCTCCATCGATCAGGCGCGACCGGTGCGCGACATCGTTCTGGAAGCGCTGCAGAAGCGCGGCTTGCCGCTGACTCCCGCGCTGGACGGGCGGATCACCGTGCGGAACGAGCCGGCTGGCTGAGCGGTCGCCGCGCCAGCTCGAGCTGCTTCTCGAGGAACTCCCGGAAGTCGATTCCGGCGACCTTCAATTCCTGCGGGACGAGGGAGCTGGTTGTCAGGCCGGGCAGGGTGTTCAGCTCGAGGAAGTAACTGCCGTCCTCCGCCGCGACGATGTCGGTCCGCGAATAGCCTTCACAACCGAGCGCGACGTGCGCATCGACCGCAACCTCCTGCGCCGCGCGAGCCATCTCGTCGGGGATGTCGGCGGGACAGATCTCGCGCGTTCCCTTGCCGAGGTATTTTCCTTCGTAGTCGAAGGTCTGGCCGGGGTCGACTTCGATCTCGAGCACGGGGAGGGGGATGGGACCGTTGCCGAGATCGACTACGCCGACCGTCAGCTCGCGGCCGGCAATGAACTGCTCGAGGATGTAGGGGAGCCGGATCGCTGTCACCTTGTCGACCACGTCGTCGAGATTTCCTCCGCGGTCGAGAAAGAAGAGGCCGCGGCTCGAGCCGGCGGCGAGCGGTTTGAGAACGACCCGCTCGTGCCGGGTCAGCAGATCGCGGACGGCGGTGGCGATCGCGTCGCGGTCGCCGGCCGGTGCGGTGCTGGATTCGGCCACGCGCACTCTTCCCTGCACGATTTCCTTTGCACGCTTCTTGTCGAACGCCGCGGCGCTCGCCTCCGACCCGGAACCGGTGAACGGAATGGCGCGCTGCTCGAGCATCCGCTGCACGGTTCCGTCTTCTCCTTCGCCGCCGTGCAGCGCCAGGAAGAAGACGGGGTCCTCGACCGGCAGCGTGTCGAGCGCCTGCTCGAGATCGGGCCAGATCGCGGGACGGGAGGGCTCGAAGTCGATCTCGAACGGCCGCTGGTGGGCGAGGAGCTCGGCGAGGGAGACGTCGAAGAGGGATCCGTCCGGCGCCCAGAACCAGCAGAGGGGCGTACCGAGGGCGCGGGCCACGTTCTGTCCCGTGGCCACCGACACATGCCGCTCGTCCGAGCGGCCGCCGAAGAGCACGATGGCGGTCACGGCCGGGCTCCGGTGCAATCGCCGGGCCTCCCGGAGTGCCGACTCATGATAGAAAGACGCCGCTCAAACATGGAGGGTGCAATGCGCAAAACAATCATCGTTCTTGCCACGCTGCTCGTCGCCGCGGCGGTATCGGCGCAGCAGCTCAATCTGCCGCGGGTGAGCCCGAAGGGGAGCGTTACCCAGACCGTCGGCACGACCGACATCACCATCACCTACAACCGTCCCGGCGTGAAAGGGCGGACGATCTGGGGCGGGCTCGTGCCGTACGACCAGGTGTGGCGCACCGGGGCGAACGAGGCCACGACGATCGAATTCAGCGACGACGTCGTGATCAACGGGCAGCGGCTGGCGAAGGGGAGCTACAGCCTGCACACGGTTCCCGGCCGCGAGCAGTGGACCGTCATCTTCAACAAGACGGCGAATCAGTGGGGCAGCTACAGCTACGACCAGGCGCACGATGCGCTCCGCATCAGCGCGAAGCCGGAGCGGGCCGAGTTCCGCGAGTGGATGCAGTTCGAGATCCCGGAGATGACGACCGACACGGCGAAGGTCGTGTTGCGCTGGGAGAACCTCGCCGTTCCCTTCACCGTCGACACGCAGTCGACGGCGCGCTCGCTCGAAGCGGCGGAGAAGGCCATCGCCGGCATCGACAACAACCGCTGGCTGATTCCGTATCGCGCCGCCGATTTCGCGTTCTCGAACAATCGCCCGACCGAAGCGCAGAAGTGGCTCGACATGTCGCTCGCGGCGCAGGAGACGACCGCGAATCTCTGGCTGAAGGCGCGGATGCTCAACGCCCAGGGGCGGAAGGCCGATGCGCTTCGCACCGCGGAGATGGCCATCCAGAAGGCCGGTAGCGGCAATCAGGATTTCGCGAGCGAGATCCGGCGGATCTCGCAGACCTGGAGATGAGCCCCTCACCCGGCCTTTGGCCACCCTCTCCCCGCTGACGCGGGGAGAGGGCACACTCAAACTCGTGTCAGCTCGCCGTGGTCACGCAGCAGGACGCCGACGCGGCGCCGATCTCCGGAAGGTTGTCCTGCAGCACGACGAAGGCTTCCCACTCGTTGCCGTCCGGATCCCTGACCCACGTCTTATCCTGCGTGGCGTAGCAGCAGTCCGTTTTCATCTCGTCGCGGGTGAAGAGGCCGGCCTCTTCCCACCGCTTCCGGATGGCCAGGACGTCGCCGGTGGAACCGACCTGGAAACCGAGATGGGAGAGCGCACCGGCGTCGCCGAGGTCGGGCACCTCGTTCAGGGCCAGGTTCAGCGGCGGGTTCTGGATGTCGAACTTGGCGTAACCGGTGCGGACCCTGGCCGGCTCGATGCCGAGCATCTTCCGGTAGAAGTCGAGGCTCCGCTCGACGCTGCGGACGTTGATCGAAAGGTGTGCTTTGAGTACCTGAACATCGGATTTCATGATAGCATCCTCATATTCGCTGATGCGAATGTGATGGACAGGATAGGTCCGGGCTTCATATCTGTCAAGGCGAATATGACTGTGAAGAAAGAAAAACCGACCGCCGAGGCCTTCGAGGCCCTTTTTCAGGCTCTGGCCGACCGTACCCGGCTGCGCCTTCTCAATCTCATGTCCGATGGCGAGGTCTGCGTCTGCTTCTTCGTCGAGGTCCTCGATGAGCCGCAGCCGAAGATCTCCCGGCACCTGGCCTATCTGCGCAGCGCCGGCCTGGCCACCGCACGCCGCGACGGGAAGTGGGCGCACTACGCGATTGCGCCGCCGGAGCAGCCGGCGGTCCGCATCGCGTTCGAGGCGCTGCTCACCGCGCTGCGCGACGACCGGGAGATGCAGCGCGACCGAGCTGCCCTGGCCCGGGCCTGCTGCTCCACGCGGGTCCCCGAGCAGCTCCGCCGCGCCCCTCGTCCTGCGATCGCCGCCACGCTCGGCGACGTGTCATGACACGGGGGCGGCGCGCCTTTCCGGCATCACGCTCTCGATGAGGAGCGCGGCGATCACCCCCACCACGCAGCCGACGACGTTCCACCACAGCCAGGCCATGTTCGTGAACGTGGCGCAGAGAATGACCGCCACCTCGCCGATCACGGCGCCGAGGAACGTGGCCCGGCCGCCGACGTGCCTGGTGTAGAACGCCAGGAGGAAGATGGCCAGGATCGTTCCGTAGAAGAGCGACCCGAGCTTGTTCACCGCTTCGATCAGAGATCCAAGGCGCCCGGCGAACGAGGCGAAGCCGATGCAGAAAACGCCCCAGAACACCGTCATCAGCTTCGACATTCGGACGTAGTCGTGTTCCGAGGCGTTGGGGGCGATGAGGCGGCGGTAGACGTCGACGACGGTGGTCGAGGCGAGCGAGTTGAGACCTCCCGCGGTCGCCGACATGGCCGCGCAGAAGATCGCCGCCAGCAGGAGCCCGACCAGCCCGACGGGAAGGTTCCGGATCACGAAGCTGAGGAAGACGTAATTCGTGTCGCTGGTGTCGGCGAGCGGATCGTTCTTCCGGATCAGCGATACGGCGGCCTGACGCGTGGCGGCCTGCTCGGCCTGCAGCACATCGAGCCTGGCCGCGGCGGAATCGGCCGCGAGCTGATCGCCGCGGTCCATCGCCGCCAGCATGTCGCCGATGCCGGCGCGCTTCTGATCGAAGGTCTGCCGGTGCTGCTCCTCGAGCTGCGCGTACTCGGTAGCGTACTCGCTCGCGCCGATCCTGGCCTGTTCGATGGGATTGAAAAAGAGCGGCGGCGCGATGAACTGGTAGAACACGAACACCATGGCGCCGACGAAGAGGATGAAGAACTGCATCGGCACTTTCAGCATGCCGTTGAAGAGAAGCGCGAGGCGGCTCTGCGCCACCGTTTCCCCGGTGAGGTAACGCTGCACCTGCGACTGGTCGGTGCCGAAGTACGACAGCGCCACGAGCAATCCGCCGAACAGACCCGACCAGAAGTTGTACGGCGTGGTCAGGTCGAACGTGAAGTCGATGGCGTTGAGACGCCCCATCTTCCCCGCCACGCGGACGGCGTCGATGAATCCGACCTCGGCAGGAAGCTTCGCAATGGCCACGGTGAGCGCGATGGCCATCCCGCCGAGCGCGATCACCAGCTGATGCATGTGCGTCCAGCTCACCGCCTTCGTGCCGCCGCTGGCGGTGTAGATGATGACCAGTACCCCGATCACGATGTTCGTGATGTGAATGTTCCAGCCGAGGATGACCGAGACGATCAGCGCCGGAGCGTAGAGCGTGATGCCGGTCGAGAGACCGCGCTGAATCAGGAACAGCGACGAGGTCAATGTCCGCGTGCCGACACCGAACCGCGTCTCCAGATATTCGTACGCGGTGTAGACCTTGAGGCGGTGGTAGATCGGCACCGCGGTGACCGAGAGGATCACCATCGCCACCGGCAGCCCGAGGTAGAACTGGACGAAGCGCATGCCGTCGGTGAAGGCCTGGCCCGGCGTCGACAGGAAGGTGATCGCGCTGGCCTGCGTGGCCATGATCGACAGCGCGATCGTGTACCACTGCAGCTCCCGGTCGGCGAGCAGGTATCCCTCCAGCCGCTTCTGCCGCCGCCCCTTCCAGACACCGTACGCCACGATGGTGAACAGCGTGACGCAGAGGACGATCCAGTCCGGCGCCCTCATTCGAAGGCCTTCGTGAAGAGGTAGAAGATCAGCACCTCGGCCGCCAGCGTCAGCAGCACGACCGTGTACAACCGCTTCCAGCTCCTTCCGATCGGTGGTGGCTCAGTCATGGCACAAGGATGAAGGATGAAGTCTGAAGGATGAAGGCCTCCTGTTACCGCGCTGAAACGAGATTGACAAAGAGACGATACGCGCCGGGCACGCCCGCCGGGAGCTGGCGGAAGAACGAGAGACCGGTGTAGATGAAGACGCCTTTGCCGTGGCGGGCCACCAGGAGCGAGCCTCGTTTCGGATCCTCGCCGGGATCGTGCGTCGCGATCAACGGCTGGTACTTCGCATCCCACTGATCGGGGAAGTAGAGGCCGCGCTCCTGAACCCATCCCTCGAAGTCCGCGGCGGTGATGCGATTGGGGGTTGTCATGATCGGGTGTGACGGCGCGAGAATTTCGACCGGCGCCTCTTCGACCGCCACCCGATCCCGCGAGATCCGGAATGGGTACGGCCCCGGCTGCGGGACGGCCAGCCGGTCGCTGGTGAAGGTCGAAGCGGTGTTGTACTGCACGACGTACGTGCCGCCGTTTTCGACGTACTCCATCAGACGCGCATGCGCCGTGCTGAGCGCGTCGCGCGTGTTGTACGCCCGCACGCCCGCCACGATGGCGTCGAACGCCGCCAGATCGCCGCGCTCCAGATCGGCGTCGCTGAGCAGCGTCACGTCAAAGCCGGCCTGGCGCAGCGACTGCGGAAGCTCATCCCCCGACCCGACGATGTAGCCGATCCGCTCGCCGCGGCGGCGCACATCGGCGCGGACGAGGCGCGCCGTCGCGGGAGGGAAGATCCGCTGCGGCTCGATGTGCGGATACGCGATCTCCACCAGCTGCCGTGACGACTTCCGGCCATCCTCCAGCTCCACCTCGGCCTGCAGTGTTCCGACCATGGCCGCCGCGGGCGGCGTCACTGTGAATCGGACCTCGGAGGCCATGGGAACCGAAGCCGGTACCACACGCCATCCCGCCGGTGCCATCAGGCGAACCGTCCCTTTGCCGGCCGATCCGAAGCTCCGTATCCGCAGAACGACTTCCTTCGAGCCCGCATCCGGAAAGAGGTAAACCTGTTCCGCCAGCGCGATCGCAACCGGTGGAACGATGTCGACGCTCCGGATCCGCTCGCCGGCAACCGGATCGACGCTCCGGTGGACGGCGGGGACCGTGAAAATCAACGTCCGCATCCCGGGATCGGTCAGCGAGACGGTGATCGGAACGGAAGGGGGATTCTCTGCGAGGCCGGTGAGGATCGGGTCGCTGACGTGAAACATCCCCGTGGAAGGCTCCTCTCGCAGCCAGTAGGGCTGAGAGATCGGATGGTCATCCGGAATGCGGAGCGTCAGCTCGGTGCGGACCGGCTGGTTGTACTCGAGCCGCGTGCCGGGTGCCTTCGAGGGCTGCGCCCACGGCGATGCGACTGTCGAGAGCGTGAACGGATAGTCGGACCGGTTGACGACGGAGACGCTCATCGTGATCTCGCCGCCCGGCGTGACCATCGAATCGGCGGCGTTGATGTCGATCGACAGGCCGGCCGCGTCGCGAATGACACCGAGCAACTCGTGCTGTTTCGCCTCGACCCAGACGTTGCCCGGTTCCGAGGCGGCCAGCCGTCGCAGTTCGGCGTGCGCCTCGAGCAGCAGCGGAATCGACTTAGCCGGCGCCAGGGGGTCGAACGCGCTCGCGGCCCGGCCGAGAAGCTCTCCCGCCCGCTGGCCGCCGGCGACACGACCCCACGTCGTATCGATCCCTTCGAACAGATCGCCGGTCGCAGGGTCGCCGCCGGTCTGGTTGTAATAGTTGATGATGCTGCCGCGCCGTTCCGCCGATCCGAATCCCTGGCTCTTGTGCTCGCTCCTGCTCTCCGCGGCGATCTCCGTGTAGGAGCGGCCGAGAAGGGGGTTGTAGCTGCCGAGGTCGACGCGGACATCGCGGGCGACGAGCTCGGAGTCCGGGTCGATGCGCTGAAAGGAGAAGCGATTCCAGAAAATCCGCCTCGGCTGCCATGTCGTCACGTGCCGCAGCTGCTCGGAAAAGCGTGCCGGATCGCCGGCGGCGCGGAAGGCCTCCTCGGCCAGAATCGTCGAGGCGGTGTGCTGCCCGTGACCCCCTTCGCCCGTGGCCGGGAAGCGCGTCACGATGACGTCGGGACGAAACTTCCGGATCACCCAGACCACGTCGCCCAGGACCGCCCCGCGGTCCCAGACGCGCAGCGTTTCCTCCGCCGTCTTCGAGTAGCCGAAGTCGATGGCGCGCGTGAAGAACTGCTCGGCGTCGTCGATCTCGCGCGCCTCCAGCAGCTCCTGCGTTCGAAGGACGCCGAGAAGCGCCCCTTTCTCGCCGCCGATGAGGTTCTGCCCGCCGTCTCCGCGCGTGAGCGAGAGGTAACCAGCCCGGTAGAGGCGGCCGCTGGCGAGCCACGACAGCATGGCCGTGTTCTCGTCGTCGGGATGCGCCGCGACGTAGAGCGCGCTGCCGAGAACGTTGAGCTTCTGCAGCGCGAGCTGGAGCTCGCTGGCGCTGCGGGCCTGGCCGGAAACCGCGAACAGCAGCGCGAAGAGGGCGACGACGAGACGGCCGAACATGGCGCGGGAGGATAGCATCCGCCTCCCATGCGATACGACATCGCCATCGTCGGCGCGGGCGCGGCGGGATTGATGGCCGGAATCTTCGCCGGACGCGGCGGCGGCGCCTTGAAGATCGCCGTCCTCGACGGTGCGAAGAAGATCGGCGCGAAAATCCTCATCTCCGGGGGCGGCCGCTGCAACGTCACGAATGCCGTCGTCAGGCCCGAGGACTTCAACGGCAACCGCAACACGATCGCCCGCATCCTGCGAACGTTCACCGTCGTTCAGACGGTCGACTTCTTCCGCGACCTCGGCGTGGAGCTGAAGCACGAAGAGACGGGCAAGCTCTTTCCCGTCACCGATCGAGCCCGCACCGTGCTCGATGCCTTGCTGCGCGAGGCGGAACGGAGCGGTGTCGAGATTCTGGCCGGCACGCGTGTGCTGAACATTCGCCAGGGGTTCCTGCTCGAGACGACCAGCGGACCGATCGAAGCGCATCGCGTCGTCATCGCGACCGGCGGCCGGAGTGTTCCCAAAACCGGGAGCGACGGCGCCGGATACGAGCTGGCCCGCGCGCTCGGCCACTCGGTCACCGACACCTTTCCGGCGCTCGTGCCGCTCGTCATCGAAGAGTCGCACTGGGTGCGGGGGCTGAGCGGGACCAGCGCCGTGGTCGAGTTGTCCGTCCGTTCTTCGACAGGGAGGGTCCGGCATCGCCACCGCGGCTCGCTGCTGTTCACGCATTTCGGAATCAGCGGGCCGGTCGCGCTGGACGTCAGCCGGCACTGGATCGCGGCGCGGAAGGAGGATCCGGCGGCAGAACTCGCGGTCGGCTTTCTGCCCGGCGAGACCTTCGAAGCGCTCGACGGCAGGCTGATCGAGGCCGGCCGCCGGAACCCGCGGGCCACGGTAGCCAGCCTCCTGCGCGGGGCGGTCCCCGAGCGCCTGTTCGAGCACCTTGCGCCGGCGGTTCCGATCAGCCGTCTCGGCCGTGACGAGCGCCGGGCCGTGGCACGGGCCCTGACAGACCTTCTCCTGCCCGTAAGTCGTGACCGTGGTTTCGATTACGCGGAGGTGACCGCGGGCGGCGTCCCGCTGGACGAGGTCGACCCGCGGACGATGGCCTCCCGCCGCTGCCGGGAGCTGTTTCTCTGCGGCGAGATCCTCGATGTCGACGGCCGCATCGGCGGGTTCAATTTTCAGTGGGCGTGGGCCACCGGACGCCTTGCCGGCCTTAGCTGCGCCGATCTTGCATAGCGATGGCCCCCGCCTCATCAACGCGCCATGGCCTGGCGCCATGGATCGTTCTCGCGAGCTTTCTGACGCTGACCGCGCTCGCGTCGGCATACGTGTGGAAAAGCTCGCAGATTTTCGAGCGCGCCGACTTCGAGCGCGAGCGTTCGGCGGCGCTCGACGACATCCGCTTCCGCAGCGACACCTACGTGAACGTCCTCCGCGCCGCGGGCGGCCTCTTCGCGGCGGGGCAGAACGTCACGCGAGACCAGTTCCGCTCCTACGTGCAGGCACTGGAGATCCCGAAGCGCCACCCCGGCATTCAAGGGATCGGCCTGTCGGTTCGCGTCCGCGGGCAGCATCTGCAGGGCGTGGTCATGGAAATGCGGCTGAACGAGTTCGCAGACTTCCGCGTCTGGCCCGAGGAGCCGCCGCGCGACGAATACCACACCATCGTGCTGCTGCAGCCGCTCGATGATCGCAACCGCGCCGCGATCGGCTACGACATGTCGACGAACGTGACCCGCTATCAGGCCATGACGCGCGCCAGGGACACGGGAGAGGCGGCGGCGACGGCCCCGGTCCGGCTCGTTCAGGAGATCGATCCGGGTGAAGAGCAGCGCGGGTTTCTGATCTATGTGCCGGTGTACACGGCCCGCGGCACGCCGGCGACGGTCGAGGAGCGTCGCGACAAGCTGTACGGCTATGTCTACGCACCGTTCCGCGCGAACGATCTGTTCAACGCCATCTTCGCCAGCCAGTCGCGCGACGTGGCATTCAGTATCTTCGACGGAAACAACCCCTTCTATGTGAGCTCGCCGGCGCCCTCCGAATCCCCGCGATACGAATCGGCGAGCACGATCGAAGTGGGCGGGCGGGAGTGGACGGTGCGCATTGCCTCCCGCCGGATAGCTGGGGCGAATCCTGTCATCTTCACTCTGAGTACGGCGGTCGGAGGGGTGATCATCTCCCTCCTTCTCTTCGCCTTGCTGCGCATGCAGCTCCGCGGGCGGGCGCGCGCGGAGCAGATCGCCGACACGCTGCGGCAGTCGGAAGCGGAGCTGCAGGCGGCGAATCGAGCGAAAGATGAGTTCCTGGCCACGCTCTCTCACGAGCTGCGCACGCCGATGACCGCGATCATGGGCTGGTCGAAGCTCCTCGGTGAGGAGCTCGATGAGGACACGCGCGCCGTGGCCGTCGATGCGATCCAGAAGA
This sequence comes from Thermoanaerobaculia bacterium, assembly GCA_035525015.1. Taxonomy (GTDB): domain Bacteria; phylum Acidobacteriota; class Thermoanaerobaculia; order Gp7-AA8; family Gp7-AA8; genus DATLEX01. The sequence goes on along the minus strand of DATLFC010000275.1, from coordinate 1,715 downwards.
GCAGCGCCGCGCAGGCGCAGTTGATCGAAGACCTGCTCGACGTCTCGAGGATCACGGCGGGCAAGATGAAGATCGAGCCGGCTCCGCTCGAGCTGGCGCCCATTGTCGATCTCGCGGTGGCCGCCGTTGCCCCCGCCGCCGAGGCGAAGGGCATCGACGTCCGCCTGCAGCTTCCGGAGACGCCGCTGATCGTCTGCGGTGACCCGGCGCGGCTGCAGCAGATCATCTGGAACCTGGTCTCGAATGCCGTCAAGTTCACGCCATCGGGAGGCACGGTCGATCTCCGGCTGCGAGCGGAAGGGGAGGAAGCGGTCGTCGACGTGATCGACAGCGGGGAGGGGATCGATCCCGCGTTCCTTCCCCATGTGTTCGAGCGATTCCGCCAGGCGGACAGCTCCACCACGCGCGCCTACACCGGCCTGGGCCTCGGACTGGCCATCGTCCGTCACCTTGTGGAGCTGCACGGCGGCAGCGTCGCCGCTCACAGCGACGGAGACCAGGAAGGCTCCACCTTCACGGTCCGGCTTCCGGTGATGCGGACCGAGGTGCCGGTTCATCAGGCCGACGAGCCGCGGGACGCGCAACTCTCGGGGATGCTGGATGGGATCCGGATCCTCGTGGTCGACGATGAGCCCGACGTGAGGCGTTACGCACTGGCGGTGTTTCGCATGAGCGGCGCCGATGGGCGCGGCGCCGCATCGACGGAGGAGGCGCTGCGGGTGTTCGAGGAATGGCCGGCCGACGTCGTGGTCACCGACATCGGCATGCCGCAGCGCGATGGGTTCGAGCTGCTTCGCGAAATCCGCGAGCGGAGCGATGTTCCCATCGTGGCCTTGACGGCGTACGCGCGGGTCGAAGACCGGGAGCGGGCCGCGGAGGCTGGATTCGACGCCTTCGTCTCGAAGCCGGTCGATCCCGGATCGCTGCGGGCGACGATCGCGAGCGTCCTCACCCGGAGCGAGCGGGCCGAGAAGGTGGTGTAGGGCGGCCGGGGCGGACGATAGTTGACTAATCAACTATTGTCGCGTAATCTATCCCTCCGTGGCACCGATCCAGGAGGAACTGAAGCAGAACCGGCCTTTCCGGACCCGCTCCGAAGAGGCGGCCGTCGCGTTGATGCGTACCGCGGACCTTGTCCGGCGCACCGTCGGCGCGGTCGTTGAGCCGGTCGGCATCACCCCGCAGCAGTACAACGTGCTGCGCATCCTCCGTGGAGCGGGGGAGGCAGGGCTTCCGACGCTCGAGATTGCCGAGCGGATGATCGAACAGACACCGGGCATCACGCGGCTGATCGATCGACTGGAAGCGAAAGGCCTGGTCCGCCGCGAGCGCTGCCTGACCGATCGGAGACAGGTGTTCTGCCGGATCAGCGGGGAAGGGCTGTCCCTTCTCGAGCGGCTCGACGAGCCGATCCGGGAAGCGGATGCCGCCGCGCTGCGGTCACTCGGAGACCATGATCTCGAACGGCTCATCGAGCTGCTCGACAAGACCCGTCGTGCATACAGGAGGATCCAATGAAGCAGTTCCGTTTCCTGCTCATCGCCGCATTCTTTGCCGCCACGCCGCTCGTCGCAGAGACGTTCAAGGTCGACAAGTCACACTCGTCGGCGGACTTCAGGATCCGTCACCTGATGAGCAACGTCACCGGCCGGTTCGCAGACTTCGATGCCACGATCAACCTCAACCGCGGCAACCCCGCTGCTTCCTCCGTCGAG
>DATLFC010000045.1:0-4067 GCA_035525015.1 Thermoanaerobaculia bacterium | reverse complement strand
GACGAAGGCGTCGATCTCGGGGATCGACTCCTGCAGATCGGCCCGGTACTTCTGGACCATGCAGCCGGTGACGATGACGCGCTCCACACCCTTCCCCTTCCGCTCGACCACCTCGAGGATCGTGTCGATCGACTCCTGTTTGGCGGCGTCGATGAAGCCGCAGGTGTTGACGATGACGACGTCCGCCTCTTCGAGGTCATTCGTGATGGCCACCTCCGACTCCTGCCGAAGTTGCCCGAGCATGATCTCGGCATCGACCAGATTCTTCGGGCAGCCGAGGGAGATTATCCCTACGCGCTTCGGTGTGGTCATGAGCAGTGAGTAAACGCGGCCGTCACGGCCTTCTATTCTGCCTGGAAAGGATGAAGGCGGAAGGATGAAGGATGAAGGTGCCTCCGGTTCCTTCATCCTTCATCCTTCATCCTTCAGCCTTCATCCTTCATCCTTTCCTTCGAAACCACTCGCCAGAACACCCCTCCCGCCCCTGTCTCTCCCACGTGCTGGCCGAGGGCGTGGTTCATGACCTCGGCGTTGACGAGGATCTGGGCGTCGTCGACGGTCGTTTCGCTCAGGGAGACGCCGAGGGCCTCGGTCACCTGGGCGATGGTCCGGTTGTGCAGAGCGACGATCGTCTCGGAGACCGGTTTGGCGGGGTTGACCTCATGCGTGGCGGCCAGCGCCTCGCCGCGGAGGAGGAAGATCGTGCAGCGCTTGTCGCGCAGCCAGGAGAGCGCCGAGGCGAGGGTGACGAGATGCCAGTTGCGGTGGCGGCGGTAGATGCGGGAGATGGCGCGATTCCGCTCTCCTGCCGGCTTGTAGACGTTGGGCTGGATCTCCCAGATGAGGGCGACGTTCGAGTCGGCGTCAAGAGTCCCGCTCGTCTCGCCGACCGAGCCGGGGAGGGTGTGCTGCTGCCCTTCGGCCTGTCCGACCGCGACCGCTTCCTCGACGGCGACGGGGACGACATCAAACGAAATCGTTCCATCGCGCCCGCCGAAATGGGCGTTGCGGCTGAGCATCAGGACACCGTCGGGAACCGGCTGTGCGTCACCGACCACCAGTCGCGCCGCGTCGGGAATCGCGCCGAGCGGCGTGACCAGCCCCGACGCGCGGCCCTGGGAGAGCCGCGGAAACCAGAGGCTGGGCGTGGGCGTGCCGCGGAGCCAGTGCGGATGATTCTTCCGAAGATAGCGCTCCACGACCTGGTGGCGGATGAGAAGCGTGTCCTCGGGGCGAAGCTGCGTCGGGGAAGCAACCGTCTCGGCGATGTCGCTGAAGACCTCCAGCACCTCGTTCCCCATCGACAGGTAGAGATCGAAGAGCGCCGCTTTCGTGTAGGCGGGGACGCCGAAAGCGTCGAGGACGCGCTCGATGTGATCGGGGAAGGGCAAGATCGTTAACCGTTCACCGCTAACGGGTCAAGCCGCAAGCTGCTGCCTCGTACGGTCGAGCAGCCGCTGGACATCGGCGACGCACAGAATGTCCTGCAGGCCGGTTCTGATGTCCTTGCCGTGAGGGATGCCTTTCGAGAACCAGCCGATCACGGTCCGGGCCTTGTGCAGCTTCCACTTGTCGATCTGCGGGGCGCCGTCGATTTTCGACAGGTAGCGCTGCATGGCGTCGATGCGCCGCTCCACTTCGTTGGCGGCGATCGGCTCCCCGTTCACGTAGGCGTGAATGTCGCGGAAGATGAAAGGATTGTGCAGCGCGGCGCGCCCGATCATCACCCCGTCGACACCGGTCGTCTCGAACATCCGGACGGCATCGGAGGCGGTCTTGACGTCGCCGTTGCCGAAGACGGGGATGGTGAGCTCGCTCTTGACCTGGGCGATGTAGCCCCAGTCGCTGGCGCCGGTGTAGGCCTCGCTGCGCGTGCGGCCGTGGATGGCGATCGACGAGACGCCGATCTCCTCGAAGCGCTTCAGCAGCGGCAGGACGTTGTCCGTCTCCCACCCCTTCCGCACTTTCACGGTGACCGGAATCTTCACCCGCCTGCGGATCTTCTCCACCACGCGCGCGGCCTTGTCGAAGTCCTTCAGCATCCCCGAGCCGGCGCCGCTGTTGACGATCTTCCGGACCGGGCAGCCCATGTTGATGTCGACGATGTCGACTCCCTCCGCCTCGACGATCGCCGCCGCGTCGTCCATGCGCTCAGGGTCTCCGCCGTAGATCTGGATCGCCACCGGCCGCTCGTTCTCGCTGAATGCCAGCATCTGATGGCTGCGGTCGTTCTTCCGCGTCAGCCCTTCGGCCGAGATGAACTCCGACACGACGAGCCCCACCCCGCCCAGCTCCTTGATCAGCGACCGATAATACGTGTCGGTGACCTCGGCCATGGGGGCGAGGGCCAGCGGCGGGTCGATGCGGACGCCGCCGATGTAGAAGCTTCGTGAGAGGTAATTCATGATCCCAGGTCAGACTCTAACGGCTGGGATCGGCCCCGTCATTCCTCGCTGCGCTCGGAATGCCATCGTCAGAACCGGAACGACAGCTCCAGACCCAGCATGCGCGGCTCATTCGTCATGCCGGTCAGGTTGTTGAAATCGATCCCGTTCTGCACGATGACCGCGTCGGTGACATTGCGTCCGAACAGCGCGACCCCGTAGTTGCTCCAGGCGTATCCGAACCGGAGACCGAGCTCGAACGAGTCGCTCCGGAACTCCTCCGACTGGTAGAGGAAGAACTGTTTCTCGCTCGAGTAGCCGAAGTCGGCCGAGGCGGTGAAGTTGCCGGCGGCCACCGGACGGCGGTAATCGAGGATGCCGTTGAAGGTCCATTCGGGAGCGTGCGGCAACGGATTGCCGTCGACCAGCACCCCGTTCGGCCCGATCGGATCGAGCATGATGCATCCTCCGCCGCACCGTGTAACGGCCAGGCCGGGGTCTTTGATCTCCGTGTGGTTGTAGCTCGCGCCTAACGTCATCAGCCAGTTCCGGTTCGGGGCGTAGTTGATGTCGACTTCCACGCCGTGTCCTTCGGTCTTGTCGGCGTTCAAAAGGGTGGCCACGTTGTACTCGCCGCCCACGGCCGTGATCTGCTGTCCATCGACTTCGAAACGGTAAACGGTGCCGTTGATGCGGAGCCTCCGCTGCAGCAGCTCGCTCTTGAAACCGACTTCGGCCGACACGATCTCTTCGGTGTCGGCGACGGAGAGTCCATCCGTGGCCGGATTGGTCCCCCCTTCCGAGTCGGGGGCGAAGAGGATCCGCCCCTGAATGCTCGGGGCCCGGAAGCCGGTGGCCAGGCGGCCGTAGAGGTTCACCTGAGGACTGAGCATCCACGTCGTGCTGAGATCCCAGCTCACATTGTCGTCGTCGGTGCTGGCCGTGACGGGAGCAATCGTGGCGGTGTTGAAGAAAAGCGGCATGGGACGCTCGGCGGAAAGGGTCTTTTCCTCGTGCGTGTAGCGCAACCCGCTCTTCAGCTTCCAGCGATCGTTCGGCGAGACGTCGACGGAAGCGAAGACGGCGTAAGACTCCGCGTTCTGCCTCTGGAAGGCGTAACCGTCCTGCGGGTTGCCGAGCTCGAAGGAGGCGTAGCTGAACGTCTCGGCGCGCAGATCTTCATCGAAGTAGAAAACGCCGGCCAGCCATTCGAACGCGCCTCCCAGATTGCTGGCGAAGCGCACTTCCTGCGTGAACTGATCGAGGTCGGGGATCCCGTCGGCGGACTCGGATGGGAAGGCGATGATGCCCGGGCCCGATGGAGGAGCGAACACCGCTCCGAAACCGCCGTCAATGTCCCCGCGGCTGTACATCTCCACCGTTTCGAATCCCGTCACCGACGTCAGCGTCCCGCTGTCGAACGCGTAATCGGCTTTCAGCACTCCCCCCTGCGACGCGATGTCCTGCTGGTTCAGCCCGTCATGAAAGACGGTGTTCTGTTCGAAGCCGGGATCGAGTTTGTTCGTGCCCGGCTGGAGGATATTGGCCCGGAAGATCCTGGCCGTGCCGTCGATGTCCCACCCGTGAACATTCAGCAGCACGCTGGCCCGCACCACCGGCTTCCAGAGAAACTGGAGGCGATACGCGGAGTTCTCGAAGCCGCCGAGTGAGCCGCCTGTGTGC
>DATLFC010000272.1:0-6297 GCA_035525015.1 Thermoanaerobaculia bacterium | reverse complement strand
GCCCTTTCGGACGAGTCGACTCTCATGATCACCGGCACCGGCGAGATCATGCTGTTCGATTTGAATTGAATCCACTAGGGAACCTCTGCACAAGTCTCTGTGCTCTCTGTGTCTCTGTGGTTTACCGTCCCCCCGCCCGGTGCCACCACAGAGACACAGAGGACACAGAGTCCCCTCTGCTACGCTTCGCCGCGGTGGTCGTCCTCCTCCGCCTGCTCAAGGCACTCATCGCCGCCCGATTCGCGCCGAAGCTGCCTCCCCTCGGGGAGTCCGCCATCCACATGCGCGTCTGGCCGAACGATCTCGACCTCAACATGCACGTGAACAGCGGCCGCTATCTCAGCTTCATGGACATCGGCCGCGTGGAGCTGCTGGCCCGCTTCCGCGTCTTTCGCAAATCGTGGAAGCTCGGCTGGCGGCCGATCAACGGCGGCACGATGATCTCCTACCGCAAGTCGCTGCTGCCCTGGGAACGCTTCACCGTGAAGACACGCGTCGTCTGCTGGGACGAGAAGTGGTTCTACTTCGAGCATCGGGTGGAGCGGGGCAGCGGCGAGCTCGCTGCGCTGGCGAACGCGCGGGGACTCTTGCGCGGCCGCGACGGGAACATATCGCCCTCCGCGGTGTTCGAGCTGGCCGGCAGCGACCCCGTCGAATCTCCTCCCATGCCCGAGGCCATCCGTCTCTGGAGCGAGGCCGAGGCGGCGCGGTGACGCGGAGCGAGAAGGCGGAGCGGATCGGCCGGATTCTCGACCGCATCTATCCGCAGCCCCCCATCCCTCTCGGGCACCGCGATCCGTTCACGCTCCTCATCGCCGTCCTCCTCTCGGCGCAGACGACCGACGTGCAGGTCAACAAGGTCACGCCGGCGCTCTTCGCGCGCGCCTCCACGCCGTCGGCGATGGCGTCCCTCGCGGAGAGTGAGATCCTTGCTCTGATCCGAAGCTGCGGCCTCGCTCCCGGCAAGGCCCGCAACATCAGGCGCCTCGCCGAAACACTCCTGCGCGAGCATGGAGGGACCGTTCCGGCGGATCTCGACGCTCTCGAATCGCTCCCCGGCGTCGGCCACAAGACCGCCAGCGTGGTCATGGTGCAGGCCTTCGGAGCTCCCGCGTTTCCGGTCGACACGCACATCCACCGCCTCGCCTGGCGCTGGCGGTTGTCGAAAGGAAAGAACGTCGAGCAGACCGAGCGCGACCTCAAGAAGCTCTTTCCCTCTTCCGACTGGGGGAAGCGCCACGTGCAGATCATTTACTTCGGGCGTGAGTACTGCCCGGCCCGCCAGCACCGTCGCGACGCCTGCCCCATCTGTTCCTGGGCCGCCCCGAAGAACCTCAAATAACGGGAAATTCAGGACTCCCTGAGCACGTTGGTCGCTCCAGTCTGGTGGCGTGGCCGTAGTGGCGTAGCCGCTGGCTGACAGAAGGAGAGACTCACGAATGCGTAGCAAAGGTTCTGTGAAGTGGTTCAACGACGCGAAGGGATTCGGGTTCATCACGATGGAGGGTGGCGAAGATGTGTTCGTCCACTTCTCCGCGATTCAGGCGGCGGGTTTCCGCAGCCTGGCCGAGGGTTCGGCGGTGGAGTTCGACGTGGTCGAGGGTCCGAAGGGCCTGCAGGCTGCCAACGTCACGCCGGTCGGCTGAGCCCCCCCTACGCAGACTTTGGAGCGCCGGTGTTCCCACCGGCGCTTTTTGTCTGGCCGAAATACTCCCGCAGCGAGATGCCGGTGTATAGCACCGGGTAGACGAGCGACAGGACGACCAGCCACAACGCCGGTTCGGGGTATTGCGGCAGCATGGCCAGCAGCATCGCCGCCCAGACCACGGCGCCGATCATGATCACGCCCTTCCAACGCCGCGGCGCCAGATTCGGATAGATGAAGCCGACGGGCGATACGGTCAGGACCGCCAGCGCGAGGAGTGCGATCGCATTCGGCCAGGTACCGATCGACGCCGCCACGATGCCGGCGTAGAGCGCCACGACGTTCCAGTACGACGGGAAGCCGAGAAAGAAGCCGCGGACCTCGTCTTTCGCGCCGGCATTCGCAAAGGCGAGGACGCTGGCGATCATCGGCGGGACGACGTAGAGCAGCACCGGCGCCGGCACCCAGCCCATTCTCGCGATCAGCAGCAGCGGAAGAAACGTGAACGTCAGGTAATCGACGATGTCGTCGATCTTGCGGCCGTCGATCTGCGGGAGCACGACCTTCACGTTGAACCGCCGCGCGAGCGGACCGTCCACCGCATCGATCACCACGGCGATGAAGAGCCAGAGGAAGACGCGCCGCGCGTCGGGCTGCGGGACGCAGATCTCGATGGCCGCCAGGAGCGCGAAGATCAGCCCCGACGCCGTGAGGATGTGAACGCTCCAGGCGCGGGTCTGCGCACTCAAGGCTGGCCGCCGCTGCGCGCTTTCACTTCTTCTTCCGTCAGGCCGTAAAGCGGCGGCGTGGGAATGTCGAGCATGCCGAGGTAGAGGTAGATCTGCCCGCGGTGATGGATCTCGTGCTCGATCATCGAACGGAGCCACTTGCCGACGCGCAGCTCCATGCGGCCCGGCGTCATGCACTTCGCTTCGAGGTCCGCATCGGTCAGACCGCGGAAGATGGCCATCGACTCCTCGTGCATCCGCTTCATGTACTCGACGGCGGCCTCGTAGCCGTCGGCCAGCTCGCGGCCGTGTCCGGGATAACGGCTCGGCTTCCGCTGCGCGTTCTCGGCGAACATCCAGCGCTCGACCGCGCCGAGGTGGCGCATCAGATCGCCGAACGTGAACTTTCCTTCGCGGTACGTCCACTCGACCTTGTCGGGGGGAATGCAGGCGACAACGCGCATCGTCCGCTCGCGGATCCGATCGATGTAGCCGGTGAGCTCGGCCACGCCCTCGTTCATCGCTTCTTCCGTCCCAGCCTGGCCACGATGTCGTATTCGCCCTTCGCCACCGGCTGGATCGAGAGGCGGTTCCCCTTCCGGATGACCCCCATCGACTCCAGCCCGGGCGTGCTCTTCAGCGTCTCCAGCGGCACCACCTCCGGGAACTTCTCCACGAAGCGGATCTCCACCATCACCCACGTCGGATCCTTTTCCGGATACGCCTCGCGGCTCACCTCGGCCAGACCGCTGACGCCGGAGGGATCGGCACTCGACGCGTAGAAGAGGACGCGGTCGCCCACCTTCATCTGCTTCATGAAGTTGCGCGCCTGGTAGTTGCGGACACCTTCCCAGCTCGTCCTGCCGTCGCGCTCCAGGTCGTCGATGCTGTAGGAATCAGGCTCGACCTTCATCAGCCAATGGTTCATGGGAAGGATGTTCATGGGAAGGATGAAGGATGAAGGATGAAGGATGAAGTGTCCAGCCTCAACACTTCATCCTTCATCCTTCATCCTTCATCCTTCAAACTTCATCCTTCATCCTTTCCCTGTATCGCTCCAGTGCGATGCGCAACAACTCCACGGACCTCCGCAGGTCGGCCTCGTGCAGCACGTAGGCGATCCGGATCTCGTCGCGGCCCAGCGGGGAGATGTAGAAGCCGTTGCCGGGAGCGACCATGACGGTCTCCCCTTCTTCCTCGAATTCGGTGAGGAGATAGATCGCGAAGTCCTCCGCGCTCTTCACCGGAAGGCGGGCCATGCAGTAGAACGCCCCTTCCGGTTTGAGGAGGAAGACACCTGGTATCGACGTCAGCCCTTCGAAGAGCACATCGCGGCGGCGCTGGTACTCGGCGACCACGCGTGTCTTGTACTCGTCGCCGAGCGTCTCGGCGGCGACGGCCATGAATTGCGCCAGGCCGGGGGGCGAGAGTCTTCCCTCCGCCATCCGCAGCGCCGCTGAATAAACCTCGGCGTTCCGCGTCACCAGGGCCCCCAGGCGGATGCCGCAGGCGCTGTAACGTTTGGAGAGGCTGTCGACGACGATCGCGAACTGGTCGACGTCCGGCAGGGCCAGCGCACTGACGACTTCCTGCCCGTCATAGACGAACTCGCGGTAAACCTCGTCGGAGATGAGGAAGAGCGAATTGGCGCGGCAGAAGTCGGCGGCCATCTCCATCTCCTCCCGCGAGAAGACGGTGCCGGTCGGATTGTTCGGGTTGCAGACGATCACGCATCGGGTGCGCGGCGTCAGAGCGCGCTCCCAGACGTGGCGCGGCGGAAGGTGGAAACCGTCACGGCCGCGGCTCGTCACCGGCACGACCTTCAGTCCGGCCATGGCCGCGAAGGTGGCGTAGTTCGCATAAAACGGCTCGACCACGATCACCTCGTCGCCCTCGTCCGCGCAGGCCATGAAAGCGAAGAGGATCGCTTCGCTGCCTCCCGTCGTGGCGAGGATCTGGTTCTGGTGGAGCGTGATGCCGACGTGACGCTCGTAGTAGCGCTGCAGCGAGCGGAGGAACTCCGGCGTTCCGGTCGAGGGTGAGTACTCGATCGTCTTCGCCGTGAGGCTCTTCAGCCGCTCGATCATGCACGGCGGCGTCTCGATGTCGGGCTGCCCGATGTTGAGGTGGTAGACCTTCGTCCCGCGGGCCCTGGCCGCGTCCGCGAGCGGCGCCAGCTTGCGGATCGGGGAAGCAGGAAGACTGTGCCCCCGCCGCGACAAGGCAAACGCGCCCGCGGACTCTTCCAACTCGTGAAGCGAGGTCATTGACCGGACTTTTCTCCGACCGGAGCCTCTCCAGGGATGAAGTTCGGCTCCCCTTCCTTCCGCTCTTTCAGATCCTGCTCGTTCTCCCGCAGGCGCTGCTTGTGCTCGTGCTGCACGATGCCCTCGCCCTGCCGGTTGCGGTCCCCGTCGTAGTAGTGGTCGGGATTGACGTTGTTCTGTTTACTCATGCCCCGGGAATCTGCGAACGGCGTGCCTTGGGTACAATGAGCCGATGTCGTTCCAAAGACAGAGCCTTCTCCCCGCCCGCGGGGAGAAGGTGCCCGAAGGGCGGATGAGGGGCGCTGGCCGCGGGGCGAGGGCCCATGCGGCGATGCTTGCTCTCGTCCTCCTCGGGAGCTGCGCCTACATCGGGACGCCGCCGCCCCCCGCCCGTGAGTTCCGCGGCCTCTGGATTGCGAGCGTCCGCAACATCGACTGGCCCTCGCAGGCCGGCCTTCCGGTGGAGGAGCAGAAGCGGGAGCTCGTGGCCATCCTGGACCGGATGGTGGCGAGCAATCTCAACGCCGCGCTGCTGCATGTCCGCCCCAGCGGCGACGCCCTCTACCCCTCGGACCTCGAGCCGTGGTCGGAGTACCTGACCGGACAGATGGGACTCGCTCCCGAGCCCTTCTACGATCCGCTGGCCTTCGCCATCGAGGAGGCCCACCGGCGCGGGATCGAGCTGCACGCCTGGCTCAATCCCTACCGCGCCCGGCGGTTGTCGGAGACGACGCCCGCCGCGCGGACCCACATCAGCGTCGCCAATCCCGAGCTCGTCCGGCTGTACGGTTCGTTCCTCTGGATGGATCCGGGGGAGCCACAGGTGCGGCAGCGCGCCGTCGACGTGGTGCGGGACATCGTCCGCCGCTACGACGTCGACGGCATCCACTTCGACGACTACTTCTATCCGTATCCGGAGAACGGCGCCGATTTTCCCGACGAGGCGACGTGGCTCCGGTACGGCGGCGGGCTGGCCCGCGCCGACTGGCGCCGGCGCAACGTCGACGAGCTGATCGCCGCCGTGGCCCGGGCGGTCAAGGAGGAGAAGCCGCACGTGAAGTTCGGCATCTCTCCGTTCGGCATCTGGCGCCCCGGGCATCCGCGGAGCGTCCGCGGCCTCGACGCCTACGACCAGATCTACGCCGACGCGCGGAAGTGGCTGCGCGAAGGATGGGTCGACTACTTCACGCCGCAGTTGTACTGGGCGCGCTCGGCGCCGCAGCAGCGGTTCGGGCATCTGCTCCGCTGGTGGAAGGATCAGAACGTCCTCGACCGCCATCTATGGCCGGGGCTGGGCGCCCATCGCGTCGGGTCGGGCCGCCCCAACGCCTGGCGCGCCGACGAGATCGTCGCGCAGATCCACGAGATCCGGGCCCGCCGCGGCGCCACCGGCTACATCCTCTTCACCGCCCGCGTGCTGATGGACAACCGCGACGGCCTCGCCGACCGGCTGGCACACGTGAACAAATACGCTGTGCCCGTACCGTCGAGCCCGTGGCTACCCCTCCGCAACCCTGAGCGAAGCGAAGGGTCAGTTGTGCCCTTACCCGAATCGTCCCCTCGAGCAAACTAGTTCGGCCTTGAGGCCAGGATTGACCCTTCGCTTCGCTCAGGGTTTGCTTAAAGTGATCAGCTGCCGTAGCACGTACGGCAAAAT
>DATLFC010000044.1:0-4983 GCA_035525015.1 Thermoanaerobaculia bacterium | reverse complement strand
TGTGGTCAGATTTTCAGAAACCGAAGAAGCTCGATTACGATCCGGAGACCCTCACGCCGAACTACGGGCGATTCATCGCGCAGCCGTTCGAGCGCGGATTCGGCACCACGATCGGGAACGCGCTCCGCCGCGTGCTCCTCTCGTCGATCGAGGGGGCGGCCGTGACGGCCGTGCGCGTCGAGGGCGTTCTGCACGAGTTCTCGTCGCTCACCGGCGTGGTCGAGGACATGACCGACGTCGTCCTCAACCTCAAGCAGGTGCCGTTCAAGCTCCACGTCGATGGGCCGAAGACGCTGTACCTCGAGAAGAAGGGACCGGGCGTCGTCACCGCCGCCGACTTCGAGGACGATCCGGACATCGAGATCCTCGACCGCGATGCGCACATCGCCACGCTCTCGAAGGAGGGCACGCTCAAGCTCGAGGCACGCCTCAAGCGCGGCCGCGGGTACCAGGTGGCCGACCGCAACGCCGATTCCGATCTGCCGCTCGGTTACATCCCCGTCGACTCCGTCCACTCGCCGGTTCGCCGCGTGAACTATCGCGTCGAGGGGGCGCGCGTCGGGCAGATGACCGACTACGACCGTCTCATTCTCGAGGTGTGGACCAACGGCGCTGTCTCGCCGCAGGAAGCGGTCAGCCTGGCCGCCGATCTCCTCGGCGACCACCTCCGCATCTTCAGCTCTTTCGAGACCAAGGGCGAGCAGGTCGAGGAGATCGCGGCGCCGGAAGTCGATCCCCGTATGGCCGAGATGCTCGCCAAGCCGATCGAGGAGCTCGACCTCTCCGTCCGCTCCGCCAACTGCCTCAAGAACGCCAACATCCGCACTCTCGGTGACCTCGTCCAGCGCACCGAGCGCGAAATGCTCTCCACCAAGAACTTCGGCCGCAAGTCGCTCGACGAGATCAAGGACGTCCTCGCGTCGCTCGGCCTGTCGTTCGGCATGTCGCGCGCCGCGCGCAGCGGCGCGGAGATGCGCGAGTAAGGAAGGAACGTAAATGAGACACGGAATGGCGAACCGCAAGCTCGGACGGAAGTCGGCCCATCGCATGGCCATGTTCCGCAACCAGCTGGCCTCGCTCATCGACAACGAGCGCATCGTGACCACGCTCCCGAAGGCGAAGGAGCTCCGTCCGCTCATCGAGAAGCTCATCACCCTCGGCAAGAACGACAGCGTCCATGCCCGTCGCAATGCCGCGAGGATGGTGCAGGACGAGACGCTCGTGGCGAAGCTCTTCGTTACCCTCGGTCCGCGCTTCGCCGAACGCCCGGGCGGCTACACGCGCATCATCAAGCTCGGCTCGCGCCGAGGCGACGCCGCGGAGATGGCCATCATCGAGTTCGTAGGCTACGAGCTGCCGACCGAATCGAAGACGAAGACTCCTGCGCCGGCCGCGCCGACGCGCTCGAAGAAGAAGACGGAAGAAGAAGCGCCGGAGGCCGAGGAAAAAACCGAGGCAGCACCGGCCGCCGAAAAGAAACCGGCAAAGAAGAAGGCCGCGGCGAAGAAGAAGAAGAAGAAGTCCGAGCCCGCGGAAAAGCCGGCCCGGAAGAAAGCGGCTCCCTCCAAGAAGAAATCCAAGAAGTAAGGCAAAGGCTGGCAGGCTTTTGGGGTGCGGGTGTCCTCACCCGCGCCCTTTTTCATATCCGCGCTTTCCTGCGGCTCACCGTCACATCCCCCCGGTGCGTCGTCACCGCCCCCGACGCGTCGCGCCGCGCGGCCCTGGCCCCCGCCTCCGGCGGCAGCCCGTACGTGAGATCGCTGGCCACGATCTCGATGCCGTCCGGCGCGCGCAACTCGACCACTGCCTCGTCTCCGAACACGGTCAGCGCGCCGCGCCAGACGCGGCCCGGATTGGGCGGCGCGGGCGCGACGCCGTTGATGCGCAGGATGTCCACCTGACCATCGAATTCGAGCATCACGCGATCGGCCTCCCGTGCCGAGGTGAGCCGGATCGTGACGGCGTCGCCCGTCCGTTCCACTGCCGCTTCGACGGTCGGCGACGGCAGCTCGTGCTCGATCGCTTCGCGCCGCGGCCGCTCCGCGGTGAACACCGGAAACCCATTGGCGATCAGCGCGGCGGCGATCGCAATCCCCGCCATGCCGCCGGACAGAGGCCATACCCGGCCTTCGATCCAGGGGACAACCGTCGTTGCCACCATCGCGACGAGGAGTGCGACTGGCAGAAGACCGGTCTTGCCGAGCGCGGGATAAAGGAACAGCGCGAGCGGGAAGAGAAGCATCCCGGCCGTCGCCGCCGGCGCGATCGCGGCCACGAGCGGACGCGCGCGGGCCGCAACACAGATGCTCGATGCAATCGCCGGGACGAGAAACAGGAAAGCCGTTCCCGGCAGCGACGAGGCGAGAGCCACAGCCAGGCCGTGCCACACCAGCGACGCTCCCGCGTAAAGGCTTCGGCGCTCGGAGCTCCTGGTGAAGCGGAACGCGATGAGCACGGCGGTGATGCCGGTCAGCCACATGGCGGCGATCACCGGCTGCGGATAGGCGACTCTTCCGAACGGGCCGGCTCGGAGGTGGGCCAGCCAGACGAGAGCGACGGCCGCCGCCGCGGCGATCGAGAGCGCCACGATCGTCAGGCATGCGCCGGCCAGCAGATCGCGCCACGAAGCGTCGCGGGCGCCGATGAAGAGAACCGCCAGGCTGCCGAGCGCGATCCAGAGCGTCCACCGCTCCGGCCACGAGACGAGAGCGATGTTCATGACGTCGAAGAAGACGGCGTTGTGCTGTGCCGGCTCGAAGCGCTGCTGCAGCGCGCGCGCGGCGGCCAGGGCGTTGTCCCCGTGGTGCTGGAGCGTCCGGAGATTGACCCGGCTGAGATCGTCAAGCGGCGTGTGGTAGTACGCCACGTTGCCGATCGCGGCGAAATTCATCGACTGCAGCCCGTCGCGTTTGAACACGGTCACGTCCGTGTCGTTCGGAAGCAGCTCGTAAATCGTGTAGAAGAGAGAGCTCGCGTTCGGCCGCTGGAGGGCCCGGATGGCGGGAACGAGGCCCGCGTTGCCACGGCTCGTCTCGAAGAGGAACGAGGGGCCGGACGTCCCGCGATTCTCGAGGTTGACGATCGACGTGACCCGCTCCTTCAACGGAGAGGCGACGAACGCCTCGGCGCCGAGGAGCCCCGCTTCCTCGCCGTCCGTGATGAGGAAGGAGATCCCGGCTGTCCCGCCGACCGCCCTCGCCGCCTCCAGGAGGGCAGCCATGCCTACCCCGTCATCGGAAGCTCCCGGCCCGGCCGGAACGGAGTCGTAGTGGGCAACGAGCAGAACCCACGGTCCGCGGTCACCCGGCACCGTGGCGAGGATGTTCTCGACCGTGGCGCAGGAGGGGGTGGCGTTGCAGACGAAGGCGCGATGGATGGAGGCCTCGTAGCCCAGGCCGCGGAAGCGGTCGAGAATTCGGTCCCGGACGATGTGGTTGGCGGGAGTGCCGACAGGATGGGGTACTTCCTCGCGAAGGAGGTCCCGCAGGACGGCGACGGCACGTTCGGCCGAGAAGCGGTCGGAGGGGGCGCTGGCAGGAAGCGGTGCCGGGCCGCGGAGCTGCACGGCGGCGATCACCAGCAGCAGGGCGAGGACGGCGGTGGCGACGAGCAGGCCGCGGCGTGTCATCGGCCGCCGATTGTAACTTTCTGCAACCCGAACGCTTCGGAACCGTATCGGAGAGCACCAGGAGAGTCAGGGATATGCGAAGAACAGCCATTTTCATCGTCACCATGGTCATGTCGGCGACCCTCGCCGGCGCCGCCGAGTTGACGGAAACGTTCCAGCGGACGCTGAACGTCCGTCCGGGGACGAGCTTCGAGATCGAGAACGTGAACGGCAGCATCACCATCACGGGATGGGATCAGCCGCAGGTGCGCGTCTACGCGGCGAAGAAGGTTCGCGGATCGGGCGACGCGGCCGAGCAGGCCATGAAAGCGCTGCGCATCGAGGTCCGGCAGACGGACCGCGCGGTCGAGATCAACACCATCTACCCGAAAAAGGGCGACCTCGGTTTGTTCGACTACTTTCTCGGCAAGGAAGTGAACGCGAGCGTCCGCTACGAGATCAGCGTTCCCCGCTCGATGAACGTCTCGGCGGACACGGTGAACGGCGCCCTCCGCATCAGCGGGGTGAGCGGCGAGATCGAGCTCGACACGACCAACGGCAGGATCGAAGTGGCGAACTGCTCCGGTACCGTTGACGCGTCGACGACGAACGGGGGGATCGACGTGGAGCTGGTCTCGGTCGCATCCGGCAGGGACATGCGCTTCGAGACGACGAACGGACGGATCAAGCTCGCGGTGCCGGCCGGCCTGGCTGCCGACATCAATGCTTCGACCACGAATGGTTCCGTCCGGAGCGACCTTCCGATGGTCACCAGCCGGATGACCCGGACCTCGCTTCGCGGGACGCTGAACGGCGGCGGCCCTGAGATCCGCCTGCGGACGACGAACGGCGGCATCGACATCCGGCCCGCCGGGTAACCCGAGCCCTAAGTCTTCGGAGTTGTGAGCTTCCTTAAGATCTGCTGCGGGTCATCGATCGGCAACAGCTGCAGAACGGGACGGCAACCTCCCTCACCGGCTGAATGAACCCGTAGCGGTCGATGAGGTAGCGGAAGACCCGCGCGTCGAGATCGAGCGGCTCGCGCCGGCGGCGGACGATGATGCGCAGCGGCTTCTCGTCTCTCACGCGCCCTGCAACATCACTCCGGCGTCACGTATGCCGCGGTGATCACGGGTGTGTCATCCTGAGCCGCGAAGACGGCGAAGGACCCCCATGTTTTGCAGGGGATCCTTCGCGCTCTTCGGCGCTCAGGATGACACGGGGGTCATTCCGGCGTCACGTATGCCGCGGTGATGCCGCCGTCGACGAGGAACGTCGTGCCGTTCACGAACGACGATTCGTCGCTGGCCAGGAAGAGCGCCGCGTTCGCCATCTCCTCCGGCTTGCCGAACCGTCCCGGCGGAATGTGCACGAGG
>DATLFC010000270.1:0-23866 GCA_035525015.1 Thermoanaerobaculia bacterium | reverse complement strand
GTCCTGGCCGGCTGGGTTCACAAGCAGCGCGATTTCGGCGAGCTGGTGTTCGTCGATCTGCGCGACCGCAGCGGCATCTGCCAGGTCGTCGCCGATCAGAAGCTGACCTCCGGCGCCGAAGTCATCGCGGCTGCGAAGGAGCTTCGCTCCGAATACGTCGTCCGCGTCGAGGGAGAGGTCGTGAACCGGCTCGAGGAGCGGCGCAATCCGAAGCTTCCCACCGGCGACGTCGAAGTGGTGGCGTCGAAGATCGAGATCCTGAATCGCGCCGAGACGCCGCCGTTCGTCATCGAGGATGAGACCGACGCGACGGAGGAGCTGCGGCTCAAGTACCGCTACCTCGACCTGAGACGGACGCCGCTGACGCGGAACATGATGCTGCGACACCAGGTCGTCTTCGCCGTGCGCGACTACATGAACCGCCACGGTTTCCTGGAGATCGAGACGCCGATCCTGACGAAGTCGACTCCGGAGGGGGCGCGGGACTACCTGGTTCCCAGCCGCGTGCATCCCGGAAACTTCTACGCGCTCCCGCAGTCACCGCAGATCTTCAAGCAGCTGCTGATGGTGTCGGGCCTGGAGCGCTACTTCCAGATCGCGCGCTGTTTCCGGGATGAAGACCTCCGCCGCGACCGCCAGCCGGAGTTCACGCAGGTGGACGTCGAAGCTTCGTTCATCGACGAGGAATTCGTCTACGGCCTGATCGAGGGGCTGTTCACGGAGATCTTTCCCCTGGCGGGCGTGCCGGTGACGGCTCCGTTTCCGCGCATGTCGTGGCAGGAGGCGATGGACCGCTTCGGCATTGATCGCCCCGACACCCGATTCGGAATGGAGCTGGTCGACGTGACGGAAGCGGCGAGGAGCACGGCGTTCGAGCCGTTCCGCGCGGCGGCTACCGTCCGCGGCATCGTGGTCCCGGGCGGCGCCACGCTCTCGCGAAAGCGGATCGACGAGATGACGGAAGAGGCGAAGAAGCTGGGCGCCACCGGTCTGGTCTGGATCAAGTTCGATGCGCAGAAGGGATCGTCGATCAAAAAGTTTCTCGACGACGCCACGTTCGAATCGCTCCGCAACGCCCTGACCGCCCGGGAAAACGATCTCGCTCTGATCGTCGCTGGCAGCCAGACGAAAGTGTGGGACGTCCTGGGCCAGCTGCGGCTGCGCGTTGGCCGCGAGCAGGGATTGATCCCCGAGAACCGGTGGGACTTCCTCTGGGTGACGAACTTTCCGCTGTTCGAATGGGACGAAGAGACGCAGCGCTGGTTCGCGCGCCATCATCCCTTCACGTCGCCGGCGACGGAGAGCGTCGACACCTTCGAGACCGATCGCGGCGCGGCCATGGCCCGCGCCTACGACGTCGTGCTGAACGGACTGGAGCTGGGAGGCGGCAGTATCCGCATCAACCGCCCCGAGCTGCAGTCGCGCATGTTTCGCGCACTCGGCATCGCGGATGAGGAGGCGAGGGACCGCTTCGGCTTTCTCCTCGATGCGTTCCAGTACGGGGCGCCGCCGCACGGCGGCATCGCCCTCGGCGTCGATCGGATGGTCATGCTCATGGCCCGCGCCGACTCGCTTCGCGACGTCATCGCCTTCCCGAAGACGGCCCGCGCACACGACCTGATGAGCGACGCGCCGTCGATTGTGGACAGGAAACAGCTCGACGAGCTCGGCATCGCACTGAAAGGATGAAGGATGAAGGATGAACGTCCCTTCATCACGATCGCGCAGGCGTCCGCCTCGTACCCGGTTTTCGTAGGACGCGATCTCATTGATCGAGCGGGAGTGCTCGTCCCCCCGCGCGGGCGTCCCTTCGTGATCACCTCCGTCGCCCTGCGCGAGCGTTTCGGAAACCGCGTGGCACACTCGTTCTCACCGGCGGCGGAGACCATCACCATGGCCGAAGGGGAGGCGCAGAAGACTATGGGCACGGCCGAGGCGGTCGTGACGGAGCTGCTGGAACGGGGCGGTAAGCGCGATTCGATGGCGGTCGTCGTCGGCGGAGGGATGATCGGCGACACCGCCGGCTTCGCCGCGTCGATCTTTCTGCGCGGCATCGACCTCGTCCACGTGCCGACGACGCTGCTGGCTCAGGTCGACAGCTCGATCGGCGGCAAGCTCGCCGTCAATCATCCGAAGGGAAAGAATCTCATCGGCAGCTTCTATCCGCCGCGGGCGGTCGTCTCCGACACGGCGGTGCTCGATTCGCTGCCGGCGCGGGAGCTTCTGAGCGGAATCTTCGAAGCCATGAAGGGTGGTGTGATCCGCGATCCCGCGCTGTTCGAACTGTTCGAGACGAAGCGGGACGCGGTGCTGCGCCGCGAGGCGGAGGTCATCGACGATCTCGTGCGGATGAAGATCCGCGTCAAGGCCTGGATCGTCGCCGCCGACGAGAAGGAAGCGGATCTCCGCCGTCTCCTGAATTACGGGCACACGATCGCCCACGGGATCGAGGCCGCCATGCGCTACGAGGGGATGACGCACGGCGAGGCGGTGGCGTGGGGGATGATCGGCGCGAACGCCATCGCCGTCCGGCGGGGGATTCTCAGCCGCGACGAAGCGGCGCGGATCGAACGGACGATCCTCGCTTACGAGCCGGCGGCGGTGCCGCCTCTCGACCGGCGTGATGTTCTGGCAGCGACGGAGCACGACAAGAAGAACACCGGCACGTCGCGCGTGATGGTCTTTCCGCGTCGCGTCGGCGAATGCGTGGTGGCAGCGGACGTGACGACGGACGAGATCGCGTTCGGGATCGATGCGGTATGCAGATCGTGATCCGGCGGGCCGCCACCGAAGACGCCGCGGCGTTGAGCGAGCTGGCGGCGCGGATCTTCTTCGACACGTTCGTGCCGTACAACACGCCGGAAGACATGGACGCCTTTCTGGCCTCGAGCTACACCGAGGCCAGGCAGCGTTCCGAGATCGCGGACCCATCCATCACCACGCTCCTGGCCACGTGCGACGGGGCGCTGGCCGGGTACGCGCAGGTACAGGAGGGAGCCGCACCGGCCTGCGTCACCGGTCCGGCCCCGATCCAGCTGAAGCGTCTGTACGTCGATAAGTCCCTTCACGGAAAAGGGGTGGCGCAGCGCCTGATGGACGAGGTCGAGAACGTCGCGCGCCAGCGCGGGGCGAGGACCCTCTGGCTGGGCGTGTGGGAGCAGAACGATCGCGCTCTGGCGTTTTACGGGAAATACGGCTTCCGGCCGGTGGGCGAAGAGGACTTCCACGTCGGGGTCGACCGGCAGACCGATCTCGTGCTGGAACGGGCTCTGCACTAGGTGAACGGCATGTCAGTCGAATATTTGATCTGGTTTCTGCTCATCGGCCTGGCCGCGGGATGGATCGCCTCGATCGTGATGAAGAGCGGCCGTGGAAGCATCCTGCAGTACATGATCATCGGCGTGATCGGCGCCCTGCTCGGAGGTTGGCTCTTCAGCCTCTTCGGCATCGGGGCCAGCGGTCTGATCGGCTCTCTGATCACGGCCACCGTCGGTGCCGTCGTGCTGATCGCGCTGCTCCGGCTGCTGCGGAAAGCGTAGGGGGTCCGCGCCTAAGCCGCGCGCTTCACGGGCAGTTTCAGCACCATGCTGGTGCCGACGCCCTCGATGCTCGCCACGGATACCTCTCCGCCGTGGGCCTCGACGATCTGCTTGACGATGTAGAGGCCGAGGCCGGTTCCGCCGCCGCCGCGGATGGACTTGTTGCCGGTCTGCTTGTATTTTTCGAACAGCTTCTTCAGCTCGCTGGTCTTGATCCCCATGCCGCTGTCGGTGACGGTGATGACGATGGCGTCGGGCACCTCGCCGTTGCGGACGATCTGAGCGCCGACGGAGATCAATCCCTTCTTCGGCGTGAACTTCAGCGAATTCGAGATGAGGTTGATGATGGCCTGGGTGAGCTTCTCGACGCTGCCGAGGATCTGGGGGACGTCGCGGCCGTGGGCGCTGATGAGGAAGATCTCGTCGCGGGAGGCGACGGACTGGAGACTGCGGACCGCGCGCTTGAGCAGGCCGGCCACGCGCACCGGCTCCGACTCGACGGCGAAGCTGCCTGACTGAATCTTGGAGAAATCGAGAATCTCGTTGATGAGATTCATCATCCGCTCGGATTCGCGCTGCGCCTCGTTGAGCAGATCGGTATACATCGCGTCGAGCTTCGCCCCTTCCTGGGAGAGCACGAACTCGAGCGTTCCCTGGATCCCGGACAGTGGGCCGCGCAGGTCGTGAACGATCTGCGCCGTGAAGTCGGACTTGGCCTGCTCGGCCTGGCGCTGGGCGGTCACGTCCTCGAACGCCAGCGCGACGGACGGCGAGCCGTTCTGGGCCAGATTCATGATCTTGTCGACGCGGTAGATCTTTCCGCTGACCTCGATGTCGATCGTCCGCTGGTCGTCGCCTTCCATGAAGAAGCCCTGCAGCCAGCCGGTCTCACCGGCGACGGCGCGGGCGGCATCACGCATCCACGAGACGTCGGTGCCGAAGTTCTCGTGAAATTCCCCATTGCGATAGTCGATGGCCCCGGCGTCGTTGACGACGGCGATGGCGAAGGGCAGTTTGTCGAGCAGGTCGGTTGCGAATGTCGTCATTGTGGAATGGTAATGGCGCGCTCGTGCTGGAGCTTGGCCAGGTTGAACAGCGTGGTGAATGGATCGAAAGGGCTGAGGATGATCAGCTTGGAAATATCCATCCGGCCGTCGATCAGCGAGACGAGGAATCCCTCCTGCGCGCTGAGGTTGAACCGGTCGAAGTTCGTGAGAAATTCGGCGCTGAGTTTCGGGATCGAGTTCATTCCCTTGGGGTGCTCGAGGAACTGCCGCACGATGGCGTTCCGGACGATCTCGACGTAGCCGCGCACCGAGAGGTCGTTCGGATAGGTGCCCCGCGCCTCGATGAGCTTGGCATAGGTGTGCCACACCCCGTTGTTCTTGATCGAGTCAGTGACGAGCCGGCTCCAGTCGGGTGCGCCGGCAGACATGGGAACCGAGGACATGCCGATAGTTTATCCTGAGGAAGCATGAGACGACTGCCCGGAACCAGGTCGCGCCTTCTGATCCTGTTCGTGGCGCTCGCTCTCGGCGTCCCGGCCGGGTTCCTCTCGGCGCACGCCATCCGGATGCCGACCGTCAAGGCTCTGGCCGACTACCAGCCGGCCATCATCACCCGCGTCTTCGACCGGAACGGCGTCGCGTTTGCCGAGTACTCGATCCAGAAGCGGATCATCGTCGGCAAGAAAGACATGTCGCCGCACCTGGTGAACGCGATCGTGGCCACCGAGGATGGGGAATTCTACCGCCACGGCGGCATCAACCCCAAGTCCATCCTGCGCGCCGCGCTCAAGGACATCATCGCCCGGAAGAAGCTCGAGGGCGCTTCCACGATCACCCAGCAGCTGGCCAAGATGATCTTCCTCACCCCGGAGAAAAGCTTCCGGAGAAAAATCAACGAGGCGTTTCTCGCCGTCCAGATCGAGAAGGATTTCCCGAAGGATCAGATCTTCGAGCTGTACGCGAATCAGGTTTACCTCGGCCACGGGGCCTACGGCGTCGAACAGGCCTCGCGACTCTACTTCGGCAAGCATGCGAAGGATCTGAGCCTCACCGAAGCGGCGCTGATCGCCGGGATGATCCGGCGCCCCGGATCCTACAGCCCGCTCATCGATCCCGAGGCGGCCAAGCGCCGGCGCAATCACGTCCTGCGGCGGCTCCTCGATGAAAACTACATCTCGCGAGAGCAGTACCAGCAGGCCCTCAACGCTCCCATCGTTCTCGGCTCCTTCAAGGAAGAGGTGCCGCAGATCGGCGCTTATTTCGCCGAAGAGGTGCGGCAGTACATCGAGAAGAGCGAGCGCTACGGGGTGGAGAACCTCTACCAGCGCGGCCTCGGCGTCCACACCACGCTCGATCTGCAGATCCAGGAGATCGCCGAAGAGGCGCTGCAGCGCGGACTCCGCAACTTCGACCGCCGCCGGGGATGGCGGAAGCCTTCCCGGAACCTGATCGAGGAAGGCATCGATCACGACGGCTACCGCGACCCTTCCTGGAGCAGCGACGAGTACGTCGTCGACAAGCTCTACCCGGCCGTGGTGCTGGAAGTCGGACGGCAGAACACGAAGGTCCGGCTCCGGGATGACGAGATCGTTCTCGGACCGGAGGCCTACGCGTGGACGCGCCGCCGCTCGATGGATGGGGCGCTGCGCAAGGGCGATCTGGTCCACGTGCGGCTGAGCGAGGATGCCAGGACGAAGAAACAGTCGTGGGCGCTCGACCAGCTGCCGCAGGTGCAGGGTGCCGTGGTCGTGCTCGACGTGAAGTCGGGAGAGATCGTGGGGCTGGTCGGCGGATACGACTTCAACCTGTCGAAGTTCAACCGCGCCACGCAGTCGCGGCGCCAGACCGGATCGTCGTTCAAGCCCATCGTCTACGCCGCCGCATTCGAGAAGGGACTGACGCCGGCGGACACGCTGTTCGATGCGCCGATCGTCATCGACATCGACAACAAGACGTCGTACACGCCGAAGAACTACGGCGGGCGCTACGCGGGCATCGTGACGATCCAGCGGGCGCTCGAGCTGTCGATCAACATCCCGGCCGTAAAAACCCTGATGATGTCCGGCATCGATCATGTCATCGACTTCACGAAACGCATCGGCATCACGTCGACTCTGCCGCCGTACCCGTCGCTGGCGCTCGGCGCCGCCGGCGTCTCGCCTCTGGAGATGACCTCGGCCTTCAACGTGTTCGTCAATCACGGAGTGCACGTCAAGCCGCGGCGGATCACGCGCATCACCGATCACTCCGGCCGTGTGCTCGAGGAGCCACCCGCCGAGATCACCGAGGCCACCCAGCCGCAGGTGGCGTACGAGACGGCCTACATGCTCAAGGGGACGGTGGACCGGGGCACGGCCTACGCGGCGAACAAGCTCGCCGACCCTCTGGCCGGCAAAACCGGGACGACCAACGGCTACACCGACGGGTGGTTCGTCGGCTTCTCGCCCGAATATACGGTCGGCGTATGGGTCGGCTACGACGACGCCAGCCGGTCGCTGGGCCCTGGCGCCACCGGTGCCGATACGGCACTGCCGATCTGGATCGACATCTTCAGGCAGTTCGAAGAGAAGAAGCTCCGCGTGGCGCAGAAGGATTTCGAGCCGCCGCCCGGAATCATCTTCGTGCCGATGGATCTTCGCAGCGGACGCCGCGGAGTCGGTCCCTGCACTCGGGTGGTGAATCAGGCCTTCATCGCCGGGCAGGAGCCCGACAAGGACTGCAGCGGCGCGACGGTCGCGGTGAGCAAGCTGCCCTACTATCTGCAGCGCGCCTTCTACCAGCCGAAGGAGCTCGAGCCGATCGAGTCGGCCGAAGATGCGTCGGCGCAGTCAGGGGAGGGGGCGGAGAGTCCGACGCCCGACATGAACGACCTGCCGGAGCTCGGCTACTCGATCCCGCCCGAGCCGGCGCAACCCTGAGCGACAACGGCCGAAACGGCCGGAACGGCAACCCTGAGCGAAGCGAAGGGTCAATTGTGGCCTGACGGAACTCTGGCCTGACCAATCGTTCGTGAGGCCACAACTGACCCTTCGCTTCGCTCAGGGTTTCCTTAGCCTTCGCTTCGCTCAGGGTTTGTTGCTTGCGGAGACGTACTTGTTGATCATGTCGACCATCTTGTCGCGCGTGAGCGGTTTGCGCATCCACGCGTTGGCGCCCGAGCTGGGGAACATCTCCTCGAGCGATTTTTCAGGAAGGTCGGAGATCAGAACGATGGGGATGTCTTTCTTGTTCGACTGCGACTTGAGAACCTCGCTCAGGCGGTTGCCTTTGATGCTGGGGAGGTTCACGTCGAGAAAGATGATGTCGGGGGTGTTGCCGGCCAGGACGTGATTGAACTCGATCCAGCTCGAGGCTGTCAGTACGGTGCATCCCTCACGCTCGAGCAACGCCCGGCCGAGTTTGAGCACGAGCGGGTTGTCATCGAGGATCAGAACTGTCACTTTCGATAGCGGAGGCATCGAGGTTTCGTCCCTTCAAATCATTGACGGTAATCGCTGAATCGGAGCGGCCACATGATACATTCTCCCGGCTCGATGCCCACCGGAAATTTCGACGAGCCAGTCGTTTCGGCCCCTCCACCGCGTGAGTCTCCACGGTCGTTTCGCGTGCCGGCCGACTATTATTCAGCACCTCTTTCCGAGGTCAAGCCGTACCTCCCGAAGTGGGTGCCGTGGGGGTGCGGGGCGGCGGCGCTCCTGATGCTGCTCCTGATGTTCGCCGGCGGCGCGATGCTCACCGGTCCGCGCCTCGCCGCGCTCTTCGATCTCGTCGTCGGCATGAGCCTCGGCGAGATGAAAGGTATGTACGCCGACGACATCACGGCAGAGCAGCAGGAGTCTTTCGAGGCGGCCGTCAACGAGATGCGGGCGGGGCTCCGCGAGTCCCGGATCCCGATCGAAGAGGCGCAGCCGTTCCTGCAGAGCATGCAGAAAGCGGTCGGGGATGAGAAAGTCACCGCCGAGGAGTTGGAGCGGTTGACGAAGATCGCCAGAGACGCGTCCCGTTGACCGATGGACTTCAACCTCCTCTCTCCCTTCCAGCCCCAGGGCGACCAGCCGGAGGCGATCCGGCAGCTGGTTGACGGCATCCGGGCCGGCCAGCGCGACCAGGTACTCCTCGGCGTCACCGGCTCCGGTAAGACCTTCACCGTCGCCAAGGTGATCGAGGCGGTGAACCGGCCTACGCTCGTTCTGAGCCACAACAAGACGCTGGCCGCGCAGCTCTACCAGGAGTTCAAGAACTTCTTTCCGGAGAACCGCGTCGAGTACTTCGTCTCCTACTACGACTACTACCAGCCCGAGGCCTACATCCCGCAGACCGATCTCTACATCGAGAAGGAGATGACCAAGAACGACGAGATCGACAAGCTGCGCCTCGCCGCGACCAAATCGCTCTTCGAACGGAGAGACGTGATCATCGTGGCGTCGGTCTCGTGCATCTACGGCATCGGCGAGCCGGAGCTGTACTACGGCATGCTGCTCTTCTTCGAGCGGGGGGTGGAGAAGCCGATGACCGAGTATCTCCGCAAGTTGACGGAGATGCAGTACGAGCGGACGCCGTACGACCTCTCGCGCGGCTCGTTCCGCGTCCGCGGCGACGTGCTCGAGGTCTGGCCGGCCTACGAGGACGACGCGGTGCGGATCGAGTTCTTTGGCGACGAGATCGACAAGATGTCGCGCATCGATCCGATCACCGGGCGCACCAGCGGCGCGTATGACCGGCTGGCCATCTATCCGCGCACGCACTACGTCACGCCGAGGCAGCGGCTGATGGAGGCCATGGAGAAGATCCGGACCGAGCTCGACGAGCGAGTCGCGTCCCTCCGCGCCAACGACCGGCTGCTCGAGGCCCAGCGCCTCTCCCAGCGAACGCTCTTCGATCTGGAGATGATCGCGGAGCTCGGCTACTGCAACGGCATCGAGAACTACTCCCGCCATCTCTCCGGCCGCGCTCCCGGGGAGCCGCCGCCGACGCTGATCGACTACTTCCCGGAAGACTTCCTCCTCGTCGTCGACGAGTCGCACCAGACGATTCCGCAGGTCCGGGCCATGTGGGGGGGCGACCGCGCCCGCAAGGAGACGCTGGTCGAGTACGGCTTCCGGCTCCCCAGCGCGATCGACAATCGGCCTCTCAGCTTCACCGAGTTCGAGGGGAAGCTGCGGCAGGTGCTCTACGTCTCGGCCACGCCCGGCCCCTACGAGATGGGGAAAACCGGCGGGCATTTCGTCGAGCAGGTGATCCGGCCGACCGGGCTTCTCGATCCGGAGATCATCATCAGGCCGGTCAAGGGACAGGTGGACGATCTCATCGGCGTGATTCGCGACCGGATCACGCGCAGCGAGCGGGTCATGGTCACCACGCTCACCAAGCGCATGTCCGAGGATCTGACGCGGTACCTGATGGAGCTCGGCATCAAGGTGAACTATCTCCACTCCGACGTGGAGACGCTCGAGCGGATCGCCATCCTCCGCGACTTCCGCCTGGGAACGTACGACGTTCTGGTGGGCATCAACCTTCTCCGCGAGGGGCTCGACATCCCGGAGTGCTCGGCCGTGGCCATTCTCGATGCCGACAAGGAAGGGTTCCTCCGCTCGCAGACCTCGCTGATTCAGACGATCGGCCGGGCGGCGCGCAATCTCAACGGCGAGGCCATCCTCTACGCCGACAAGCTCACCGACTCGCTGAAGGCGGCCATCGACGAGACGAACCGCCGCCGCGAGATCCAGCGGCAGTACAACCTCGAGCACGGCATCGAGCCCGCGTCGATCATCAAAGCGGTCGACTCCGATCTCGTGAAGATGGCGAACCTCGATTACTTCGAGATCCCGGGCAAGCCGAGCCGGGCCAGGCTCGAGCAGGTGGCCGACGAGGACATCGACAAGACCATCAGCCGCCTGCAGAAGGAAATGAAGGACGCGGCGAAGAACCTCGAGTTCGAGAAGGCCACCGAGATCCGCGACCGCCTCCGCGAGCTGAAAGAGCTGCGGATCTTCGTCTAGTGCAGCGGCATCAGTGCCACCTGCACGTGACTCGGCTCGAGCTCGTAGTTCGATCCCGCCGCGGCGTCCACGCCTCGCGATACGCCGAACAAGATCCCCCCGATCGCCGCCGCGATGAGCACATCGGTCAGGCTGTCGCAGTCGCCGCAGAGCTCTTCGAAGATCATCACGTCACCCGGCGACGGCGCGCGGCGCCGCTCCAGGAAGACGCGCGCGGGCTCGAACCCGTCGTGCAGCAGTAACACCGAGCAGCGCTTGACGCGGCGGGGGATGAAAACCGTCGCCGGCGTCGTCCGCAGGCCGTCCACGCCACAGCCGATCAGCTCGACCTCGGCACCGGGAGGATCGCTTTCGATCGTCACGCGCTGCATCGGGCCGCGCTGCACCGTGGCACATCCCGTGGCCAGCATCAGCAGGACGGCGAGCAACCGTTTCATGACGGAGTCATTTTCCGATACCGCCTGTGAATTCGCCATAAATCGCGCAGGGCCCGGAGGAAGTCGAGCGCCCCCACCTTCGAGCCGGCCACGTCGTGCCACTCCCGGACCGGCAGCTCGTAGATCGCTCGCGCCGCGGCATCGCGCCCGTGGGCCTGGACGTAGCGCGCGATCAGCTCGACGTCGAAGATCCAGCGGGAGAGGAACGGCTCGGCGAAGATTGCGCGGATGGCGGGCGTCATGCGGAAGAGCTTCGCGCCGCACTGCGTGTCGTAGATCGCCAGGCCGAGCGAGGAGGAGATCAGCGTGGCGCCGACGCGGCCGACGTAGTGGCGCGCCGGCCTCCGGCTGATCCTCCGGCCCAGCAGCCGCACCCGCGCCGCGAAGACCATGTCGACCTCGGGACGCTCGGCGAAAACCTCGAAGAAGGAGGGAAGCTCGGACAATGGCGTTGCCAGGTCGGCGTCCCAGAACCCGATGAAGTCGGGATTCCGCTCCGCGGCCGCAACGACTCCACGCCGCACGGCCTCCGCTTTTCCCCGGTTCCGGTCGAGATCCACGACGGTGAATCGCGCCGGATCCCCGGCATGCAGCGACTCGAGCAGCCGCAGCGTCCCATCGCGGCTGCCGTCGTTGACGAAACAGAACTCCACGCGCGGCGAACCGCTCCGGAAGTCCCGGAATGCCTGCACCGGCAGACGATGCTCTTCGTTGTAACAGGGAACGACGATGATGGCGTGCAAGCGCGGCGCAGTTTATCCGAGTGTGTCATGCTGAGCCGCGGAGACGGCGAAGCACCTCCTGTGAAGGGGATCCCTCGCTGCGCTCGGGATGACACTCCGCCGATGGAAGTCCGCACAGTCGAAGCCGTCGTCCACGGCCGGGTTCTCTACCACCATCGCTCCGACAGCCGCCTGCTGGTCGGATTCCATGGCTACGCCGAGAACGCGGAGCGCCACATTCTGGAGCTGCAGAAGATCCCCGGAATCGACGACTGGTCCGTCGCCGCGATCCAGGCGCTGCATCCGTTCTATTCGCGGCGCGGCGGCGGAGAGGACATCGTGGCCAGCTGGATGACCAGGCTCGATCGCGAGCTGGCCATCGCCGATAACGTCGAGTATGTCTGCCGCGCCCTGGCCGCGATCCGGCGTGAGGGCCCGGGGACTCTCGTGTTTGCCGGGTTCTCGCAGGGTGTGGCGATGGCCTGGAGGGCGGCGGCGTTCGCGGCACCGTCAGCCGGACTGATCGCGCTCGCCGGTGATGTTCCTCCCGATGTGGCGGCCACCGACGCTGCGCTGCCACCGGTCCTGCTCGGACGAGGTCGCGCGGACGACTGGTATACCGAGGAGCAGATGAGCGCCGACCTCCAGAAGCTCCGCGGGCGGACCGGCGTCACGACCTGCTCCTTTGATGGGGCTCACGAGTGGTCGGACGAGTTCCGGGAGGCCGCGGGAGCATTCCTCAGCCGCGTCGCAGCCGTTTGACGGCCGCGGCCGCCCACCGCGCCCGCGCGGCGTAGAGCGCGGCGTCATGGTCATTGACGAGGGAGGAGCGCCCTTTCAGCGCCGATGCGCATTCGCCGCTGAGCCGTCCGTACTCTTCCAGGAACGCCACGGCGGCGGCCCCTTCCAGAAACCGCAGCCGTGCCGCGACTCCCTGCGGGTCGTGCCGCATCTCGTCGGGCGTGGGGCGGGAGAGAGCCTCGCGGAGAGCTCTCCGCCCCGCCGCCGTCGCGTGAAAGACCTCCCGTGGGCGCGCTCCCGTTCCTTCCTTCTTCCCCTCGATCAGTCCCGCGGCGGCCAGGCGGCGGAGGGCCGGGTAGATGGCCCCCGGGCTGGCGTCGAGCGTTTTCCGGATCGCATACCCGCTGCGCGGCTCCTCGCGAATCCGGCCGAGGAGGTGGAGCTCGAGGTTGGAGAGGACGGGTGTGTGGCGCATAGTACGAATCGTAGCATGAAGACAGTACGATTCGTACGAGGATGAACCGCCCCGCCCATCCGTGTTACATCGCCCGCCATGGATCGTCTCGAGCGTCTCAAGGCGCGGCTGGCCGAGCTGCCGGCGCGGCCCGGCGTCTACCTCCACAAGAATGCGGAGGGGGAGGTGATCTACGTCGGCAAGGCGCGAAACCTCAAGAATCGCGTGAACTCTTACCTGGTGGGGAAGGGGCTGCGCGACATCAAGACCGCTTCGCTCGTCTCCGAGATCGACGGCATCGACTTCGTCACCACGAACAACGAGCTCGAGGCGATCCTCCTCGAGAACAACCTCATCAAGGCCCACCAGCCGCGCTACAACATCCTTCTCCGGGACGACAAGACCTATCCATACCTCAAGGTCACGCTCTCGGAGGATTACCCGCGCGTCGTCTTCACGCGGCGGCTCGAGCGGAAGAAAGGCGACGTCTTCTACGGACCCTTCTTCGCCGGGACGGCAAGGCGGCTTCTCAAACTGATCGCCGACCAGTTCAAGCTGCGCAGCTGCGACCTCGACATCACCGCCGGGAAGAACGCACTCTCACGCCCATGCCTCTACTACGACATGCATCAGTGTCTCGGCCCCTGCGTCGTCGGCCTGACGACGCCGGAGGACTACCGCGAGATGGTCGATGACGTCGTGCTCTTTCTCGGCGGCAAGACACGCCAGTTGCAGGAGCGCCTCAGCGAGCGGATGTCCGGCGCCGCGGACGGCGAGAACTTCGAGCTGGCGCGCTACTACCGCGATCTGATCCGCACCGTCGAGCGCGTGCAGGCCGAGCAGCAGGTCGCCTCGGCGGGGGAGGAAGACGCCGACGTGTGGGGGCTGTGGGAAGAGGGCGGCGACGTGGCCGTGCAGCTCTTCGTCATCCGCCACGGCAACGTCGTCGACCGCCGCGAGCTCTTCTGGGAGAAGGCCGACTTCGACCATCCCGGCTACTTTCTGAGCGAGGTCCTGCAGCGGTACTACCAGGACAATCTCTTCATCCCGCCGGAGATCCTCATCCCGTTTCCGATCGAGGACGAAGATCTCCTCGGGGCGTGGCTCACGCAGCAGGCGGGGCGCCGCGCCGGCCTGCGGGTGCCGCAGCGCGGAAAGGGCGTCGACCGCATCGAGCTGGCGAACAGGAACGCCCGGCTCTCGCACGAGTCGCGTTTCCGCAGGGCGCAGCAGGATCGTCTCCAGCTCGCCGCCGAACGCCTCGGCCGCGTCCTCGGCCACGCCGGTGAGATCGAGCGGATCGAGTCCTTCGACATCTCGAACATCCAGGGTGCTGATTCCGTCGCCGGCATGGTGGTGCTCGACCGCGGGAAGTTCGACAAGAACCGGTACCGCATCTTCAACATCCGGACGGTTGCCGGCGCCGACGATTTCCGGTCGATGGCCGAAGCGGTCGATCGCCGTTACCGGCGCCTGCTCGAGGAGGAGAAGCCGCTGCCGGACCTGATCCTGATCGACGGCGGCCGCGGGCAGCTCAACGCCGCCCTTACGGCGTTGAACCGGCTGGGGATCGAAGGGATCGCCGTCGCCGGCCTCGCCAAACGTGAAGAAGAACTTTATGTTCCCGATCGAGCCGAGCCGATCCGGCTCGAACGGCGCGATCCCGCGTTGCAGCTGCTGCAGATGGTGCGCGACGAAACGCATCGCTTCGCCGTCGCGTCGCACCGCCGGCGCAGATCGAAACGGACCCTGAAGAGCGAGCTCGATGATCTGCCGGGCATCGGA
The DNA here is from genome assembly GCA_035525015.1 of Thermoanaerobaculia bacterium. Lineage (GTDB taxonomy): Bacteria > Acidobacteriota > Thermoanaerobaculia > Gp7-AA8 > Gp7-AA8 > DATLEX01. The sequence goes on along the minus strand of DATLFC010000270.1, from coordinate 9,182 downwards.
GAACGCCGCAAGCGGCTGCTCCTCGAGCGGTTCGGAAGCGTGTCGGCGGTGAAGCAGGCGTCCGCGCAGGATCTCGTGAATGTCCTGGGCCGCAAAGTGGGACAGACGCTGTATGACGAATTGCATCGATAGGCTCTCTGCTCTTGGCTCTCGGCTCTCGGGAAGCCATAATCGCAACCTGGTCCGAAGTCCCTGAGAGCTGAGAGCCGAGAGCTGAGAGCCGGGCGGGAGGGCGGAAATGAACTACGAAGGCGAAATCAAAGAGATCCATCTGGTCGAGCGTCTGATTCAACTCTGGCGCGAGCACTTCACCGGAGCGATCCGGTTTGAAAACGACGGGATCATCAAGATCGTTTATTTCAAGGAAGGAGACATTCTTTCCGCGAGCACGAACGATCGGGCCGACAGCGTGGACGAGATCCTGATGCGCGCCGGCAAGGTGTCGAAGGAGCACGTCAAGCAGGCCCTGGCGAAGCGGAAAGAGAACGAGACGCTGGGCGACGCGCTGCTCAACCTCGGCTTCATCACCCGCAAGGAGCTGACCTGGGCGCGTCGCATCCAGGTGATCAACGTGATCCGCTCGATCGAGGCGTGGAGCACCGGCTCGTTCACCATCGTTGCCGACTACCTCCCGAAGCGCGAAGAGGGAACGATCTTCCCCCTTCCGCAACTCGTCGTCGAGATGATCGTGACCGATCAGGATCGTGGGAAGTTCGAGAAGGTCCTCGAAAGCGGCATGGCGATCTTCGAAAAGGCGCCCGAGCAGGAGGAGACATTCCGCAAGCTCGGGCTCAACGAGGACGCCGAGGCGGTGATGGGGCAGGTGGATGGAGAGCGGTCGGCGAGCGAGGTGGCGGCGGCATCGCGGCAGGAGACCTTCAACGCCTTCAAGCTCCTCCACGCGCTGGCGATGCTCGGCATTCTTCGCCGCAGGGAAGGGCCGCCGCCGGCGACTGCCATGGGGTTCGAAGCCGCCGGCGTCAGCGACGCCGCCGATGTCTGGGGGGGCGACGACTCTTCGTCGCAGTTCACACTCGGCGACGAGCCGGCGGCGATGTCCTCTTTCTCCAGCTCTGACGACATGGCGCCGGTGCCGGGTCTCGCGGATCCGGCCATGGCGGAGGAAACACCTGCCTTGCCGGACGAGCCGCCACCGCCAGGCTCGCCGCCGGCCACGGCGTGGCCGGCCTGGGACGAGCCTCCACGGGAGGCGACTCCGATCGCGGCGCCGGCGCCGGAGCCGCCCGCCGAGCCGGCGGAAGAGCCTCGGTGGGGATTCGACGAAGCGCAGATCGAGACCGCGCAGAAGGCGGTCGAGCCGCCGCCTGCTCCCCCTCCGCCGGTGGAGCGCGCGCGACCCCGCGCGCCGGGGGCAGAGGGAACGATGACGCGCCGGTCAAGGGTGACGGCCGCGCCGCCGGTGAAGAAGGCGCCGCGGTACGGCCTCCTCGTCGCGCTGATGGTGATCTTCATTCTGGCCGCTGCCGGTTTCTACGGATATACCTGGTGGCAGGGGCGGGAGAGCGGGGCGGTGCCGGCGGTGGAGAGCGCACCGGCTCCGTCAACGACCACGACAGCCGAGGCCGAGGCCGCGGCGCCGCTGGTGGCGACGACGACGACGGTTGCCCCGCAACCGGTGGGCGAGGTCGCCCGTCCTCCCCAGACGCAGCCGCCGGCTGCGACGAGGCCGGCGCCGGGCGGCTCGGATCGAGCCCGCTACGAGACGATGGCGCGCGAGTACGCGGCAAACCCGCGGGGCAGTTTCACCGTACAGTTCGCTATCGTGTGCGAGCCATCGAATGTGACGAAGGCGCTTCGAGGGAGCGGCGGAAACGAGGTCTGGTTCATCCCGATCACGCTGCAGGAGCGCTCCTGCTTCCGGATGTTCTGGGGAGGCTTTGCCACGCGGGGCGACGCCGAGCGGGGGTTGTCGCAGCTGCCGGGCGAGCTTCGTGAATCAAGACCAGCCGTCGTGAGCGTACCGCGATGAGCACTCTGCTGACCGCCATCGGGCTCGGGCTCGGCGCAGGCGTCAACGCCTACGCCACGCTGCTCGTGTTCGGGCTGCTGTCGCGGTGGCGGCCGGGGCTGTTCGAAGGGGATTTGGCCACGTTCTTCGCGTCGACGCCGGTGTTGATCACGCTCGGAGTGCTGTACGCGGTGGAGTTCGTCGCCGACAAAGTGCCGGCGATCGATCACGTGTGGGATGCGATCCATACGTTCGTCCGGCCGGCAGCGGGGGCGCTGGTGGGATGGGCGGCGTCGTTCGACCAGCTGCCGCAGGGTGCGGTCGTGCTGGCGACGGTGATGGCGGGAGGAGCGGCGCTGACGACGCACGCGGCAAAGGCATCGATTCGCGTGGCCAGCACGTCGACGACGGCCGGGACGGTGAGCCCTATCCTGTCGCTGGCCGAAGATGCCTTCGCGATCGGAAGCGCACTCATCGCCATCGTGCTGCCGTGGCTCGTGGCCGGTCTGATCGCGATCGTGGCATTCGTAATTTTCATGCTGCTGCGGCGGTATCGAAAACCGCAGACTTTATGATGTCGGCGCGCCGACATTGTTTCTAACTTCAATTAACTACGCAATTTACGATTTTGGATTTTGGATTTTTGGATTTTGGATTCCCCACTTCGTCCGCGCAATCCAAAATCCACAATCCAAAATCCAAAATGGGAGTGATTCCGCCTCGCGCGCTGTTCCATCCCATGCGTGGAGTGGATCGGAGGATCGCCGCACCGAAAGGTGGGGAGGAAAGTCCGAACTCCAACGGGCAGCAGGCTGGATAACGTCCAGGCGCGGCGACGCGACGGAAAGTGCAACAGAAAGATACCGCCGGGTACGGCTTCGCAAGCAGCCGGATCCGGTAAGGGTGAAATGGTGCGGTAAGAGCGCACCGCGTCCCGCGTGAGCGGCGACGGCATGGCAAACCCCCTGTGGAGCAAGACCAAATAGGGAAGCGAGGACCCGCCCGTGTCCGCCTGAGCTTCCGGGTAGGTTGCTCGACCACCGCGGCAACGCGAGTGGCAGATGAATGATCCTCGCCCCATCGGGGGACAGAATTCGGCTTATAGATCCGCTCCACGCTTGATTCGTTGTTCGTTGTTCGTGGGCGGGAGGGACGACCAACGACCAACGACCAACGACCAACGACCAACGAACAAGCATTACCATTCCGCGCGACATGCTCACGAAGCCGCGCGCCCTCCCTCCCAACGCCCACATCGCCGTCCTCGCCGCCTCCGGCCCGAGCGATCCGCAGCGCATCGAGGAGGCGGCGCGGCGCATCGAGTCGCGCGGCCATCGCGTCACCATCGCCTCGAACGTCGGACTCCGCCACAGAAACTATCTCGCCGGCGATGACTCGGTTCGGGTCGAAGAGCTCAACCATCACCTGAGGTCCGACGTCTACGACGCCTTCTTCTTCGCGCGCGGCGGGTACGGTCTGATGCGCATCCTCGACCGCATCGACTACGCGGCGGTGGCCGCGAACCCGAGGCCTCTCGTCGGCTTCAGCGATGTGACCGCCCTGCATCAGGCCGTCGCCACGCAGGCCGGTGTGGCAACGTTTCACGGCCCGATGCTCAACCTCGACTTCTTCGAGGCGCTCTCGCCCGAGCGTGAAACGTGGCTCTGGTCACTCCTGGCCGGGCATGCTCCTGCTACCGTCCGCTTCGAGGGGTCTGACGTGCTCGTACAAGGTGAGGCGGAGGGTGTGTTGTTCGGCGGCTGCCTGTCGCTCACGGCATCGCTGATCGGTACGCCTTACGATTACTGGATCGATGACGGCATCTGGTTCTTCGAAGACGTCGACGAGCCTGTGTATCGCGTCGACCGTATGTTGACCCACCTGAGGCTGTCTGGCAGAATGCGACGCATCCGTGGTGTCGTGATCGGGAGGCTGAAAGGGTGTGGGAGCGAGGAGGAGATCGAGGCCCTGCTCATCGATTTCTTCGCCTCCATGGGGATTCCAGTCATTCGCAACGTTCCCTTCGGCCACCACGGCGACAATCTCCTGATGCCTATCGGCGCTCCGATCCGCCTCAGCACCATCGAGCAGACGTTCACCATCACCGCTCCCGTCGTTCAGCCGTCGCCATGAGGATCGCGCGCAGATGAAGGCCGTTTTCAAGAGCACTGGAGGGAAAGACCCGGTGCGTGATTCGATCCTCAGCTTCTCCGCCGGTGACCTGATCTTTTCTCAGGGCGACCTCGGCACCGACATGTACATCATCCAGGAGGGTGAGGTCGAGATCATCAAGCACATCCAGAACGAGTCCCATCTCCTCTCGCACCTCGAGAAAGGGGACTTCTTCGGGGAGATGGCGCTGATGGACGCGACACCGCGCACCGCCGACGCGCTCGCGAAAACGGACGTGAAGGTCGTGGCCATCAACGGCTCCCGCTTCGACGAGATGCTCCGCAAGAACCCGGAGATCGCCGTCCGCATCATCCGGAAGTACTCGAAACGTCTGCGCGAGGCCAATTCCCTCCTGGAACGCCTCGTCGGCCGCGAGGTCGATGCCGATCAGATGTCGCTCGACTCCACCATCATCAAACCGGCCGACAAGATGACGCGCCACCGCCTGGTCGACGTCGCCACCGGCACCGCCTTTTTCTTCAGCAGCGGGGACGAGACCACCATCGGCCGCGCTGATCCGGTGACCGGCATCCTCCCCGACATCGATCTCACGCCCGTTGATACGAATCGATCCGTGTCACGCCGCCACGCCAAGATCCTACGCTCCGACGACGAATACCACGTTCTCGAAGAGGTCGGCACCGTCAACGGCACCTACGTCAACGACCAGCGCATTCCCACCGGCGTCCCCGTCACGCTGCACAACGGTGACCTGGTCAAGATCGGGCTCATCGCCATGAAGGTCGTGTTCGAGTAGGCTGCAGTTCATCCCCTCGGCAGTTCATCCCGAGCGCAGCGAGGGATCTCCGGAAGCACCGCCAAACTCAATCCCATCGGCGTAACACGATCATTCCGCGTGCATCCGTTCGGGCTGGCGCGGTGGTACCGGAGAACCCTCCCCTTCGCTTCGCTCCGGGTCGGGATAAGCTACGCGTAGTAGATTCCTCCACAATGTTCGCGTGGCTGTCTCCCTCGATTCTCCACTCCAGTTCCTGAAGGGTGTCGGTGCTGGACGGGCGGCGGCGCTCGAGGCGGCCGGTCTGGTCACCGTCCGCGATCTCCTCTTTTTCTTTCCCTATCGATACGAGGACCGGCGCCACCCGGCGCGCATCGCCGATCTCGGCCATCACGTCGATACGCCGGTGCTGCTGCGCGGCCGCGTCGTCTCGGCCGGCGCGAAGGTCTCGCCGGTGAAGCGGATGAAGATCTTCGAGGCCATGTTCGACGACGGCAGCGGCACGGTGATGCTGGTCTGGTTCAACCAGCCATACCTCGCCGACCAGATCGGGCGCGGCGATCGCCTGGCCGTGTACGGCGCGCCGCGACGCTCGCCGCGCGGACGTCTGCAGGTCGAGAGCCCCGACTGGGAGAAGATCGAGGAAGGAGAGCCTGAGGGGGCCATCGTTCCGATCTATTCGAAAGTGGCGAACATCCCCTCGAAGGCGTTCCGCAGGATCATGGCCCAGGCCGTCGAGGCGCTTCCGTCACTCGACGACCCGATGCCCGCGGCGATCCGTGAGCTCCTCGGCGTGGGAGGTCTTGCCGAGGCCGTCGAGGCGATTCACGACCCGAAAGAGCTGGACGAGACCTTTCTCCGCTACCGCTCTCCGGCGCACCTGCGGGTGGTGCTGCAGGAGTTCTTCACGTTCCAGCTGGCGCTGCGCGTCCGGCGTGCCACCGAGGAGGTGACGAAGAAGGAGCGCCGCATCACGATCGACGACAGGTTGCGCGCGGCGGTGCGGGAAGTGCTGCCGTTCAAGCTGACAGGTGCACAAAAACGTGTGCTACGCGACATTGCCGCCGATCTGCAGGACAGCCGGCCGATGTACCGCCTGCTGCAGGGCGACGTCGGGAGCGGCAAGACCATCGTGGCGCTCATCGCGGCGATGATCATGATCCGCAACGGCCACCAGGTGGCGCTGCTGGCGCCGACGGAGATCCTGGTGGAACAGCACTACCAGCGTATTCGTCAACTTCTTGACCATTCCGTCGTGGTGGCGCGCGCCACGGGATCGATGACGGCAGGGGAGCGGCGGACCCTGCTGGCCGGCCTCCGCGACGGCTACATCCAGCTCGTGGCAGGCACGCACGCCCTGCTCGAGGAAAAGGTGCGATTCAAGTCGCTGGCCCTGGCCATCGTCGACGAGCAGCATCGTTTCGGCGTCGAGCAGCGGCAACGGCTCTTCGCGAAGGGCGACACGCCCGACATCCTGGTGATGACCGCCACGCCCATTCCACGCTCGCTGGCCCTGGCCATGTACGGCGATCTGGAGCTCTCCGTCATCGACGAGCTTCCGCCGGGACGGCAACGGATCCGGACGGCGGTACGGACCTCCTCCGATCTGGAGCGCGTCTACCGGTTTCTCGACGACGAGATCGCCTCCGGCGCGCAGGTGTACGTCGTCTATCCGATCATCGAGGAATCGCAGAAGCTGAACCTGAAGCCGCTCTCCGTCGGGGTGGAGCAGATCCAGCGCCGCTTCCCGTCGCGGCGGGTGGCCATGATGCACGGGCGGATGAAGGCGGAGGAGAAGGACGAGACGATGAGCCGCTTCAAGCGGGGCGAGATCGACATCCTCGTGGCCACGACGGTCATCGAGGTGGGCATCGACGTTCCGAACGCCTCGGTGATGATCATCATGGATGCCGACCGCTTCGGCCTCTCGCAACTGCATCAGCTGCGGGGGAGAGTCGGCCGCGGCGAGCGAAAGTCGTACTGCATCCTCATCCGCAACGCGAAGGCGGCGCCCGACGCGGCGACGCGGCTCGATCTGTTCGCGGAGACGCGCGACGGCTTCGAGGTCGCCGAGCGCGACCTCGCCCTGCGCGGCCCGGGCGAGTTTCTCGGCACCCGTCAGTCGGGAGTGGCCCGTTTCCGTTTTGGCAACATCCTCCGCGACCACGACCTGATGGAACGATCCCGCGACGCCGCCATCGGCGTGATCGAGAAGGAGGGGGTGGCGGCGGCAGAGACACTGGCCCGCGCGCTGCTGGGTGCCGGCGTCGCGGTGTCGCGCGACTAGGTGATTTTGGATTTTGGATTTTGGATTTTCTTGTATGACTGAACAGGAATTCAAGGATCGTACGAAAGCGGTTGGGGTGCGGGTCGTGAAGCTGGTCGAGGCCTTGCCGTCGACTCGTACGGCTGACGTCATCGGGCGGCAACTGCTTCGGTCGGGTACGGGAATCGGCTCGAATTACCGCGCTGCGTGCCGCGGCGTGTCGCGCGCGGATCTCATTGCGAAGCTTGGCCATGGTGGTCTCGTCGATCCGCACAATGAGAAAGCGGACGGAAAAAAATCCAAAATCCAAAATCCAAACCCCAAAATCACGCTAAACTCCCGCGCCTTGAACACTCAGTACGTTCTCAGCGGTTTACGTCCGACCGGCCGCGTTCACCTCGGCAATTACTTCGGAGCGATTCGCAACTGGATCCGGCTTCAGGATCAGTATCGCTGCTACTACTTCATCGCCGACTGGCACGCGCTGACCTCCGACTACGCCGATCCGACGAACGTCCGGCAGGCCACGTTCGAGGCGGTGGCCGACATGATCGCGGCCGGCATGGACCCGAACAAAGCCACGCTCTTCGTCCAGTCGGAGGTCAAGGAGCACGCCGAGCTGTTCCTGCTCCTCTCGATGATCACGCCGCTGCCGTGGCTCGAGCGCGTCCCCAGCTTCAAGGACCAGCAGCAGCAGATCCAGGACAAGGACCTCAACACCTACGGGTTCCTCGGATACCCGCTGCTGCAGACCGGCGACATCATCATCTACCGCGCCAACTACGTTCCGGTGGGGGAGGATCAGGCCTCGCATCTGGAGCTGTCGCGGGAGATCGTGCGCCGGTTCAACAACTTCTACGGCGACGTTTTCCCCGAGCCGCAGCCGCTCTTCACCGAGACGCCGAAGGTGCCGGGCCTCGACGGCCGGAAGATGTCGAAGTCGTACGGCAACACCATCGCGCTGACCGCGCCGGCCGATGAGATCCGGGCCCTGGTCCTGACGATGTTCACCGACCCCAACCGCCTGCGCCGCAAGGATCCCGGCAATCCCGACATCTGCAACCTGTTCCAGTTTCACAAGCTGCTGTCCGACCCGGAGACGATCGGGAAGGTCGATTACGAATGCCGCACGGCGCAGATCGGTTGCGTCGACGACAAGAAGCTGCTCGCCGAGATCATGGTCGAGACATTGCGGCCCATGCGGGAGCGGCGCGAGGAGATCGATCGCGATCCCTCCATCGTCTGGGACGCGCTGCGGGAAGGGAACCGCCGGGCGCGCCAGCGTGCCGCGGAAACGTTGGAGATGGTGCGGAAAGCGGTGAAAATCGAATACCCCGAGTTCCGATGAACCCATCGATGACCGAAGAAGAGAAAGCGAACGGCGAAGAGCGGGAAGAATCCGCTTACAACGTCACCCTGCCGTCGTTCCACGGGCCGCTCGATCTGCTGCTGCACCTGATCCAGAAGCACGAGATCGACGTCCACGACATCCCCATCGTCCTGGTCACCGAACAGTACACGGTCTATCTCGACACGATGGAGGAGCTCGATCTCGACGTGGCGGCCGACTACATCTACATGGCCGCGCTGCTGATTCACATCAAGTCGAAGATGCTGCTGCCGCGGGACGAATCGGCGGAGACGGCGGAGGACCCCCGGCAGGAGCTGGTCGACCGCCTCCTCGAGTACCAGCGCTTCAGGGCGGTGGCGGAGAGCTTCGCCGAGCTCGACGTGGTGCGGATGGGGATGTGGCCGCGACCGAGCGTTCCGAAGCCGGGGATGGACGCCTCGGAGATCGACATGAGCGAGGTTTCGCTCTTCGACCTCATCGACGCCTTCCGTTCCGCGGTGAACCGCTACAAGGAGGCGCATCCGCAGTCCATCGAGCTGCAGCGGATGGTCCACAAGGTTTCCGACAAGATGGTCGAGCTGTATGCGAAGCTGAAGGAGAAATCGCCGATCCGCCTGCAGTGGTTTCTCGAAGACCGCGACCGCAACGAGCTCATCGCCGTCTTCCTCGGCATGCTGGAGCTGGTCCG
>DATLFC010000273.1:0-4996 GCA_035525015.1 Thermoanaerobaculia bacterium | reverse complement strand
AAGACGATGGCCTGCGACCGCGTCCAGACACCGAGCTTGTCGAAGAGGGACGAGAGCTGGTTACGCACGGTCTTTTCGCTGATCCCGATGCGGTCGGCGATGGCGGCGTTTCCGAGTCCTTCCATCAGAAGGGCCAGGATCTCGCGCTGGCGCGGCGAGAGCGTGGCGAACGGCTCATCGCCGGCAGTCGATTCGACACCGGCGAAGCGCAGCACCTCCTCGCAGAAGCGGGCCCAGGCCGGCTCATCCTCGAGGAGAACGTGGTTGCGCGATTCGAGCTCCACGAACTCCGCGCCGGCGATGTTCGAGGCCAGCCGGCGGCCTTCGTCCACCGGCACGACTCCATCCCTGCGACCATGGATCACCAGGGTCGGCGCACGGACCTGATCCAGAAGGTTCGAGACATCGACCTGCGCGCGCGCCTCCAGCAGGCGCGCCGCCGTTGGCCCCGATGTCGTCTTCCGGCAAAGCTCGTTGAACCACCGCAGCTGTTCCTCCGATCCCTCGGGGATGAACCGCGACGTGAACACGGAGCGGAACGCCGGGTTGTCCTTCCCCCATCCGACACGGGCCAGGTCGGTCACGGCCCGATATTCGATCTTCGCATCAGGGTTGTTTCGATGCATCAGCCCTCGCGCGTACGCGCCGTACAGGATCAGGCGCGCCACCCGCTCCGGATGCCGGATCGCATACATCACGCACGACGCCGCCCCCTGCGAGATGCCGAGCAGCGTCATCGGCTCCTTCACGGCCGCGGCGTCGATCACCGACTCCAGATCGTCCGCCCACCGGGCCGGCGAGAGATCGGCGTTCTCCCCGCCGCTCATCCCGCAGCCGCGCTCGTCGAATCGTATGAAGCGGAAGTGATCGGAGAAGAACGTCATCCAGTGCTTCCACACCGGACTCTCCCAGTCGTATTCGAGATGCGTGAGCCAGTTGGCAGCCTTCACCAGCGGCGGGCCACTGCCAGCCTCGGCCCACGCCAGCCGGACGTCATCATCCGTGTGGAGATAGCGGACTACCTGACGGTTTTTTCGGGACAAATGTCCCACGCCTCCTCGGCTGATTCTAGCCAAGACGGGACAGACCTCCCATCGCGCCGGGACCTTCGAGGGCCGAAAGTGTCGAGCGGGAGGATTCCATGTTCAAACGGCTCTCGTTCTTCGCCTACGGCGTGCTCGCGTACGTCATCTTTCTGGCCACATTTCTCTATGCGATCGCGTTCGTCGGCGGATTCCTGGTGCCCACCCGGCTCGATGGCGAACTGACGAGCCCGCTCGGTCAGGCGCTCCTGATCAACGTGGCCCTTCTGACGATTTTCGCCGTGCAGCACAGCGTCATGGCGCGCGACTGGTTCAAGAAGCGCTGGACGCGGATCGTCCCTCCGCCGATCGAGCGCTCCACCTACGTCCTCTTCGCCAGCCTCGCCCTGGCGCTTCTCTGCTGGCAGTGGCAGCCGCTGGGCGGCGTCGTCTGGAACGTCGAGAACCAGGCCATGCGATCGGTGATCTGGGCGCTGTTCGCCATCGGCTGGCTTCAGGTTCTCGTCATCACGTTCGTCATCAATCACTTCGATCTGTTCGGGCTGCGTCAGGTGTGGCTCGAGCTGACGGGCCGGCCGTACACCCGCGTCGGATTCAAGCTACGCGCGCCTTATCGCATGGTCCGGCACCCGCTCTACCTCGGATTCCTCCTCGCCTTCTGGTCGGCGCCGACCATGACCGCCGCGCATCTGCTGTTCGCCGTCGCCACGACGGCCTATATCGTCATCGCCATCCAGTTCGAGGAGAAGGATCTGCGGCGGGAGCACGGGCCGGTCTACGACGAATACCGGCGCAAGGTCCCGATGCTCCTGCCGATCGGGAAGCGCTCACGATCCGAGGCCCTTGCGAAACAGGTCGCGGAGCAGAGTTAGAGGTTCCGGTAATCATCTTCACGGTCGATGTCGACCGCCGCGTCTTCGAATGGGATGACGGTCGCGCCGTGCTTCTCGATCACGGCGCGGGCGCCGGTGTTGCCGCGGAGAGCCAGCAGATCGTCGCGAAAGCGAGGATCGAAGGCGGCGGGGACTCCGGCGATGCTCCGATAGCCGGTGGCGGCGATCGGAGCATCCGACTCGATCAGCGCGCGCAGGTGGTCCGGCGTCACGAGCGGCTGGTCGGACAGTGTGAAGAGGATCCTGGCGTGGCCTGCCCGTTCGACCGCGGTACGGATCGAACTGGCGATGCCTTCATGCCATGCCCTGTTCTCGAGGAGCTCGACGTCGAGATGTTCGAGGAGGGGCGGGACGGCGGGATCGCTCCAGATGACGAGCGTCGTGTCGCAACGCGCGCCGGCGGCCACGCGCGTCGCGTGGACGACCAGCGGCTCGCCACGGTAGTCGAGAAGTTGTTTGGGACGGCCGAGACGGGAGGAGCCGCCCGCGGCAAGGACAACAGCGACGGTTGGAGCGAGTGTCATCCTGAGCCGCGAAGACGGCGAAGGATCTCCTCCGGCGAAGCGGATCCCTCGCGCTCTGCGGCGCTCGGGATGACACCGGCCGGTTCGTGAATCGGGCCGGCCTTTTCCCGCAGGGGCCGGGCGGTGCCGCGGGAGAACACCGCCTGGATCTCGGCGACGATCGACAGCGCGACCGCCTCCGGCGAATCACCGCCGAGGTCGAGGCCGATTGGATTGTGCAAACGTTCCCGCATCGCCGGCGTGACCTCGCCGATCTGCGTCACGATCTCCTCGCCGCGCGACTTCGGACCGAGAAGCCCGATGTAGCTGGCGCGGGAGGCGAAGGCGCGCTCGAGCAGCGCCACATCGTGCAGAAAATTGTGGGTCATGATCACGACGGCGTCGAAGTCGTCGAGCGGCGGGTCGTCGTACGAGCGAAGGATCTCGGCGGTCCATCCCGCTGCCCGCGCCACCGCGGCGACCGGCTCGGTGTCGGAACCGCGGCCGATGACGGCAATGGCCTGCCGCGGCACGTCGGGCAGCTCCGGCGGATGCGCGGCATCGAACGGCTGCACCAGCATCTTGATCTTCCCGCGGCAGCCGAGACCGAGGCCGAAGACGATGTCGTCGGAGCTGGAGCTGTCGTAGGTGACGGTGCGCGGCCCGAAATCGGCGAGCCACTGTTTGGCGCGCTCGGCGATGTCGCGCTCCACGCAGCCGCCCGAGATCGCGCCGGTGATCGAGCCGTCCTCGCCGATCACCGAGCAGGCGCCCGGGCGGCGGTACGTCGACCCTTCCGTCTTCGTAACGGTGATCAGCAGGCCCGCCTTCCGCTCGGCGATCAGCCTGCTCACTGCTCCGTGAATCTTTTCGACTTCGTTCATCGATCTCCCGGACGGAAGTCTAAGCCTTCCGGGGCGTCGCTGTCCTCACCGGCGCGGTTCTTGCGCGTTCTGTAACGTCGCATGCGATACCTCGCGGGGATCCTCCTCATCGCCGCCTGTGCGCAGCCGCCGGCGCAGACGCCGCCTGCGCGGGCCGACTTCGACGTCGTCATCCGTAACGGCCAGGTGATCGACGGCACCGGCGCGCCGGCGGTGCTGGCCGACGTCGGCGTGCAGGGCGACACGATCACGGCGGTGGGCGATCTCTCGACCGCCACGGCGGCGACCTCGATCGACGCCTCCGGCCTCGTCGTCGCCCCCGGCTTCATCGACCTCCTCGGCAACTCGCAGGCGGCGGTGCTGCTCGATCCGAGGCTGGAAGGAAAGATCCGGCAGGGCGTCACCACCGAGGTGACGGGGGAAGGGACGTCGCCTGCGCCGATCGACGAGGCCATGGCCGCGGAGATGGAGCGGACCAGGCCGGAGGGATGGCCGCCGGTCGCCTGGCGCTCCCTCGCCGACTGGAACCGGCTCATCGAGAAGAACGGCTCGGCGCTGAACTTCGCCTTCTACGTCGGCGCGACGAACGCCCGGCGGATGGTGATCGGCGAGGAGAACCGCCCGCCGAGCCCGGAAGAACTGCAGAAGATGGTGGCCATCATCGGTGACGCGATGGAGGACGGCGCGGTCGGTCTGTCGAGCGCGCTGATCTATCCACCGGGACGCTTCGCGACGACGGAAGAGCTGATCGCCATGGCGCGCCGCGCCGGATCGTACTGGACGCATCTCCGCAACGAAGCGTCGTACATCGACGACGCCATCGACGAGGCGCTGCGCATCGGCCGTGAGGCCGGCGTGCCGGTCAACATCTTTCACCTCAAGATCGGCGGACAACAGAACTGGGGACGGATGCCGGCGATCATCCGGAAGATCGAGCGTGCCCGTGCGGAGGGAATCGACGTGGCCGCGAACGTCTATCCCTACACGGCGACGTCGACGGAGCTGACTTCGGTGGTGCCGGCGTGGGCGCTGGAAGGGGGCTACTCGCAGTTCCAGGAGCGGCTCCGCGATCCGGCCGCGCGCTCGAAGATCGCCGATGCCGTCCGCGGCGGCCGTCTCAGCCCCACCGGGGCATCGACGGTGCTCGTGCGCGGCACCGGCAAGCGGCTCGACGAGCTGGCGCGGGATATGGGAACCAGTCCGGCAGAGGCAGCCCTGCGCCTGTTTGCGAAGAACCCTCGCGGCTCGCCGGTTGCGATCTTTTTCTCGCTCAGCGAAGACGACATGAAACTGGCGCTGCGGCAGCCGTGGGTCGCTGTCGGATCGGATTCCGGCGCGGTGGTCGAGGCCATGCGCGACCGCGGCGCGCATCCACGCGCCTACGGCACGTTCTCGCGCATCCTCCGGTACGTGCGCGAGGAAAAGCTCATCCCGCTGGAAGACGCAGTCCGGAAGTTCACGTCGCTGGCCGCATCGCGCGCCGGCCTCGACGACCGCGGCGTCATTGCCGCCGGCAGAAAAGCCGACCTGGTGGTCTTCGATCCCGAGACCGTCCGCGACGTGTCGACGTACGAGGATCCGCACCACTTCTCGATCGGTGTCCGCGACGTCATCGTCAACGGTCAGTTCGTCCTCCGTGACGGCGCGATGACGGGGAACCTGCCTGGCCGGGT
>DATLFC010000247.1:0-2689 GCA_035525015.1 Thermoanaerobaculia bacterium | reverse complement strand
GGTCATGCCGCACAACACTTTCGATACTCTCGATTCGTTCGAAACCGGCGCGGGGCGCACGGCGCAGTTCTACTCGCTCCCGAAGCTGGAGAAGGGGGGCGCCGGCCCCGTTTCCAGGCTGCCGGTCAGCATCCGCATCGTCCTGGAGTCGGTCCTCCGCAACGTCGACGGGAAGAAGATCACCGAAGACGATGTCCGGACGCTGGCCAACTGGGGCGCCAGGGCGGAACGGGTCGAAGAGGTTCCCTTCATGGTGGCGCGCGTCCTCCTGCAGGACTTCACCGGCGTGCCGCTGCTCGTCGATCTGGCGGCGATGCGCTCCGCCGCGGCGCGGCTCGAGAGCGATCCGGGGATCATCGAGCCGCTCTGCCCGGTCGACCTCGTCATCGATCATTCCGTGCAGGTCGACTTCTACGCCCGTCCCGACGCGCTCGACCTCAACATGGAGGTCGAGTTCCGGAGGAACAAGCAGCGCTACGAATTCCTGAAGTGGGGGATGCAGGCCTTCAACGGCTTCAAGGTCGTGCCGCCGGGAATCGGCATCGTCCATCAGGTGAATCTCGAATACCTCGCGCGCGGCGTGATGGAGCGCGACGGCGTCTGGTACCCCGACACGCTCGTCGGCACCGACTCCCACACCACGATGATCAACGGCCTCGGCATCGTGGCCTGGGGCGTGGGCGGCATCGAGGCCGAGGCGGGGATGCTGGGACAGCCGGTCTACTTCCTGACCCCGGACGTCATCGGCGTGCACCTCACCGGGAAGCTGCGCGAAGGCGTGACCGCGACGGATCTCGTGCTGACGATCACGGAGATGCTGCGGAAGGCGAAGGTGGTCGGCAAATTCGTCGAGTATTTCGGCGACGGCGCGGCGTCGCTGCCGGTAGCCGACCGCGCCACGATCGCCAACATGTCGCCCGAGTACGGCGCGACGATGGGCTACTTCCCGATCGATGAGGAGACCTGCCGCTACCTCCGCCTCACCGGGAGGAGCGAGGAGCACGTCGACACCTTCCGCAACTACTACCGCGCCCAGGGATTGTTCGGAATCCCGCGCAAGGGAGAGGTCGAGTACACGAAGGTGCTGGAGCTCGATCTCGATTCTGTCGAGGGGAGCGTGTCGGGTCCGAAGCGGCCGCAGGACCGCATCGCCCTGACGAAGCTGAAGAGCGAGTTCATGAGCCTTCTGCAGTCGGAGCCGCCCGAAGGCTACGGCAAGTCGGTCGCGGAGCTGGCGAAGAAAGCGACGGCCCGGCTCGGGTCGACGGCCTACGACGAGGTGTACGGCGGCGGCGACCAGCGGATGGAGACCGAGCCCGGCTCGGCCGACACGCGGAACACGAGCGAGCTCACCGAGTCGGAGATGATGAACAACCGGCCTACGCCCGACCGCGTCTCGGGCGATCAGTTCGCGGCCACGATTCCCGCCTCGGTCGCGGAGATCCACCACGGCGATGTGCTGATCGCCGCCATCACCTCCTGCACGAATACGTCGAATCCCTCCGTGATGCTCGCGGCCGGCCTCCTGGCCAAAAAGGCCGTGGAGCGGGGGCTCCGCGTTCCGCCGGCGGTAAAGACGTCGCTGGCTCCCGGCTCCCGGGTGGTGACGCACTACTACAAGAAGGCCGGCCTCACGCCGTATCTGGAGAAGCTCGGGTTCCACACGGTCGGGTACGGCTGCACGACGTGCATCGGCAACTCCGGGCCGCTGCACCCGATGATCGAAGAGGCGATCGTGAAGCACGATCTGATCGGCGTCTCCGTGCTGAGCGGGAACCGGAATTTCGAAGCGCGCGTGCATCAGTCGATCCGGGCGAATTACCTGATGTCGCCGCCGCTCGTGGTCGCCTTCGCGCTGGCCGGCCGCATCGACATCGACATGGCTACCGAGCCGATCGGACGCGGGTCAGATGGTCAACCTGTTTACCTTCGGGAGCTCTGGCCGACCATCGGCGAAGTGCGCGACGCCGTCGCCCGGTCCGTCGATCCGGCTGATTTCAGGCGGATGTACTCCGATTTCACCGAGCAGAATCCGAAGTGGAACGAGATCCCCGCCTCGACCGGCGTTCTCTACGAGTGGGACGCGAAGTCGACCTACATCCAGGAACCGCCCTTCTTCGAGAACTTCGAGATCACCCCGCCCAGAGGCGCCGCGTCCATCCGCGGAGCGCGGCTGCTGGCCATGTTCGGCGATTCCGTCACCACCGATCACATCAGCCCGGCCGGCGCCATCAAACCGGCGTCGCCGGCCGGCCGCTACCTGATCGAGAACGGCGTGAAGATCGAAGACTTCAACAGCTACGGCTCGCGACGCGGCAACGATCGCGTCATGACCCGCGGGACGTTCGCCAATGTCCGCATCAAGAACCTCATGGTCCCCGGCGTCGAAGGAGGGGTGACGGTCCACCAACCCGGCGGCGAGAAGATGGACATCTACGACGCCGCCGTCCGCTACCAGAAGGAGCGAACGCCGCTCCTCATCTTCGCCGGTCACGAGTACGGAACCGGAAGCTCCCGCGACTGGGCCGCCAAGGGAACGAAGCTCCTCGGCGTCCGCGCCGTCATCGCCGCCAGCTTCGAGCGCATTCACCGCTCGAACCTCGTCGGCATGGGCGTGCTGCCGCTGCAGTTCGACGAGGGGACCAGCGCCGTGACGCTGCAGTTCGACGGCAGCGAGACCTTCGATCTC
>DATLFC010000235.1:0-15028 GCA_035525015.1 Thermoanaerobaculia bacterium | reverse complement strand
GACATTCTTCGCCGCGCGAACGACGCGCCGTACGACATCGAAGCGGTGACTGAGGAGAAATGCTTCGGCCCCGGCTTCGCCGGGGAGACGCGGGTGCGGCTGTTCGACGATGCCGGCGTCGCGGTGAGCTGCGGGGAGTACCTCCGTCTGCTGGCGGTCGATCGCGCACGGCGCCGCCGCGGCATCGGCAGCGCGCTGCTGCGCGACGCGGCGCCGCGCGTGATCGCGGCGGAACCGGGAAACTACTTCACCCCCGGAGTGCCGGAAGCGATGGCCGGCTTCTTCACGGACCGCGGCTTTCGCGAAACGGCGAAGACGTGGAACCTGCACGCGGAGCTGCAAGCGGGCGACGCCGTCCGCACTCCCTTCAGGACCGACCTCAGCGACGAGCTGCTGGCATTCGTGCGGCGGGAGTTCGGAAAGATCTGGTCTTTCGAGGTCTCGCGCGCTCGAAGCGTCTTCTGGATCGAAAACGTCGGATTCGCGGCCGTAGAGGCGAACAACCGCGGGCTCGGCACGTTCGGTCCGACCGGCGTCGCGAAGGGGATGCGGGGTCGCGGGCACGGCAGGGAGCTTCTCCGCGCCGCGCTCGCCGGGCTGAGCGGCTTTGGCTACGAGCGCGCGGTCATCCAGTGGACCGGCGCGGTCGAGTTCTACCGCCGGAGCTGTGGCGCGGAACCGGCACACCGCTTCGCGACCCTGACGGCCTGCTAGACTTCGCGCCCGTGAAAAGCCCAGCCCGCAAGGCAAAACGGCGGCACAGGTTCCTCCCCCTCGCCATCGGAACGAGCGGCGGCGTCGCTCTCGCTTCGCTGGCCTTCTGGTTCTTCAAGGAACAGGCGGATCACGTGGCGGCTGGAACGGTCGACCCCTACGACACCGCGATCATGAAGGCCGTGCACACCATCGACAACCCGGCCACGCATCGCGTCATGCATGCGTTCACGCAGCTCGGATCGCACACCGCCATCACCGCCTGCGCCGGGATCACGGCCATCGCCCTGGTGCGAGCGGGACGGAAGCACGACGCCTGGACCGTGGTGATCAGCACCGGCGGGGCCATGGCCATCAACACGATTCTGAAGCACGTCTTCCTGCGGCAGCGGCCGCAGGAGCTGGCCCGCCGCATCAAGCTGCCGCGCTCGCACAGCTTCCCGAGCGGTCACTCCCTGCTCTCGGCCGCGACCTACCCGATCGTGGCACATCACCTCGTGGAGCGGCACTCGGTCGCCACCCAGGCCCTCGCCCACACCACCGCGGCGATGGTCGTCCTGGGGGTGGGGTTCTCGCGCGTCTATTTCGGCGTACACTTCCCGTCCGACGTGCTGGGTGGCTTCGCGGCCGGCCTGGGCTGGCTCGGACTGACTTCCCTCTCCCACACGATGGTCGACAAAGCGGAACAGCGCATTGTCTGACGGAGTTAGAGAACACTAGCCATGTCTTCCGTGACCCAAGCCTACGGCGCGAACATCGCGTTCATTGAAGAGATGTACGAGACCTATCGGAGGAACCCCGAGGCGCTCAGCGCCAGCTGGCGCGAATTCTTCGAGGATTACGAGCCGGTCTCCGACGAGCAGTTCGACGAGGATCTGGAGGAAGCGCGCGCGGCGGTGGCCGCGGATGCGCCGGTGAGGACACCAGCGCCCCAAAGCGCTCCCCAGCCGGAGAAAGCGCCCCAACCGCAGCCGCAGCCGCAGCCGCAGCCGGCGCGCCCGACTCCCGTTCCCCCCCCTTCCGGCAAGACCGTGCCGCTGCGCGGCGCGGCTGCAAAAATCGCCCAGAACATGGAAGCGTCGCTGTCGGTCCCGACGGCCACTTCCGTCCGCAATATTCCCGTCAAGGCGCTCGAAGAGAACCGGCGGGTCGTCAACAACCACCTCGGCCTCACCGGGCAGAGCAAGGCCTCGTACACGCACATCATCGCGTGGGCAATCGTCACCGCGATCCGCGATTACCCGCGCATGAACTCCGGCTTCGCCATGGAAGGCGAACAGCCGGTGCGCATCGATCGAGAGGATGTGAACCTCGGCCTGGCGATCGACGTCGAGCGGAAGGACGGCTCGCGCTCCCTGCTCGTCCCGAACATCAAACGGTCACAGACGCTCGACTTCGCGCAGTTCCTGAAAGCCTACAACGACATCGTCCGGAAGGCGCGGAACAACACGCTCGAGATCTCGGACTTCGAAGGCACGACGATCTCGCTCACCAACCCCGGCACGATCGGCACCGTCGCCTCCGTTCCCCGCCTCATGCCGACGCAGGGAACGATCATCGCCACGGGTCAGATCGACTACTCGGCCGAGTACTCGGCCTCCGACCCCTCCGTCCTCGCCGACCTCGGCATATCCAAAGTGATGACGATGACGTCGACGTACGACCATCGAATCATTCAGGGCGCCGAGTCGGGCGCCTTCCTCGCGCGCATCCACGAGCTGCTGATCGGCGAAGACGACTTCTACGACGGGATCTACCGCGACCTGCGCATTCCTTACGAGCCGGTCCGCTGGGCGCGCGACCGCAACCGGCTCAACTTCGGCAGCTCGACATCCGACGAGCTGGTCTCGCGCGAGGCGGCCGTCCTGCAGATGATCAACGCCTATCGTGTGCGGGGTCATCTGCTCGCCGATCTCGACCCGCTCGAATACAAGGTCCACCAGCACGCCGAGCTGAACCCCCGGTACTACGGCCTCACCATCTGGGATCTCGACCGCGAATTCGTCTGCGGAGGTCTCTGCGGCCGGCTGACGGCCAGGCTGCGCGACATCCTCGACACGCTCCGGGAGACGTACTGCGGAAAGATCGGGCCCGAGTACATGCACATGAAGGAGCCCGACCAGAAGAAGTGGCTCCAGGACCGGATGGAGCCGCAGCGGAACCAGCAGCCGCTCGATCTCGACATCAAGCGCCGCATTCTGATGAAGCTCAACGACGCCGAAGCCTTCGAGCGCTTTCTGCACACGAAGTTCGTCGGGCACAAACGCTTTTCCCTCGAGGGCGCCGAGTCGCTCATTCCGATGCTCGATCACCTGCTCAATGAGGCCGCCGAGGACGGCGTCGTGGAAGCGGTGATCGGCATGGCGCATCGCGGGCGGCTGAACGTGCTCACGAACGTGCTCGAAAAGTCGTACGAGCAGATCTTCCGCGAGTTCGAGGGCGACGTCGATCCCGACACCACGCAGGGATCCGGCGACGTGAAGTATCACCTCGGCGCCGAGGGGAAGCACACCTCGCCCACCGGCGACAAGATGCGTCTCACCCTCGCCTCGAACCCGAGCCATCTCGAGGCCGTCGATCCGATCGTGGAAGGAATGGTGCGCGCCAAACAACGGCTGGCCGGCGACCGCAAGCGGTCCTTCGTGATCCCGATCCTTCTGCACGGCGACGCCGCGTTCGCCGGACAGGGGGTGGTCGCCGAGACGCTCAATCTGTCCCAGCTCAAGGGCTACCGCACCGGTGGCACGATTCACGTCGTCATCAACAACCAGATCGGCTTCACCACCGGTCCCGAGGCGGCCCGCTCCTCGACCTATGCCACCGACGTGGCGAAGGCGGTCATGGCTCCCATCTTCCACGTCAACGGCGATGACCCTGAGGCGTGCGTGCGGGCCATGAAACTCGCCTACGACTTCCGCCAGCAGTTCCAGAAGGACGTCGTCATCGACATGCTCTGCTACCGCCGGCACGGCCACAACGAAGGCGACGAGCCGTCGCTGACCCAGCCGAAGATGTATAAGCTGATCAAGGAGCATCGCTCCGTCCGCAAGATCTACACCGAGACACTCCTGCGCAGGGGCGACATCGGTCCGCAGGAAGCGGAGCAGTGGCTCGACGCCTTCCAACAGAAACTGCACGAGGCGTTCGACCGGACCAGGGGTGAGGAGCCGCCGCCGCCGTCGAAGCGCGATCCGCTCTGGACCGACGAGGATCTCACCGGATTCCAGAAGGAGCCTTCGCCCGATACGTCCATCACGCGGGAGACGCTCGAGCGCGTCGGCCGCGCGCTGGTGCAGACCCCCGAAGGATTCACACCGCATCCCAAGCTCAAACCGGTGCTGACCAGGCGTCAGGCCATGGCCGAGGGGAAGGAGCGGATGGACTGGGCATTCGCGGAGCTCGCCGCGTTCGGTTCGACGATCCTCGACGGCTATCGCGTCCGCCTCTCGGGACAGGACAGCGGCCGCGGGACTTTCTCGCAGCGGCACGCCATCCTCTTCGACCATGCGACCGGCGAGCCCTACGTTCCGCTCAACGAGCTTGCGCGTGAGGTCTCTGCGAAGGTCGCCGATCCGGTCGTGATCGACAACGCCCTCAGTCACGACACGACCGAGGCGCATGCCGAAACCAGCTTCGCCGTCTACGACTCGCTTCTCTCGGAGTACGGCGTCCTCGGGTTCGAGTACGGCTATTCGGTCGCCGACCCCGCCGCGCTCGTTCTGTGGGAAGCGCAGTTCGGCGACTTCATGAACGGCGCGCAGATCATCATCGACCAGTTCATCACCAGCGCCGAGGAGAAGTGGGGACAGCACAGCGGTCTGGTCCTGCTCCTCCCGCACGGTTACGAAGGTCAGGGACCCGAGCACTCCAGCGCCCGGCTGGAGCGGTTCCTCGTCCTCTGCGCGGAGGGAAACATTCAGGTCGTCTATCCGACGACGCCCGCCCAGCACTTCCACGCGCTGCGCCGTCAGATGAAGAACAACCCGCGGAAACCGCTCGTGGTCATGACGCCGAAGTCGTTGCTGCGGCATCCCATGGCCGTATCGACGGTCGACGAACTGACCAGCGGCCGTTTCGAGCCTGTCCTGCCGGACCGTGAGATCAGCGGTGACGTGAAGCGCGTCATCGTGACGAGTGGAAAGGTGTACTACGACCTGAAAGCGGCGCGCGACAAGGCGAGCGCCACCGTCCCGATCATCCGCCTCGAACAGTTCTACCCTTTCCCGCAGCCGTTCCTCGCCCAGGCGCTGGAGCAGTTCGCCGGCGCGAGCGAAGTGCTGTGGGTCCAGGAAGAGCCGCGCAACATGGGCGGCTGGCCGTTCGTCCACGAGCGGCTCGCCGCGATGCTGGGGCCCAGGCAGACGCTGCGTTATGTCGGACGGCCGAAAGCTGCCGCCCCGGCGACCGGGTCGCATCACCGTCACGAGGAACAGCAGCGAAGACTGGTCGAGACGGCGCTTGGCGGCTGAGTTTGCCGGAATGGCATATTTTTTCGGCTACCAGGCGCCAGTTATTGCTATGATCGCATAATCTAATGTTACTTGGAGGATTGATGCTCAAGAGAACCGCAGTCATCATGCTGCTCGCCGCCCTGACGGCGATGGCGGGCTTTGCCCAGGGTCGCGTCGACATCCAGCCGGAAGTCTTCTCCACCGAAGGGGTACGGGACGCCTTTCTGTTTCCCGTCACCGGCAGCGTCGAAGGAGCGAACGGGACGCGCTTCCGCTCCGAGATCACGCTGGTCAACTTCCGTGCGCAGGATCAGGAGGTTCTGATCGAGTTCCTCGAGCAGGGAGGCGCGGCGGCGTCCCAGCATCTGACGCTGGAAGCGGGCAAGTTTTACTCGTGGGACGATTTCGTGGCCACGGTGATTGGCCGGACCGAGCGGCTCGGCGCGCTGCGCGTGCGGGGCGTCTATGCGGGCACGACCGTCACCGATCCGGCGGCGCAGCTCAACGGCTTCTCGCGAATCTGGACCCCGCAGCCGAATGGTCCGGGAACGAGCTCGCTTTCGATTTCGCCGATCGCCGAAAACGATCTGACGAACGGCGACATGGCGGCGTGGATCTTCGGGATGCGGCAGGACGAGCAGTACCGCGTGAACGTCGGCATCGTGAATCTCGCGAACTACGAGCGGAACTTCACGGTCGACGTGAGGGTGAGCTCCGGCACGGACCCGGCGCCCTTCACCATCAAAGTGCCGGCGCGCGCGCTCGAGCAGGTGAGGATCCCCGAAGGAACGTTCCGGACGATCGGCATCCGGGTGACGCCGGAGCTGGCGGGCGCCTGGAGCGCATACGGGGCGAGCGTCGACAACCAGAGCGGCGACGGCTGGGTTTCGAAGGCGCAGTATCCGATCCGGCAGCCGTAACCGAATTCCTCGTCTTATGATGACGGCGCGGGTGGCAACACCGCGCCTTTTCATTTTGACCGCGCGCGATAGACTCGGCCGATGAAGTCGCACGAGGTGGCGATCGTCGGCGCCGGACCGATCGGGCTCGAGCTGGCCGTCGCTCTCGAGCGCGCCGCGGTCGACTACGTCCAGTTCGATGCCGCGCAGATCGGATCGACCATCGCCTGGTATCCGATCGACATGATGTTCCACTCGCGCGCCGACCGCCTCGCCATCGCCGGCGTGCCGATCCAGGTGCCCGACCAGCAGAAGCCGAAGCGCGAGGAGTACCTCGCCTATCTGCGCGCGGTGGCGCAGCAGTTCGAGCTGCGCATCCAGTCGTACGAGCGCGTCGAGTCGATCGAGCGGCGCGCGGCCGGCGGGTTCGACCTGACCACGCGCTCGGCCGCCGGAGAGCAGCGCTACCAGGCGCGCTTCGTCGTCCTCGCCATCGGCGCCATGCACGCGCCGCGGGCGCTCGGCATCGCCGGCGAGGACGCACCGCACGTGTCGCACTACTTCCGCGACCCGCACGACTACTTCGGGCGGCGTCTGCTGATCGTCGGCGGACGGAACTCGGCCGTCGAGGCGGCGGTGCGTTGCCAGCGCGCCGGCGCGGCGGTCACGCTTAGCTACCGGCGCAGCGATTTCGACGCGCAGAAGGTGAAGTGGTGGCTGCTGCCGGAGATCCGCGGCATGATCGCCGACTCGCGCATCCGTTTTCTGCCGGACACGCTCCCCCGCGAGATCCGCGGCACATCGGTTCTGCTCGAAAAAACGACGGACGGGTCCATGATCGAGCTGGCCGCTGATGCCGTGCTCGTCCTCACCGGATACCGCCAGGAGACGACGCTGTTCGAGCAGCTCGGCGTGGCACTGGAAGGCGAGGCACGGAACCCGGCCTGCGACCCGGAGACGATGGAAACGAATGTGCCGGGCGTCTTCGTGGCCGGAACGGCCGTCGCCGGCACGCCGCTGAGCAAGGTGAGCGTGATCGTCGAGACGTGTCACGTCCACGTGCCGCGCATCGTCGCTGCCATCACCGGTGCCGCCGTGGGGCCCGTCGCGCCGGGACGCGAAGACGATTGATCCTGGACTTTATCCGATCCTTCGCTTCGCTCAGGATCAGGGACCTCTGTCAACGCCGCTTCGGCGGAGGGGGCTCGGCCGGCGGCAGTCCTTCCTCTTCGTCTTCGTGCCTCTTCGGAGGTACGGCGGCGGGCTCGTCGTCATCCGGCAGGATAGGGATCGTGGCCGCCTCGGGCGGCGCCACGGGAACCGTCTGCGCGTCGAGGGCCTGCTTCTCCGCGATCTGCGCCGCCGTGTCGATCAGCGCCCGCGCCACCGCGTTGATGTCGAACGGCTTCTTGATCACGCTGCGCACCATCGAATCATCGAGGCTGGCCACGTCGCCGTTGGCCATGGCCGTCGCGATCAGAACGACGGGGCGGGGCACCATCTGGCTGATCTTCTCGACGAGCTCGTAGCCGCTCAGGCGCGGCATCATCAGATCGACGATGACGATCGCGTAGTCGCGCTGGCCCAGTTTTCGAGCGCCTCCACGCCATCGTGCGCGGTGTCGACCTCGAAACCGGCGCGCTGTGCGATGCGCGCCAGCAGCTGGCGGATCGGCTTCTCGTCGTCGACGACGAGAAGCCTCTTCGTAGCTCCGATAGGCACGAGGGCGTGAGTTTGCAAGCCTCATGCTCAACATGCGACATCGTATCTGATTGTGGGACCGACGCTTAGGCCGGCTCAGACGCCCGCTGCAAGCAGACCCCGGTGCCACGATTCCGCTGCAGGTTTCTCCCACTCTCCGGACCGGATCCGGCCGAGCTGATCGGCGTTGGTGTCGAACACGATCGTATGAGCGTCCGCGTTCTGCCGGAAATCGGCGCGCGTCAGCGCCTCGGGGCGCCCGTCTCCGTGACGGACGAAGACCCGCCCGCTGTCGAGGATGGAGACGCCGAGAGCGTCCTCGGCCTGTCGCAGCGTGCCGAACATTTTGTCGATCGAGCAGCCGGACGTCTCCGCCGCCTCGTCGACACCGATGATGAGGAACGAGCCCTCCTGGAGGTGGCGGGCGGCACGGATCGGCTGGCCATGCGCCGCCCAGTTCTCCAGGAACCCGTCGATCGAGGCGAGCAGTCTCTGCTGCCGCCCTGCCTCGAGGGATGGAGAGATTCCGAAAATCCAGACGCGCGCGGTGTCGGGGAGCGTGTCGATCTCGATGCGTGGCATGGTTGGTGAGATTCCTAAGCTAAACTCGCGCCCGTGAGCTTCGCACGTCTCGTCCAGCGCATCAAGGAAGGACTTTCGGCCGGAGCGGAAGCGCAGCCGTCCCACGAGGAACGGCTGCGGCTGGCGACGGCGACCGTGCTCCTCGACATCGCTTTCGCCGACGGATCCTTCAACCCGGCCGAGGGAGGGAATGTCGTCGAGTACCTGCAGCGGACGTTTTCACTCGGACAGGAGGACGTGAACGAGCTCATCGAAGCCGCCCAGGAGATCCGCGATCACACGATCGACCATTTTGCGATGACGAATTACATCCGCAGGAACGTCTCGCTCGGCGAGAGGATCGAGATCGTCAAGACGATGTGGCGCACGGCGTACGCGGATGGAAAACTCTCCGGATACGAGAATTACATGATCCGGAAGCTTGCCGGCCTCCTCGGCCTCGAGCATCATGTGATGATCGACGCCAAGGTTGCCGTCCTCCGCGAGCTGGAGGCGTCATGAGATTCGCCGCCGCCAGCGCCGTTGTCCTCCTCTGCGCCCTTCCCGCGGCTGCGCAGAGCTGGGATTTGCAGAGCAATTTCTGGGTGAGCCTCCACCAGACGATGCTCGATGCGGCGCAGAACGGGAAACCGCTCGAGGCGAATCTCAACGAGAGCGAGACCTCGGCCTGGAACAACGCCGTGCACGTCTACCGCATCCGGTTCTACGGCCGGTCGCCGGTCTTCGACGACGAGCTGGTCCGGATCAACGACGCCCTTTCGTACGCGGGGGAGCTTCCGCCGGAGGGGTTCGCCGAAGAGGTGACGAAGGCGCTGCTGACGGCCGCACCCGCGTATCGCCGGCACAGGTGGACCGGGGACGATCGCGCCAACCGTTTCTGGATCAGCGTCGCCGAGAGCATGCTGCGCAATGCCGGTGAAGAGCTGGCGCGCGAGCATGCCCGTGTCTACGCGGTGCCCTTCCCGGCCCGGATCCGTGTCGACGTGTCGCCTTCCGCGGGACCGCTCGGCGCGTACACCACGATCAGCAACGGCAACGTCCACACGACGATCTCCAGCCGCGACGCCGCCTATCAGGGATTCGCCGCGCTGGAGATGCTCATGCACGAGGCGTCGCATGCCATGGTCGGCGTCGCCACCGGCGCCATCGGTCCCGACATTCAGGCCGCCGCGCGCAGCGTCGGGGTGCTGGCTCCCCGCGAGCTGTGGCACGCCATCCTCTTTTACACCTCGGGCGAACTGACGCGGCGCACCCTCCGCGAGCGCGGCGTTACCGACTACACGCCCTACATGTACAGGCAGAACATGTTCGACCGTGCCTTCTCCGGCCTGAAGTTGCCTCTGGAGACGATCTGGCGCTCCTACATCGACGGCCGCATCGAGCGCCGCCTCGCCATCGCCGGCATCGTCGAAGCCACCGGCGCCCACCCCCCCGCCCGGTAATTGGGGTCAGGCCTTCCCTTTTACCTTTCGCTACAGGCTGTAGCTAAAGGTAAAAGGGAAGGCCTGACCCCCAGGGAGAAGCCGATCATTTTGTAGAGGAGGCGCGCGCCGACGTTCGCGTCCCACTCGGTCTCGCCGGGGGAGACTTCGCAGAGGTCGAGGCCGACGATCTTCTTCTTCGCGCGCACCACGGCGCGCAGCAGGCCGATGGCCTCGTTCCACGAGAGCCCGCCCGGCACGGGCGTTCCCGTTCCGGGGCAGAGCGCCGGATCGAGTCCGTCGATGTCCCACGAGAGGTAAACCTGGTCGGGCAGCGAGGCGGCGATCGCATCGGCGATCGACGCAAACGACTCCCCCCGCTCCTTCCTCGCGGCGAGATCGGCGTCGAAGAAGGTGACGATCCGGCCGCCGGACGTCTCGATCATCCGGTTCTCCGACTGCCCGAAGTCGCGGACGCCGACTTGCACGAGCCTGCCGACATTCGGGAGCTTCGTCATCACGTTGTGAAAGATCGACGCGTGCGACCAGGTGAAGCCCTCGTACGCCTCGCGCAGATCGGCGTGCGCATCGAGGTGCAGGATGCCGAGCCCCGGATAGGCTTCGCTGTACGCGCGGATGGCGCCGAACGGCACGGAGTGATCGCCGCCGAGCACGACCGGCATCTTCCCCTGCTGCAGGAAAGCCCTCGTCTGCTCGTACACCCACTCGTTGACGGCGTCGCCGATGGCGTTGACGCGCGCGAAATCCGGTTTCGATTTCCGCGCCAGCGCTTTGGCCTCCCGATTCCACCGCTCGATCTTCTTCGGGATCTCGATCATGGCGATCCCGGCCTCGTACGGACGTCCGGTCTCGTGGTCGTAGAGGTCGACCTGGCGCGACGCCTCGAGGACCGCCGCCGGTCCGCCGGCCGTCCCTCCGCCGTACGAGGTCGTCGCTTCGAACGGGACCGGCACGACGACCACGCGCGCCTCGCCGGGCGTGAACGGAAGGCCGTAGATTCCGTCGCCCGTCGCCGCTGCGTCTGGATCGAACGTCACGCGGCTCAATCCAGGTCCATCGGATTGATGGGCTTCTTGTCGGATTTCTCCGCGCGCTCGAGCGCCTCGCGGAACCTCTCCTCGAGCAGGCGGGCGCGATCCTTCTGGCTCTCGAGCTGTCGCTCGAACCGGCGTTCCGCCTCGGTACGCTGCGTCTCCAGGTTGGAGACCATCGATTCGAGCGATCCCGAGGCGCGCACTTCCTTCACCTTGTGAAGCAGCACCTCGCCGCTGATGCGGTCGACGATGATGGTCGCCTCACAGCAGGGACAGACGATCTCGAAGTTCCTGGCCATGGCAGAGGTGAGTTTATTTCACTTCGGGCCCGCCCGGCGCCGCGGCGCGGGGGGCGGCGGGGTGAGCGCGGTGACGACGTCTCCGCGGCCGCCGGTGGCGACCGGGAAATCGCGCTGGAGCAGTTGCCGGTACTCCTCGATCCGCTCCAGGTCGCCGGCGGCGGGCTCGCGGTCCGGATCGACGACGAGCACGAATACCACGCGGAAGTTCCGTTGCGTGGCGGGGAAGGCCGGCTTCCGAGCTCCGGTCGCGCCGATGATCTGCCCCACCGTGAAGTCGTTCCGTCTGCCGCGGAAAGTCTGGTTCGCCGGCGCGTAATATTCGCCGCCGAGCTGCGGATCCGAATCGTCGATGTAATACATCGACGGCACTTCCGATTCGTCCGCCAGCCCCATCAGGTAGAGGTCGAGCCAGCTGTAACCGTACGGACCGTATCCGGCGGTGGAGAACGTGCCGTCGCCGTTGTCGGTGAACCATCCTCCGCCCATCACCGAGGTATCGCTGTCGGTGAACACCTTGAAAGCAGCCCGCGTATCGACGTACTGCGCGGGATGGGGGGAGACAGGGTTGAGCTTTCGCGTGCGGAGGCCGTTCTCGAGCAGCGAGACGAACATCAGCCAGCGATGTCCGATCTCGTGAAGCACGACGCGTGACGCACCCCGCGATGTGCTGTTGTGGCCGTAGCCGAGAGTGTTCATGTGCATGAGAGCCGGAACGCGCGGTTGGGCGACGGCGTGCTGATCGCCCTCGTAGAGCCCGCTCACGCCGGCATTCCCGCCGGTGGAGTAGGCGCCGGCAAACGTCACGAGATCGGTCAGGAAATTCTGATAGATGGCGACGCCGTCGATGGCCTCGTCGTTCAGCGACGGATCGGCCTCCTTGATCTGTTCCCACACTCGATAGACGCTCAGCACCGGCGTGGTGAACGCTTCGGCGATGGGCCGGTCGACGAGCGTTTGAGACGCCGCGCTGAAATCGGTACGCACACTCTTCTCCGACGCCGGCAGAGAGATCGTGAACGAGTCGGTCATGTCCACTCTCGACCCGTTCCGGTACGTCCACACCGTCAGCGGAGAGGACGAAGTGCCGACGTGCTCCCGCAGGAACGAAAGGACGACCTCCTCTCCCTCGACGCGCGCGGCACTCGACGTGTCGTTTCCACCCCAAACCGGCAGCGTGTAGCGCTCGCGACCGCCGGCGTACCTCGTGTAGCGGATCATCTGACTGCCGAAACGAGCGTCGAACTGAACGGTATCGTTCGAGCCCAGACTGTCTGGATTGAATGCCGTGCGCGTCCGGATCCGCACCTCGTACAGGTCGAGCCCGTCGACGCGGACGACCGTGACGTTGGTCAGATCGAGCATCGCGCCTACCCCGACCGGCACGCCGGCGGCCGCGTCGCCGGCGGGGTCGGATTGCGATGCGATCGTGGTGCGGCGCGAGCGCCACGGCTCCAGCCCCGATGTGACCACGATCGATCCGGCCGCCGGCCGGCTGGCGACCGTGTGATACGAGAAGCGGATGTCTCCGCTGCGATCAATCGTCGCGCGCAGCGTGTACCGATCGGGAGCGACCCACGTCACCGCCGCGGAGTTCGCGTCCTTCCTGACGTAAATCTCGGGGACGGGCGTGAGCCGCGAGCGCAGCGTCGACAGCAGCGGCGCGATCACCGGCTGCGGCTCCGTCACCAGGTCGAGGTCTCCATATTGCCGGACCCACGAGAGGCGAGGCGGCTCGAAGTAGATGGCGTTGTAACCGGTCACGTAGAGCCTGCGTCGCGTCCCCTCGAAGAACGGGAAGTCGAACCCGAGTGTGACCACGGCGTGCGTCTCGCCGACCGACGGCCCGAGCTCGACTTGCGAGCCGAGCTCCGCATCCCACTCCAGCGGCACGTTGCTCACCGAGAAGCCGTCCCCACCCTGCCTCTCGAACACGAGCGTGCGCCCCTGGAGGTCGAACGGACGGTGGAAAGGGGCGTTCGTGTCGTCCGCTCTGACGAGGAAAACGTCGTCGCGGCGTGAAGCGGTCGGAGCCGCGGCACCTTTCGCCGCGACTTCGCGAGCTCGCGCGGCCGACCATTCTCCGAGGCCGCGGAGCCATTCCGTCCATTCGGGCGATGTCCCGCAGGCCATCTCACTGCCGGCCGCGGCGACGGCCGAGAGAAGAAGGAACAGCGCCAGGGTGGCTCGCATGACCGAAGGTTATCCCAGGGCGTGCTGGAGGTCGGCAACGAGGTCGTCACGGTGCTCGAGGCCGACGGAGAGCCGGAGCAGGCTCTGCGGGGTCGTCGATTCCGAACCTTCGCTGGAGGCTCGATGCTCGATGAGGCTCTCCACGCCTCCCAGCGAGGTCGCGCGCGTGAAAACCCTTGTCCGGGCCGCGACGCGCAGCGCCTCGGCACGCCCCCCGCGCACCAGAAAGGAGAGCATCCCGCCGAAGTCCGACATCTGCCGCTGCGCCATTTCATGCCGCGGGTGCTCTGCCAGCCCGGGATAGAACACCGCCTCGACTTTGGGATGGCCGCTCAGAAAGCTCGCGATCGCGCGCGCGTTTTCGCAATGGACGCGCATCCGCGCCGCCAGCGATCGGATGCCGCGCATCACCAGCCATGAGTTGAACGGCGCGGCGACGCCCCCGGTCAGCAGTCTCACCTGCTCGACCGGCTCGAACAGGCCGCTCCGCGTTGCGAAGGCGAGTGAACCTCCCTGCACATCGCTGTGCCCGCCGAGGTATTTCGTGGTCGAGTGCAGGACGATGTCGGCGCCGAGCTCGATCGGCCGCTGCAGCGCCGGCGTGGCAAAGGTGCCGTCGACGAGCAGCGCCGCTCCCCTCTGGTGCGCCAGCTCCGCCAGCGCGCGGATGTCGACGATTTTCATGAGCGGATTGGACGGTGTCTCCGCCCAGATCAGGCGCGTCGTATCGCGCATCACCGCACCGACGACGTCAGGGTCCTCCATCGCCACCGTCTCGATGGAAACGTTCCAGCGACCGGCCATCGCCGCGGCCAGCGCCCGATAGGCGTAGTAGCTGTCGTCGGGGAGCAGGACGTGCGAGCCGGCGGGGAGAGCCTGCAGGACGGCCGTCCCGGCGGCCATCCCCGACGCGAACGCGAGCGCAGCCTCCGCCGAATCGATCGCGGCCAGAGCCTCTTCCAGCCTCGTCTGGGTCGGATTTCCATCCCGGATGTAGTCGAAGCCGCGCGGCGTCTCGCCCTCGGCGCTCCGCTCGAACGTGGTGGAGAGATGAATGGGAGGGGCGAGCGCGCCTGTCTCGGCGTCGACCTGCATCCCGGCGTGGATGGCGATCGTCTCGAAGTGCATGGGTCATGGTAGCCCTTACAATGCCCTCTCATGTTCCACTTGGGAACCATCCGCGGGACGACGATCTCGATCGATTTCAGCTTCCTGTTCCTGGCTACGCTCTTCGTGATCACGAGCTATAACCCGAGCCGGGGGATGCATTACGCCCTGCTGTGGATTCCTGTGCTGTTCCTGAGCATCCTGGTGCACGAGCTGGCGCACGCGGCGATGTTCGGCGTCTTCGGCTACGGGCCCAGCGCGATCGTTCTCGGCGGCATCGGCGGTCACACCGTCTCCTCGACGCGCCAGCAGACCAAACCGGCGCACGACATGGTCATCAGTCTCGCCGGCCCCCTCTCGAGCTTCGCCCTCGCCTTCGCCATGGCGCTGCTGTTCCGCAACGTCGAGTTCGCGCGGCGGGATCCGATGATGGCCGCGTTCATCCCGCTGATGGTATTCGCGAACTACTTCTGGGGCATCTTCAACTGCATCCCGATCAGCCCGCTCGACGGCGGGCACGCCCTGCGCAGTCTTCTGCGGCTGTTTCTGCCCGACCGGAAAGCGTTCCCGATCGCGGTCTGGATCGGCATCACGGTCGGGGCGGCG
>DATLFC010000232.1:0-7797 GCA_035525015.1 Thermoanaerobaculia bacterium | reverse complement strand
GGCGTTCGATGATGGTTCCGATCTCAGCCGAGTAAGCGCCCTGGATGGCTGACCGTACATCCGCGACACGAGGGGGCGCCTCCATCGGCGACAACTGTTTGACTGTCTCACGCCATACCGCGACAAAAGCGCATGGTAGGTTGGCGAACAGAACGTGCCACCGGTCAAAACCGTCGAGCTGAAACGCTTTGATAACCGCAGATTCGTATTTGTAGTTGTCGGCGCCGGTCAGCATCATGTCGCTGACCGCGACGATTGTCGGCTCAGGGCTGTATTTGACAGCGGCGATGCAGACTGTCACGAGCGGCCTACAGTGCGCGTTGCGGATCGTGCGCTTGAAAGGCTTCCGCCGATACCGGCCATCTTGACCGGTCATGTTACAACACCCCGCTCAAACTGACCCAGTACCGCGCCCTTCCGGGCGCCCCAATCCGAGCCCCGAGCCCCGAGGCCCGAGCTCTTTAATCCAGCTTGATCGACTTTTTCGTCTTCTCGCGGCGCGACGAATCCTTCTGGTCGAACTCGTCCATGCAGTCGTCCTGGTCGACCATGGCGCAGGTCAGGTAGTCGACGATCTCGACGATGACGCCGCGGATGGCCTTGCCGGCCGGGGTCTTGTTCTCCTTGGCCAGGTTGCCGCCTAAGCCGCCGCGGTAGAGGCCGAGGTTGATGCCGCGGTTCTCGGCGCGCGCTTCCACGGTGCGGGCATATTCGATGTCCCCCGTCTCGGTGTCGACGACGCGAAGATCGACGGCCAGATAGGCGTCCTGCTTCTTGCCGCCGACGCTGATGCCGCGGATGCTGATGCCGCCGCGGCTCCCGGCGGTGTTCTCCTCGTACGCCGAGACGGTGGCGAACACCAGGTACTTGGCGCCGGTGAGCTTGCCGGTCTTGACGCGGGTGGCCTTGTTGACGCGGCCGGCGTCGGACAGGTCCTGCTCGGCGAGGATCTTGTCGATTTTGTCGCGCTCGACGATGCGGAACTTGCCGGTGGCGGCGAGCTCGTTGCTGAGCATGCCGGCCAGCTCGCGGCCGACGCCCCCGTACCACCAGCCGGCCGAGGTCTCGTTCCGGAACTCGGACACGCCGACGGCCGGATCAGCGGCGAAGGCGGAAGAAACGATCAGAAGCAGAAGAAACGTGACGGAAAGGACGGACGTGCGCATTGGTTCTCCCTCAATGATGGTTGGACCACTTTTGGAAATGGAAATAACAGTATATCGCGTCTGTCATCGCCGCCGTGAGGCGGCTCACGATCAATGTTCGGTGTTTGGGTGCGGCAGTTGTCCGTGCGTCTCGCTGTCCCACAGCTCCACGCGATTCCGCCCCCGCTGCTTCGCGCTGTAGAGCGCGCGGTCGGCGCGATCGATGAGGGCGGTCCCGGTCAGGACGCTGTCGAGTCCTCCCTCCAGCGTGGCCACGCCGATCGATGCCGTCACCGCCACGGATGTGCCCGCCACCGGGACGTCGGTGACCTCGAGCCGCTCCCGGATGCGGTTGGCGACGACCGTGGTGCTGTCGAGGCGCGTTTCGGGGAGGAGGATGCAGAACTCCTCGCCGCCGTAGCGTCCGGGGACGTCGTAGACGCGGCAGCTCTCCCGTAGCAGCTTGCCGACCGACTGCAGCACATGATCGCCGGCAGTGTGTCCGTAGGTGTCGTTCACGCTCTTGAAGTGATCGATGTCCAGCATCATCAGCGACAGCGGAGCGCCGTGGCGCAGGGAGCGGTTGATCTCGGCCTCGATCTTGTCCATGACGAACCAGCGGTTGTACAGCCCGGTGAGCGCGTCGCGGGCCGAGCTGGCGGAAAGGATCCGATGCTTGACGATGAGATCGAGGTTGTCGCGATCGAGGCGGTCGACGCGTTCCTGCAGCTCGCTCACGCGGACGCTGTTCTCCTCGGCGTGGCGGATCAGGTCGAAGATCTCGTTGATGACCTGCCGCTCCGTGTCGCTGAAGGGCGCGCCGCCCGCCGAGACGATCGAGAGGTGCGCGAGCGGCAGATGGACGGTGAACGCATCGCTGCGCTCGTTCTCCTGGCCGTCGACGACGCGGATCGGCTTCCCGAGGAGGGAGGATAAAGGGGCGAGGATCCGCGCACCGGCGGCGTCGATGTCACGCGACATTCTTGTCTCCTGGAAGGCTGCGAGTATACGTGACCGCGGGGGCCCGCCGCCAGCCTTCAGTTATGGTGAACACCCGCCGCGTCACGCCCGCCGTTCGATTCTGAAGCGGTTCACTCCGGCGCGGATCTCGTCGCCGCGCTGCACTTTGGTATTTCGAGCAGGAAGTGTGTTGAGAAAAGTGCCGTTGCGGCTTCCGAGGTCGCGCACCCGCACCGTGCCGTCGGCGTCGGACGTCACCTCGAAGTGTTTCCGCGACAGGAATTCATCCGGGACGCGCACGTGACCTTCGCGGCCGACGATCAGACCGGAGGCAGGAATCTCGAACTCCTGTCCCAGCAGCGGACCATCGACGCAGACGAGGATCGAGCGCCGGCCGGCCTGATCGCCGTCGTCGCGGCGCTCGAGCACCCGCAGCACCGAATCGTCGAACACGGCGCTGTCATCGAGCGCCATCGGCTCCACGGCGATGCCCGACTCCGCGGTCGGCTCGATGCTCACCAGCGCCGAGCCGACGCGCAGCAGGTGAACGCCCTCGCTGAGCGCCGCTTCGCTGATCCGCCGCCCGTCGAGAAACGTTCCCATGTGCGACTCCGCGTCGCGCACCACCAGCTGCCCTTTCAGGAGCGAGATCGAGCAGTGCCGCAGGTCGAGCTCCGCTCCTTCGAGCTCGACATGAGACCCCTTGCGTCCGATCCAGAGCGGATGCTCGCCGATGGTGAATACTTCGTTGAGCGATTCGTCGAGGCCGCGCGCCACGATCCGCACCGACCGGCTGATGATGTCCGACTCGCTGAGCACCTCGGCCTCGTCGGAGATCTCCTCGAACGGCGAGCTCCCCTGTTCGTCGACGCGGTATCCCTGCAGATCGACCTGGTTGATCTGGGCCGGGTCGAGCATCCGCGCCAGCAGGGCGGCCTTGTTGCCGGCGATCCATTCGCCGCAGTGGCACGTTGCGATCGAGTTGGGAAGGCGTACCGCCACTACCCCGGGCACATCGTAGGCCTGGCTGCACTTCGGGCAGCGGATCAGGGGCATGGGGAGAATGATACAGGCTCGCGGTACACTCACCACGGTCCAACATGGCGGCTGTGGGCGAATCGGGGCAGGGGGCGGTCGGCGCGGGGATGCGGACGAAATTCATCGTCGCGTTCATCGGGCAGACGGCCATTATCGCCATCTGTATCGTGCTCGTGCAGCAGTGGCTCGTCCGGCGTGCCATCGAGCGGCAGATGGACGAACAGGGGCGGGCCATCGCCAGCACGATCAAATCGACGGCCGCGTACTACGTCCTCTTCGGCCTGACCGACGACCTCAACACGATCGCGGTCGACCTCCGGAACAATCAATCGATCGAATACGCGGACTTCGTCGCCGCGGACGGCACGGTGCTCGCCGCGACGGAGCGGAGCGTCCCCCCCGCCGTCTCCGCCGCTCCGCTGCGGCGGGTGGACGGGGCCGAGCTCGAGGAGGGCGGCAGCTACTTCGTCGTCCCGTTCTACGAATCACGCGCCGACATGGAAGATCCGAACGCGACGCCACGCGGCTATTTCCGGATGCTCACCAACGACGAGCATGCGGCGGCGGCGGTGAGCGAGCTGCAGAAGTGGACCGTCGCAACCGTGCTCGCGGCACTGGCGCTCTCGATCGCCCTCGGCTATCTCGCCGCGTCGTTCTTCATCCGTCCCATCCTCGCCATGGCCGGGACGGCGAAGCAGATCGCGCAGGGCGACCTGACCCAGCGGGTGGCCGTGCCGTCGAGCGACGAGGTGGGGACGCTGGCCGAGGCCTTCAATTCGATGTCGGCGAATCTGGAGCGGACCGTCCGCAGCGTCATGCAGTCGCAGGCCAAGCTGAAATCGGTCGTGGAGACGGTCGACACCCGGTCGCGCACGGTCATCGATCGCGTCGACGAGCAGCGCGCCGTCCTCGACGATACCTCGCTCTCCATCGACAAGCTGAACAGCGGCGTCCGGAAAATCACCGACAACGTCGAGTCGCTCTCCGCAGCGTCCGAGGAGACGTCGTCGTCGATGCTGGAGATGGTGGCATCGATGGAGGAGGTCAGCCGCCACACCGATACGTTGTGGAGCTCGGTCGAAGAAACCGCCTCGGCCACGCACCAGATGGTGTCCTCGATCAACGAAGTCGACCAGAACGTGGTCTACCTCCGGAACTTCGTCACGGAGACCTCCTCGTCGATGGTGGAGATGAGCGCGTCGATCGCCGAGGTAGAGGCGAACGCCGCGCAGTCGTACGACCTGGCCCTGGCGGTCGCCGAAGCGGCCGAGTCGGGGATGACCGCGGTCCGGGAGACGATCGAGGCGATGGAGCTGATCCGGCGGTCGGTCGCCGAGTCGAACCTCGTCGTCTCGCGGCTCGGGGAGCGCTCGTTCGCCATCGGGAGAATCCTGAACGTCATCGAAGACATCGCCGAGCAGACGAATCTCCTGGCGCTGAACGCGGCCATCCTGGCCGCGCAGGCCGGCGAGCACGGCAAGGGGTTCTCGGTCGTGGCCGCCGAGATCCGCGAGCTCTCGGAGCGGACGGCCTCCTCGACACGCGACATCGCCTCGCTGATCAAGTCGGTGCAGGAAGAGGTCGGCAATGCGCTGAAGACGATGACGGACGGCTCCTCGCGCGTGGAGGAAGGGGTGAAGCTCTCCCACGAGGCGGGGCACGCCCTGACGAACATCCTCGACTCGGCGTCGAAGGCGTCGGACATGGGGAAGGAGATCGCCGGCGCCACCCGCGAGCAGGCCACCGGCAGCGAGACGGTGACGCGCGCCGTGGAACGCCTGCAGGAGATGGTCCGCCAGATCAGCGCGGCCACCGCACAGCAGGCCTCCGGTTCCGATCACATCCTGAAGGCCGTCGAATCGATGCGCGAGGTGACCAAGTACGTCCGGCAGGCCATGAACGAGCAGAAGTCGGGATCGACGATGATCTCCTCGGCGGCCGAACGGATGATCGAGATGATCCACGAGATCTTTCAGGTGGCTGCGAACCAGGCCTCCGAGAGCGAGAAGATCGTGTTCATCATGGAGCAGGTCCGCGCCATCGCCGACTCCAACCGCACCTCGGCCAGCGACATGAGCGAGGCCATCTCGCTCCTCAACGAGGCCATCCGCAGCCTCGATGAAGAGGTGCGCAAGTTCCGGGTGCACTGATGCCCGACGGCGCGAACGACCTCCGCCTCATCGCGTTCCGGCTCGGCTCCGAGACCTTCGTCGTCGACATCATGTCGGTGCGGCAGATCATTCCTTACGGCGGCTCCACCGCGGTCCCGACCGCGCCGTCGTTCGTGGAAGGGGTCATCGTCGTGCGGAACGAAGTCGTCCCCATCGTCGATCTCCGCAGCCGTCTGTACCCCGACCTCGCGGACAGCGACAGCCGGCGGCTGGTGCTGATCACGCATTCGATGGCGGGGACGATCGGGATGAAGGTCGATGCCGTGCGGCGGATCATCAACGTGCCGCGCCAGTCGCTTCTGGCGCCGCCGCCGCTCGTGCGCGGCATTCGCGGCGACCTCCTCATCGCCATCATCCCGCATGGGGAAGAGGTGTTCCTGCTCATCGACCTGGAGGCGGTCCTCTCTGCCGGCGAGCGCGTCGAGCTGGCCGACTCCAGGAAACGAATGAAGGCAGGAGGATGAAGGAAGGTTATTCTTCGGCGGTGTTTTCCCGCGACCGGCTTCTGCAGCTCACCGAGGCGATGCAGGGGAAGCTGATCGTCGTCTACGGAGACATCGTGGCCGACCGCTTCGTCTACGGAACGCCGAAACGGATCTCGCGCGAGGCCCCGGTCCTCATCCTCCGGCAATATCGCGAGGACATCCTCCTCGGCGGGGGCGGCAACGCCATCAACAACATCCTTGCTCTGGGAGGACTGCCTATCCCGGTCTCCATCGTCGGCACCGATGCGGAAGGGGAGGCGCTCCTCGAGCGGCTGACCGCGCAGGGTGTCGACTGCGGCGGCATCCTACGCGCCGAGCGCTACAAGACGCCGACGAAAGTGCGCATCCTCGGCGGTATGCCGCACGCCTCGCGGCAGCAGATCGTCCGCTACGACATCGAAGACTCGGTGCAGATCACCGAGGAGGAAGCGAACCGTTTCGCCTGGATGCTGCGCGACCAGATCGCCATCTGCCACGCCGGTCTGATCAGCGACTACGGTTACGGCGTCGTCACCCCCGCCCTCGCCGCGAATCTGACCGGGTACTCGAAGGGGAAACCGGTCACGCTCGACTCGCGCTACGACCTTCTCCGCTATCCCGACGTCACGGCGGCGACACCGAACGAGGAAGAAGCGGCGGCCGCGGCCGGGATGTCGCTGTTCGACGACGACGACAACGAGAACGTGGAGTTCGTGGCCCGGACGCTCCAGCAGAGTCTCGACTGCGAAGCGATCCTCGTCACCCGCGGCAGCCGGGGGATGATGCTGCTGGAGCGGAGCGGCGAGCCGCTGTTCCTCCCCGTGCACGGCACCGACCAGGTCGCCGACGTCACCGGCGCCGGCGATACCGTCATCGCCACGTTTACGCTGGCCCTCGCGGCCGGGGCCTCTTTTGTCGATGCATCGAAGCTCGCCAACTACGCCGGCGGAATCGTGGTCATGAAGATGGGGACGGCCACGGCTTCGAACGAGGAGTTGAGATATGCCATCGAGAGGGATGAGGGCCTTGAATAGGCGTTGGTCGTTGGCCGTTTGTCGTTGGTCGTGGCTTCGACCAACGACCAACGACCAACGACCAACGAACAACGCATGAACGCCCCCATCATCGACGAAGCCGCCCTGGCGGAGCTCGTGGCGGAAGACCGCAGATCCGGCCGCACCATCGCCTTCGCGAACGGCGTCTTCGACGTGCTCCACGTCGGCCACATCCGCTATTTGCAGGGAGCGGCGGCGGTTGCGGACCGGCTCATCGTGGCCGTCAATGGCGATGACTCGGCCCGCGCGTTGAAGGGGGCCGGACGGCCGGTGATGCCGGAGCAGGAGCGGGCCGAGATCATCGCCGCCATCCGCGGCGTCTCGTACGTCACCATCTTTCACGAGAACAGCCCGGCCCGTCTCCTCGGCCTGCTCAGGCCCGACTTCCAATGCAAGGGTACGGATTACACCGCGGACTCCGTCCCGGAAGCGGAGGTCGTCCGCGGCTACGGCGGGAAAGTCGTGATCGTCGGCGATCCGAAGGACCACTCCACGACCGCCATCCTGAAGAAACTGAGGCCCGAGGCCTGAGGCCCGAGGCGCGGTCATGCGCATCCTCGTCCTCCGCCTCTCCGCTCTCGGCGATGTGATCCACACCGTGCCGGCCGTGTCGCTCCTTTCGCCGGTGGCCGAGGTCGCCTGGGTCGTCGAAGCCGCCTATGCCGAGCTGGTGGAGATCGTCACCGGCGTGAGGGCCATCCCCGTCCGGCTGAAGCGGTGGTCTCGATCGCCGCTGACGTTGCGGCGCGATGCGCGCGCCGCGCTGCGGGCGATGCGCGGATTCGATGTCGCGGTCGATTTCCAGGGGCTGATGAAATCGTCTGCCCTCGGGTGGCTGTCGGGCGCGCCGGTCCGCTACGGCTTCGCCCGCGACGTCGTCCGCGAAAAACCTTCGGTCGTCTTCACGAATCGTCGGGTGGCTGTCGATCGTCTCAGACATGTGACCGACTGGAACTGGCAGCTC
>DATLFC010000226.1:0-12135 GCA_035525015.1 Thermoanaerobaculia bacterium | reverse complement strand
GACGGCCGAGCCAAAGTTCTCGACTTCG
The DNA here is from genome assembly GCA_035525015.1 of Thermoanaerobaculia bacterium. Lineage (GTDB taxonomy): Bacteria > Acidobacteriota > Thermoanaerobaculia > Gp7-AA8 > Gp7-AA8 > DATLEX01. The sequence continues at coordinate 12,107 of DATLFC010000226.1, read as the reverse complement.
GTCTGGCCAAGTTCAAGGCCCTCCTGGACGGGGCAGCGGACGATGCCACCGCGCACAGGAGAACGGATCCGGGCGCCGTCATCGGAACGTATCCGTACATGTCGCCCGAGCAGGTCCGCGGCGACAACGTCGACCAGCGCTCCGACATTTTTTCGTTCGGTGTCGTTCTTTTCGAAATGATCACGGCACGCCACCCCTTCCGCCGCGAAACGGCCGTCGAAACGATGAACGCCATTCTCAAGGAGGATGTCGCATTCGAAGAGCTCGAACAGCGCAGCGCAGGCGTGGCCCGCGTTCTCCGCCATGCACTGGCAAAGAATCCGGCACATCGCTTTCAGTCGATTGGCGACCTCGCCTACGCCCTCGAAGCAGCCGGAGCGACCGACTCTTCGCCCTCGCTCAAGCGAACCAGGAAGGTTCGCAGAAACGAAAGCGCTGCGGCACCTCCCTCATTCGAGCAGGTGACCTTCAGACCTGCGGTCATGATGACGGCTCGCTTCGCCGATGACGGCTCGATCGTCTATGGCGCGGCAATAGGCGGCCGTCCCACAGCGATCTTCACGACCCACCCACCGGCGCCCGAGTCCCGGCCCATCGGCCTGGAGAACGCGGACGTGCTCGACATCTCTCCAACCGGCGAGCTGGCGGTTTCCCTGGGAAGGAGATATATCGGCGGCTACGCGACCACCGGCACGCTGGCCCGGATGCCATTGACCGGTGGATCGCCGCGCGAGGTGTGCGAAGACGTCTCCGAGGCGCGATGGACGGCGGATGGACGCGCATTCCTGATGATCCGCCGGTACGAGCAGATGTACCGGCTCGAATCACCGATCGGCACAGTCCTTTACCGGTCCCCGACTTGGATCACATCGCCTGCCGTGTCACCGAAAGGTGACTTGATCGCCTTCTTCGAGCATCCGGTCTGGGGCGATACGGGTGCGCAACTCGTCGTCATCGACCGATCCGGCACTGAGCATCTGCGTAGTCCTTTGTGGCACGTCACGCACGGCCTTTTATGGAGCGTGCGTGGTGACGAGGTGTGGGTGGCGGCCACGCGATCACAGGCGTTCGCCGCTCTGTGGGCGGTCTCGCTGAAGGGTAAGGAACGACTCCTGGTTTCGTCGCCACGAGGATTGATCCTTCACGATCGATCCGATGATGGGACTCTGCTCGTCAGTGCTGAATCGCTCAACCGCAGCGCCGTCGTGGGACGGATCGGCGGCGAAGAGCAGGACGTCACCTTGTTCGACTGGTCGTGGCTCGGAGGCCTCGCGCCCGACGGTTCCTTCGTCGTACTCGAGGAGCAGGCTGCGGCCGTGCGCGGCCGCAACACCGTCTACCTCCGGCGCAGCGACGGATCGCCGGCGGTGCGGATCGGCGAAGGGCGCGCCCGCGGATCACCGGTCTCGCCAGACGGACGCCTCATCGCCATCCTGATCGACAACACCACCTTCGAGCTCCAGCCAGTGGGTGTCGGGGAACCGCGAAGCGTTCCCTGTGAGGCGCTGGCGGACATACTCTGGTGGCAGTTTCGTCCCGACGGCCTCGCGCTCATCATCCTCGGCAACGAATTTCGCCAGCCGCGGCGCCTTTATGAATTCACCCTTGATGGAAGCGGATCCGTGCGTGCTCTCACAGCCTCTCCCATCAACTGGCCGTTCGTCCTCTCTCACGACGGTTTGATGGTCGCCGCTGTCGATCCTTCCGATCGCCTGGTTCTCATCGATCTTGGTACCGGAGAGGCGAATCCCGCGCCCGGCTGTCAGGCCGGCGATGTGCCGATCCAATGGAGCGATGACAATGAGTCCCTGTTCGTCTACCAACGGGGGCGAGTCAGCGTCGCCATCGATCGGGTCAACCTCACCACCGGCGAACGCCGGCAATGGCACGTCATCCACGTCGCCGATCCAGCCGGAGTCCTCGACATCATGCCGGTGCTCATCTCGGCCGACGGCGCGACCTACGCGTATGGTTACCGCCGCTCGCTCTCCGACCTTTTTCTCCTGCGCGGACTGGCTTGATGGTCGATCGCCGCTCCTCGAGCAGCGTGACTTATCGTCGTGCTGCTGTCGTCGCCGGCGGCGGACTCAGAGGAAAGGCGAGGTGTTTCTCGATTTTCCATCCACCTGCATCGCCCCGCCTGAGCACGACGAGGTATCGGCCGCGCTCCTCGATCGGCTTTCCTTTCGGCGGCGTGATGCGTTGGCTGTACTCGCCGTAGTCGTAAGCCAGATCGCCGCTGGCCTCGAAACCAGTCGACTGAATCTCGAGATTCGCGGCCATCGGGAAGTTGCGGGCGAAGTGATCCTGGATGGCCTGCCGCCCCGTCACGGGCGTCGCCAGGTCAGGCGCATCGAATACAGCATCGTCGGTGTAGAGGGCCGCGACAGCCGCGGCGTCATCCCGCTCCGCGGCGGCGATCCACTGATCTCGGACCTGGGACACCTCCCTCTCCACGGCAGCGGTGTCGGTCGGCGATGGCTGCATCTCCATCATCGCCGTATCGGTGGCCATCTCCGCATGCTCCTGCTGACAGCCAAAGACAAGAAAGGAAAGAGCAACCCCTAGAATCGGCAACCATCTACGCATCATCGACCTCCTGTTCTGTTGTGCAAACATAGTTCCCCGGAGCAGATGCGGCCACAGTCAGGTCGTGAAACAAGCGTTGGGTGCCGAGGTAGGATGACCAGGCCATGGCCGAGGCGCTGACGTTCGACGATCTCCTCCGCTTCCACCGGGAGGTTTTGATGCCGGAGTTCGCGGCCGTCCGGAATGATCTCAGCAGCGAAATCACGGCCGTCCGGAATGATCTCGGCAGCGAAATCGCGGCCGTCCGGAATGATCTTCACGGCGAGATGGCGGCCGCTCAGAGTGGCCTGCACGAGGAGATCGTGACAACTCGAAACGATTTCGCCAGACACCTCACCTCGCAGACCGACAGTGTCCGCGTCGAGATCCGGAGCTTTCGCCGCGAATTCGACACCTTCCGGCGCGATGTACTGACCCACTTCGACCGGATCTACCACCGGCTCGAATCGGATGCCTTCGAGTTTCCGGCGCTGAAAGCGGCGTTCGCCCGCTTCGAACGGCCTGACAACGATTGAACGGGCTCCAGCGCTTCCACCACCAGGCCGGCTTTCAGGGGCGGGCCAGCAGCTCGCCGCTCTGAGCGTCACGGCCGGAATCCGGTGATCAGCACCGCATCGCGGGAGAGATCGCCGCGGGCGACCACCCACCCCTTCTCGCCGGGCAGCGGAGCGTAGGCCATGATCATGCGCTCCTCGAAATTCGTGATGCGACGCGGGTCGGAGCCATCCAGCGGCACGAGCCAGAGGTTGGCCCGGTCGCTGGGGGCAGTATTGATGACCAGCGCCGTTCCGTCGGATGTCCATCGAATGCCGGACCATGCGAACGGGTGCGTTGAATCGAGCCGCTTCACCGGCCCGGCGCCTGCAGCGGACATGACACTCAATCCGATCGTGCCGGCATCCAGGGCATAGAACGCCATCTGCGACCCATCCGGCGAGTACTCGGGAATCTCGGCCGGAGAGTCGGTGAGAAGAGCCGCCTCGCCTCCATCGATGGATACGCGCGCGATGGCCATGGCCTCGCCGCGGTTCACGTGATAGGCGACCCACTTCGAGTCGGGCGAAACAGAGATCCTTGTATCGGGGGGGAGGCCCGTCGCCAGCACACGCCGGTTCGACCCGTCCAGGCCCATGGTGCAGAGCTCGTTGCCCGACGACGTCACCGAGAGATAGACGATCGACTTCCCATCGGGTGTGGCGACGGGCCACCGGTTCTCGTGCTCGTCGCGCGTGAGAAGCGTCCGGCCGCTTCCATCGCGGTTCATGATCCACAGATCGAGCTTTCCCGTCTCCAGTGAGCTCGCTACGATGCGTCCGTCGGGAAGTGTCGCCAGACCGTGGCTTCCTTCCAGCCTTGCATTCGTGATCTTCTTCGGAAGGGCGCCGGGAGCGGCGACCCAGATGTCCGCCATCGCCTCCGCAGCCACGGTCATCAACGACTTTCCATCCGCCGTGAGACTGACGATGCGGTAGTCGAAAAGATCGTTGGTGATCTGGGTTGGTGAACCGCCGGGATAGGGGATGTACCACACCTGGCTGCGCGTGTCGTTCCGATCGAATGCAACGGCGAGCAGACCGCCCCCGTCGGGCAACCACGCAACCTGGGCGACCTGCACCCAATCTCCCTGAGCAATCGGCTTCACGGCCCCGCTGGCGACATCGACGCCGACGACGTGCGACTTCCGCGCTTCACGGTTGACGACTGCCGTCGCGATCTGCGTTCCATCGGGCGACCACGACGCGCCGCCATAGAAGACCGGAACGAACAGTTCTGGAGAGCGGACCGTGGCAAGCGTCTTCTCGCCGCTGCCGTCGATGTTCGCGATGATGATGGCGCTCTCGTTCGCCGTCGGAAAGCCGGCGCGCAAAAACCCGATCCTCTTCCCGTCTGGCGCGAATGTCGGCGGCGTGTCGATGCGACCGATGATTCTGCGAGGCGCGCCTCCCAATGGTGAAATCTGATAGATCGCGCCGGCCGGCTCCTCAGACGATTTCACTCCGTAATAGATGTCGCCATCGGGCGAGAACGACATTCCCCAGTATCCGGTCCGCTCCATGGGGATGAGCTCGAGACTCTGTCCCGAGGTCATCTGCCGCACCCAGAGGCTCTGCTCTCCCTGATCGGAGACGCTGTAGGCCACGAACTTGCCGTCGCGGGAGATCGCCCCGCCGGTCACCTTCCCGCTTGCGGTCACGCGCGTGATTCGAAGCTGACTGGGAGTCGCCGTCTGCACCGCCGGGGTTCGCCACTGCCACAGCAGGCCGGCTGCCACCGCGGCAATTGCGAGGACCATCAGCACTGGCCAGAGCAGCCGCGGCCTCGATGGCGTAGCTGCAACGTGGACTGCGGCGCCGCCCGGGCTGGTATCGAGCTCGCGCAGCAGTTCCCGCAGATCGATGGCCAGATCCTTCGCCGTCTGGTACCGGTCGTCGGGATCCTTCGCCAGGGCCTTCCGAAGGATGCGCGCCAGCTCGGCGGGAACGTCGGCTCGCACGGAGCGGATCGGATCCGCCTCGTCGTAAATGACTTTGTGCATCGTATCGACGGACGAATCGCCACGGAATGCGCGGCGACCGCTCACCAGCTCATAGAGGACGCAGCCGAGGGAGAAGAGGTCGGAGCGGTGGTCAACGCTGTCGCCGCGAGCCTGCTCCGGCGACATGTAGCCGGCCGTCCCCATCACCATGCCGGGATCGGTTCCTTTGACGGCAGTCCTGGATGCCGTCTCGGACGCGGACGATGGCTCGCGCCACAGCTTGGCCAGTCCGAAGTCGAGCACCTTCGCATAGCCGGCGGAGCTGATCATGATGTTTTCCGGCTTGAGATCGCGATGAACGATCCCCGCCGCATGCGCGGCCGTCAGCGCCTCCGCCACCTGCAGGACGACCTTCAACGCCTTGCGGAGGTCGGCCGGTCCGGAGAGCATCTGCTCGCGCAGCGTTTTTCCCTCGATCAGCTCCATGGCCATGTAGCGGACGTTGTCCGCCTCACCGATGTCGTAGACGGTGAGCACGTGTGGATGACTGAGCGCCGATGCGGCGCGCGCTTCCTGGATGAAGCGGGCCACGCGTGAGGCATCGGTCAGGAGCTCAGGTGGAAGGATCTTGATCGCCACATGGCGGTCCAGCGCCGCATCGTGCGCTTTGTAGACTTTGCCCATCCCGCCCTCGCCGAGGAGCGAGACGAGCCGGTAACGTCCGAGCGTTTGCTCCACGTTGCTCACGAGTCGATTGCCGCCGCCTGCTCGATCTCGAGGAGTTTGGCGTTGAGGTCGTCGCGATAGCGGATCGCCGCGGCGCGCAACTCCGCCCATCGCCGATCGCGGCGCAACGCCTCGAAAATCGGATTGCTCTCCGTGTCCGGATAGATCGAGTAGCCACCTTCCAAAGCTTCCCGCAGGAGCCGGAACGCACGGTCGGTCTCGCCGCAATAGGCCATGAGCTGGGCCCGATGGTAGAGCTGCTCGGAATCGAATGCCGGCCCCGCCTCCATCGTGACGGGATCAGCGGCCTGCCCACTCAGGCACTCTGCGAGGAACTCGACGCCGGCCGGTTGCGGTTTGATCTTCTGCAGCACTGCCAATGCCTCGGCAGGTTTCCGTTCCTTCAGCAGGATTCGAGACTCCATCACCATCGTCCATTCGGAGCCTTCGTCCAGGCGCAGGAACTCACGCGCGCGGTCATAGTTGCCCAGCTGCTCGTAGACCACCGAACACGAACGGAGGACGAAAGACGGGTCGAGTGACCGCGCCACATCGCACTCGCGCGCAGCATCCTGCAGTCTCCCGGCATAACGGAGGACATAACTCACGACGAAATGCCCGTCGGCGGCGCGAGGACTGCGACGGACCACCGCCAGCGCCCGCCCATACGCGGCCGGGATGTTCCCCGCCTCGGTGTCGTAAATGGCCAGCGACCGGGCCGCGGGAATGTAGTCGGGATCGAGCTCCAGCGCCCGCCGCGCGGCGGCGCGCGACGCCGCCAGAGCGGCCGCCCCTCCCTCACCGTAGTGGCCGTGGAGGTAGTGCCTCAGGGCCATCTGGTTCCAGGCCGGCGCATAACTCGAATCGATGGCCACGGCACGCTGCAGAAGCGCCAACGCCTGCTGTGTCGGCTCCCGATCCGTCGAGAGGCTCACTGCCTTCAGATACAACATGTAAGCCTCGGAGTTGCTCGGCTGCGCCGATTCCTTCGCCAGTCCGGAAACGCCGAGCGCCGGCAGCAGTCCGGCCCGCACTCGCGACGAGAGCACGTTGCGCAGCGCGATCAACTCTCCCGACGAACCGTCGATGTTGTCCCGCCACACGACACGATTCGTCGGGACGTCGATCGCTTCCACGGTGACCGCCAGTTGGCCTTGGGCACTTCGATACGACCCCGTGACCACTTTGTCGACCTTCAACGTACGACCTGCCTCGATGGGATCGGAATCGATCAGGCGCCGCGTGGTGGTGAACGGACGCACGGCGACGGCCGGGTTGTAGCTCAGGATCGTCGCCACCTCGTCGGGCAACGCGAACTGCAGATGCTCGAGCTCCCCCGCCGCGCTCATCATGGAAAATGGAAGAACGGCGATGCTCACGACCGGCGGCGGCTGCGCAGGGCCTGACGTGTCTCCTCTGCTCCACGGTCGATTCATCATCACGAAGGCCAGCATGGCAACAACGGCGATGGCGATGGCGACTGCAACCGCCGTCACCGGCCGGCGCCGTGCCGGCTCCGGCGCTCTCGCCACTCGCTCGCCCGAGCTCGAGTCACGCCGCAGGCTCTTCAGATCGACGACGACGTCGCGCGCCGACTGATATCGCCACTCCCGATCTTTCTCCAGACACTTGCGGATGATCCGTTCCAGCTCCGGCGGGACGTTGTAATTGAGCCGCGCCACGGCTTCGGGCTGCCGATGGACGATCCGCTCGATCACCTCGGTCGTGCTGCCCGCTGCGAAGGGACGGCGCCCCGTCGCCATCTCGTAGAGGATCACGCCAAAGCTGAAAACATCGCTCCGGGCATCGACATCGCGCCCGAGCGCCTGCTCGGGACTCATGTACTGAACGGTGCCGAGGACCAGTCCGGGGTCGCTCTTGAGATCGGTGGGGGAGGCGGTGTCGCCGGAGGCCTGCTCGTCGACTTTGGCCAGGCCGAAGTCGAGCACCTTCACGTGGCCGCGTGTGTTGATGATGACGTTGGACGGTTTCAGATCGCGGTGAACCACGCCGCGGGAGTGCGCCTCATCGAGTGCGTCGGCGATTTCGAGGGCGATGTCGAGGATCTGGTTCAACTCCAGCGGCTTGTCGCCGATCACCGCATCGAGAGTGCGCCCCTCGACGTACTCCATGGCGATGAAGGGCGTCGAGTCGGCGGCCTCGCCGACCTCGTGGATCACGGCGATGTTGGGATGACTCATGATCGACGCGGCATGCGCCTCGCGCAGAAAACGCTGCACGCGGCGCGGATCGCTCGCCACGCCGGGTGCGAGCAGCTTCAGCGCGACCATGCGATGCAGTCTCGTGTCTTCGGCGAGATACACCTGCCCCATCCCGCCGCGGCCCAGCTCCCGCACGATGCGGTAGTGCGAGACGTTCCCTGTCATGATGGCCCATTATCCCCTGACGCCGTATCCGAGCGATGAACGGCTGTCATCCGCTCACATCGGCAGCCAGTAGGAAACTTTCACCAGGATGACATCGTGCGATGGCGCGTCGGGGATTGCCCGCAGGTCTCGCCACAGGCTGAAATCCCCCACCCCCGCCACTCCGGCCCGGTTCTCGTTCCAGGCCACGAAGAGCGCGGAGCCGGGGCGGAACTCCCACCGCATCACCGCGCTGGCTCGCACGCTGCGCAGATTGAAATCGGGCGAGAGGTCGTAGACCACCGGCACGTACGTGCCGCGTCGGGGGTCGGCCAGGGCGTGGAAGTCGTGATAGTCGCCGCTGGCGATGAATGGCTGCATGTACAACTGGAACGACAGCCGCGGCGTCAGCGTCCAGTCGGCTCGCGTGGCGATTTCGAAGGAGCGCTGCTCGAGCTCCGCGAAGATGTACCGCCCCTCGCTCGTGGCCACGTACTGCGTGGTGTCGTGCACGCGCGAGAATCCGGGCCCGATCTCGAGCTGCAGGTTCGACGAGGGCCGCGCTGTCAGCCCGACCTGGAGCTGGTGCCTGTACGCGCCATCGCCGTTTCCTTCGGTATACGCTCCCACTTCGAACACGAACTTCTTCCGCTGGTCCGTCCCGAAGCTGAGCTCGGACGAGTAGCCGGACGGCCGCCGCACCACCGGCCCGCCGCGCGTCAGCCGGTCATCGAGCGCGCTCGAGACCACGAAGAGCGCCGCGCGCGGCCGGAGGTAATTGGTCGTCGTCACGAACCAGTCGGCGAACACCCCCCGGTGCAGCGTGTCGCCGTCGAAGTTGTTGTTCTGCCATGTCCCGAACCAGAAGTTTCGATCTCTGGTGCGCTTCCCTCGATTCTGATTCGTGTACATCATCACCGCGCTCGACGAGATGACGTCGGTGCGCTGCATGAAGCCGATGTCGTTCGTCTCGAATCCGGGCGAGTACGCCTGCACCTGCACGATCGGCCGCCAGACGCCGGTCGCCTTCGACACCATGGCCCGTCCGCCCCACCCCGTCAGCGACGTGCGGGTCGGATCGAAGCTCACGTGCGAGGCGTCGGGACGCGTGTAGTAGCGCGCCGGTGACATCTGCGCCGCCGCGATCTCCTCGGCGTCGCCGCTGATGCGCGACCCGGTCAGCGACCCTTCCAGTATCCACGACTTGCCGAAGAAGCTCGTGTAGCCGTCGACGCCCGCGGTCTGCGCCGAGCGCAGCTCGCGGCGATTGACCGCGGTGGCCATGAAGCCGAGGCGGGCGCCGTCGCCGATCTCCCTGGTTCCGCGCGACACGAAGTAGTTCGTTCCGTCGGCGGCATCGGTCAGGGCGTCGAGGACGCCGAGGGTCCAGCCGCCGGGGAGCTTTCCGGTGAGCTTGGAGGCGGCGTAGATCCGGGCATCGGTGTCGTCCAGATCGCGGCCGATGCGCCGCGAGTAGAACGTCTGCGGCGGGAGGATGAAGCTGAAGTGCGCCGGCGCCGGCGTGTCGCCGAACCGGAAGATGCTCACCCCCTCGATGAAGAACGGACGCTTCTCCGGATAGAACGTCTCGAACTGGCTGAGGTTCACCACGGCCGGATCGACTTCGACCTGGCCGAAGTCGGGATTGATCGTGCCGGTGAGCGTCAGCGTCGGCGTGAGCGCGTACTTGAGATCGAGCCCCCCCTCGGCGCTCGAGTCGTAGCCATCGACGGGGAAGTCGAACTGCGTGCGGATGTCGGAGCGGGCCACGGCGTACGGCACCAGCTCCAGCGGGCGGCCGCGACGGATGCCTTCGATGCCGACGATATCGGCGAAGTGCGAGACGAAACCGGTCTCCCCTTTCCGCGTGTTGACGATGCGGACAGTCTCGTTCAGGCGCAACGTGCGGCGCGTGACGTTGAGACCCCACACGTGCACGTCGCGATCGGGGAACCGCAACTGCGAGAACGGCACGCGGATCTCGGCGATCCAGCCGTCGGGGACGATGCCCGTGGCCGACTGCCACACGCCGTCCCAGCTCGAGTCCTCTCCGATGTCGTTGTAGAGCACGGTGTCGACCTGCACATTGGCGGGCGAGACGACGAAGGCGTTGCCGGAGAGCCGATCGAGCTGCGGATCGATGTTGATGGCCAGAAAGTCGCTCTGCGTGAAGTTGTCGCGCCGCGCCAGAAGTGCCGTCGGCCTTTCCGGATCGGTCATCTTCGCGCCGAAGTAGATCGCCTCGTCGTCATAGACGATGCGGATGCTGGTGGGGAGGGTGGCCGGCTGCCCGTCGTCGGGATCGTGCTGGGTGAAGTCCGTGAACTCCGGCGCGTTCTGCCAGGCCGGGTCCGAGAGGTCGCCGTCGATGTTGATCGGACCGGTGGCGCGAACCGCCCGCAGTTGCGGATGGTCCGGCCAGTTGGCGGCAATGCACATGAGTGCCGCCAGCATCACCAGGGTATGTTTCAGCATGGATGGCGAAATAGTCGCATGGTTTCTCACCACGGACGCGATTCAGTCGAACGGATTGGAGATGACGATCGGAAACCGCGCAAAGTCGCGATCACCCGTGATCAACTCACTGATCCCGTGTTCGAGACAGAGGGCGGCGATGTGAGCGTCGTGCAGAAGGTTGCCGGTGGCGCCGGAGGCGCGGACGATCTCCTGCATCACCTCCCCATGCCGCTCGCTCTCGCTGAGGAGAACCAGAGTGGGTGAAGAGAGAATCTGCTCGAGATCGGCCAGCGCAACGGCGATCGGCATCGGCGGAGCGAAGACGCGGGGATGCGTGACCACTCGCAGGAACTCGTAGACGCAGGGCCAGGGAATCGCCCAGGGGATCGATCCCTCGGCCAGATCGACGACGAGAGCGCGCGCCGTCCGATGATGCGCCGAAGAGGTGATCTCCGAATAGACGAGGACGTTCGTATCGACGGCGCGCACTAACGGCCGTCCATCAGATCGAAAAGATTGTCGCGGTCGAGGAGATTCACGCCGGCGCGCTCGGTCGCCTTCCATCCTCGCAGTTGCAGGCGGAGGGCACGTCTCGGTTTCTCCGCCAGAGCCTGGCGGAGAAGCTCGTTCGCAACATCCTGCAGGGTGCGGCCCTCGCGTCCTGCTTTTTCCTTGAGACGGCGGAGGAGATCCTCGTCGATGGCGAGCGTGGTCCGTGGCACGCATCAAAATGTATCGTCTGCGCACCTTGATGTCAAGATGACTGCGGTGGAAACGCTTCTCTTCGCTCGCTCCGAATTAGAAACTACAGTTGCCGGGGTCGGCGGCGTCCACACGGACGCTCTGGCCGGGCGGGACGTCGAAGTACGTGACCCAGACCTCGGTCTCGGTCCCGCTCTCGTTGCGGCCGAGATGGACGTGGCCCTGACCGGGGTCGATGAAACCAGCTCCGGCCGAATACAGCCGTCCGGCACAGGACGGGTCGTCACTCGAATAGAGCGTCAACGCGCCACGCGTCACCAGCGCGACCGCCGGGCCGTGGTGGCTGTGCCAGCCCGTCGTCCCTCCGGCCGCGATCACGATCTTCTGCATCACCGTGTCGCGGGCATCGCGGACCTGCGTGATCTCCTGCGAACCGTGGTCGACCTTGAATTTGATGTCCACGTCATCCAGGAAACTGGCCCTCGCCACGATGGCGCCGCTGACAATGCCCGAACCGGGCGTCGCCAGGACAGCTGCGGCGAGGATCGCCGAGAGCGCTACCGCGGTCCACACAAATACCGGTTGCTTCCTCCGCATGGGGAGCGTCATGATTCCTCCTATCGACTCAAAGAATGGTGGAAACGCAGCGGGAATCTACGTTGCGGGGCGGAGGAAGTCCTTCCAGGTGGCGGAATTTCTCCGGAATTTTCCCTGAACGCGGCCATGGACAGACCAGCGACGCCTCTTTACGAGTTCGGCCGTTATGTTCTCGACCCGGCGGAACAGATGCT
>DATLFC010000217.1:0-13499 GCA_035525015.1 Thermoanaerobaculia bacterium | reverse complement strand
GCCACGTGCATGATGCCGTTGGCGTCGATGTCGAACGTGACCTCGATCTGCGGCACGCCTCGCGGTGCGGGGGGAATGCCGATCAGGTGGAAGGCTCCCAGGAGCTTGTTTGCCGCGGCCATCTCGCGCTCGCCCTGGCAGACCTTGATCTCCACCGAGGTCTGGTTGTCCGCGGCCGTGGAGAAGACCTCCGACTTTCGCGTCGGGATCGTGGTGTTGCGCTCGATGAGCTTCGTCATCACGCCGCCGAGAGTCTCGATGCCGAGCGACAGCGGCGTGACGTCGAGCAGCAGGACGTCCTTGACGTCGCCGCCCAGGACCCCGCCCTGCACCGCGGCGCCGATCGCCACGACTTCGTCGGGGTTGACGCCCTTGTGAGGCTCCTTCCCGAAGTAGTCCTGCACGCTCTTCTGCACCATCGGGATGCGCGTCGAGCCGCCCACCAGAACCACCTCGTCGATGTCCTTCGGCGAAATGCCGGCATCGGCCATCGCCTGCTTCACAGGTCCCATCGTCTTCTGCACGATGTCGCCGATCAGTTGCTCGAACTTCGCTCGCGTGAGCGACATGTTGAGGTGCTTCGGCCCGGAGGCGTCCGCGGTGATGAACGGCAGGTTGACGTCGGTCGACATCGTCGAGCTCAGCTCGATCTTCGCCTTCTCCGCAGCCTCCTTCAGCCGCTGCAGGGCCATCTTGTCCTTCGAGAGGTCGATGCCCTGATCCTTCCGGAACTCGTCGATGATCCAGTCGATGAGGCGCTGGTCGATGTTGTCACCGCCCAGATGCGTGTCGCCGTTGGTCGACTTCACTTCCACCACGCCCTCGCCGACTTCGAGGATCGAGATGTCGAACGTGCCGCCGCCGAAATCGTAGACGGCGATCGTCTCATCCGTCTTCTTGTCGAGGCCGTAGGCGAGCGCGGCGGCCGTCGGCTCGTTGACGAGCCGCTCCACCTTCAGACCGGCGATCTCCCCGGCGTCCTTCGTGGCCTGGCGCTGCGAGTCGTTGAAGTACGCCGGAACGGTGATGACCGCCCGCTCGACCTTCTCCCCGAGGTAATCCTCGGCAGCCTTCTTGAGCTTCTGGAGAATCATCGCGGAGATCTCGGGGGGGGAAGACATCTTCCCTTCGATCTCGACGCGGACGTCGCCGTTCGACGCCTTCACCACCTTGTACGGCACCATCTTCATCTCTTCACTCACCTCACCGAACTTGCGTCCCATGAAGCGCTTGATCGAGAAGACCGTGTTCTCCGGGTTCGTGACGGCCTGCCGCTTGGCGACCTGCCCGACGAGCCGCTCGCCGTTTTTGGCGAAACCGACCACCGACGGAGTGATCCGGCTTCCCTCCGCGTTGACGATGACCTTCGGCTCGTTTCCTTCCATGACCGCGACGACCGAGTTGGTCGTGCCGAGGTCGATGCCGATGATCTTTGCCATTATCCTGCTCTCCTTCTGTAACTTACGGCCACATGAGCGGCCTGTCATCAAGTTTTGCAAATGACAAAACCTGAGTCTGCCCTTGTGAATTCCGATGTCGCAAGGTGCGGGCCAGAAAGGGGCGACGCGGCGTCTCTATGATTTCAGGTTCTGGATGATCGCCTTCTGCGTGTCGTGCATCGCCTTGATGATCGCCGAGAGCGTCTGCATCATCTGACTCTGCTTCTCCATCAGTGACTTGCAGAACGAGCTGGTCGAGCTTCCTGCTGATTGTTGCGGACGTGCGCGACGATATCAAGCCCCTTGCAATGCCGCCGCAGTCCTCCCTGTTATGATCGCGCCGGAGGGATCTCGATGAGTCAGTTCGGTTTTCAGGGGCAGGAGCAGCAGCCTGCCTGGATCAGCAGCGCCACGGTGGAGACGCAGGAGCGGATCAGGACGTTCGTCCGCTCGGTCTACGGCTGGATGTTCGGCGGCCTGCTCCTCACCGCTCTCGCCTCCTTTTGGGTGCTCAGCTCCCCCGCCCTGCAGCAGGTCATCTTCGGCAACCGCGCCATGCCGTGGATCCTGATCGGCGCCGAGCTCGGCCTAGTCGTGTTCCTCTCCTTCCGGATCACGAAGATGACCGCCGGCACCGCCGCGGGCGCCTTCCTCGTCTTCTCGTTCCTGAATGGGCTGACGCTCAGCGCGATCTTCATGGTCTACGATCCCTTCTCGATCATGTACGCCTTCGCCTCGGCGGGCGGCATGTTCGGCGCAATGGCGGTCTACGGCCTGGTGACGAAGCGCGATCTGACGTCGTGGGGCTCGTTCTTCTTCATGGGGTTGATCGGCATCGTCATCTGCAGCGTCGTCAATATCTTCCTGCAGTCGAGCGCCCTCTCCTGGACGGTCTCCATCGTCGGCGTCTTCGTCTTCCTCGGCCTCACCGCCTGGGACAACCAGAAGCTGAAGTCCTATGCGCTGTCGCCCACGCTGCGCGAGAACCTCGCCATCATCGGCGCCCTGGCGCTCTACCTCGACTTCATCAATCTCTTCCTCTTCCTGCTGCGTATCTTCGGCAGCCGGAGAGGCTGAGTCCGCTCCCGAAATCAGGTTGGCTTCGAGAGGCCGGCGCAAGCCGGCCTCCTGTTTTTTGCCTGAACTTCATACTTCCGTTCGCCGTGTCAATTCGGTAACATTCGCTCACCGCAATTCCACATCACTCGCCGGCACCCGGCGGGGAAGAGAAAGGTGAAACGATGATCCGAACGAGACGTGAGGTCGTTCTGTGTGTGGCCGTTCTGCTTCTCCTGGTTGCGACTGTCGCATCTGCGCAGCCGTCGGAGGGTAGATTCATGGTCAAGTTCAAGGACTTTCAGGGAGCGGCGGGGACTGTTCGCGCAGCGGGCGGGTCGGTGGTGTATGAGTTTGCCGATCTCGGCGTGATCGCGGCGCGGCTTCCCGAGGCGGCGCTGGCGTCGCTGCGCCACAACCCGAATGTCGAGTATGTCGAAGATGACCCAATCCGGCAGATGCTCGCGCAGACGACACCCTACGGCATTCCGATGGTGCAGGCCGATCTGGTGGCGTTCGACGGTGCGAACTCCGGTTCCTGCAAGGTGTGCATCATCGACTCCGGCTACTACACCCAGCATGAAGATCTTCAGATCTCGAACGTCACGTTCACGACGGACTCGGGTACCGGTGATCCGGAGACGGATCTCTGCGGCCACGGCACCCACGTCGCGGGCACGGTTGCGGCGCTCAACAATACCGCGGGTGTGATCGGCGTCGTCCCCACCGGTGGCATCCAGCTGCACATCGTGAAGGTCTTCGGCGACGATTGTGCCTGGCGCTATTCATCCGATCTGATCAACGCGCTCAACAAGTGCACCGCCGCGGGCTCGAAGATCGTCAGCATGAGCCTCGGCGGCTCGTTCTCCAGCAAAACCGAAAGCAACGCCTTCGCGAATGCCTACAACTCCGGAGTCCTCTCCGTTGCCGCCGCCGGCAACGATGGATCGACCCGCAAGTCGTACCCGGCCAGCTACGACTCCGTGATTTCCGTTGCAGCGATCGACAGCACGAAGACGGTCGCCGCGTTCTCCCAGAAGAATGATCAGGTCGAGCTTGCCGCGCCGGGGGTGGGCGTCCTCTCGACGGTTCCGTGGGTGGGGGCCAGTCTGACGGTCGGCACGACGAAATACCTCGCCGCGGGCATCGCCGGATCGAAGACGACCGACGGTACCAGCGGAGTGCTCGCTGACGGCGGACGTTGTGCCTCGAGCTCGACCGGAGCTTTCTCCGGCAATGTCGTCCTCTGCGAGCGCGGCGACATCAGCTTCCGCGACAAGGTGAACAACGTTGCGGCGAGCGGTGGTGTCGCCGCCGTCATCTACAACAACGTCTCCGGCAACTTCGCCGGTACGTGTGACGACGGTACCGGAACTAACTGCAACGCCATCCCGGCGATCAGCATCAGCCAGGAGGATGGACAGGCCCTCGTCGCCGGCAGCCTCGGAAAGACCGGGACGGTCGTAAACTCCACCGCCGCAGGCAGCGGCTACGAGGCATGGGACGGCACATCGATGGCCACCCCCCATGTTTCCGGCGTGGCAGCTCTCGTATGGAGCAACTTCCCGGGCAAGTCCAACGCCGAAATTCGCTCCGCTCTCCAGCAGACCGCACAGGATCTCGGCGCTGCCGGCCGTGATACGTCCTATGGATACGGTCTCGTCCAGGCCAAGGCCGCGTACGACCTGCTCGCCGGCGGCAGCACCTGCACGCCGACCACGGAGATCTGCGATGGCATCGACAACGATTGCGACGGCCAAGTGGATGAAGGCTGCTCGTCCGGCGGCGGCATCACTCTGACTGCCAGTGGCTACAAGGTGAAGGGCGTCCAGCATGCCGATCTGAGCTGGAGCGGCGCGACCTCGACCAGCGTCGACGTCTACCGCAACGGCGCCTGGATCACCACCACGGCCAACGACGGAGCCCACACCGACAACATCGGAAACAGGGGCGGCGGCTCCTACACCTACAAGGTGTGCGAAGCCGGCACGACCAACTGCTCCAACGACGCGAACGTCAGCTTCTAACGGAACTGAACGCGTGACCCCGTCTCATGGCGGGGTCACGCCGCGCGTTCTCCGCTGCTCTTTACGGATTCGTGCTGCTCGCGTTCGTGACGGTCACGCGGCCGCTCGTCGTCTCGACACGGACCGGAGTCGTTGCCGTTCGCGCCACGACCGTGTCGACGTTCAGCCGCCCGGCGGTGCCGATGATCGGCGTGGCCTGCACGCTGCTGATCGTCGCAGGCGCCGCGGTGACGCGGGTCCCGAGCATGAGGCTCGTACCGCCGGCGACTCCGGTAGCCGTCGTGTTGCTCAGCCCGGTGACACCGACACTCGTGTTCAGGCCGGTGCTCGTCGCGACGTTGCCGGCTTGCGGCAGGACCGCCGCGTTCCCGAAGAAGACCCCCGGTGCGGCCCCAACCCCGGAGTCACCCGCCGCACCGCTCACGATCGCCGCAACGGAGCTCGGGGACCCGATCGAGGAGTTGATCGTCATCTGCCGATTCCCGTAAGCCGACGGCGGAATGAACTGGCCGGTGACCTGCCGCGTCACCGTCGTCTGTTCTGCAGGGGCTGCCGGTCCGAGAACCCGCCCCTCGAAGCCGCGGTTGCCCTCGAGGACGGCGATCGCATCCACCGATCGATCGACCGCCGACGAGATCATCGTGACGGGAATCGCCGGTCCCGATGAGCCCGGCGTGCTCGACGCCGAGGGAATCATCGGCCCTCCCGCCGGAGTGGCCCGAAGCGGGTCCCCAGCGGATGAGAACTGGTTGGTGGCGCAGCCGAACGCTGCCATGGAAAGCGTCAAAGTCACGACCAGCGCACGGGCTCCGACGCCCGCACGTAAAGTGTGTTGTTTCAATGTGTTACTCATCAGGGCATCTCCTTTGGTCCGGTACTGCCTGAACACCGTTATTAATAGCAATGCCCGTACCGTCTTTGACCGGGTACAGCCATTGCTCTTCGACCAATCGAATCGAAGGGAGTTGAAAAATGATGAAGCGGCAACTGAGTGTATTGGTAGTACTCCTGGCGCTGTTCGCTTTCGCCTGCGGGTCGTTGAACCGCGCCACTCCGGCTGAATGGGACCAGGTGGCGATCGAAGCGGACGTTCGCGGCAAGGTGGCGACCGCAGTCCCAGGCAAGACGTTCGACATCGGCGTCAACGTCAGCGACAACCGTGTCGTGACGCTGACCGGCACCGTCGACAACGCGACCGACCGGCAGAAGATCGCCGAGGCGGCGCAGAGTGTCAACGGCGTCTCGACCGTGATCAACAACATCACAATCCGGTGACCTGACCCCATCTCGGGAGCGCCGGTCAGCTTCCGGCGCTCTCAATTTCCCATCGACCCGATGGCATCTCCCCTGCTCCATGACGGTCATGAGAATCCTCGTCACCGGTGGAACCGGCGTCATCGGCGCCGGAGTGATCCCACAACTCCTCTCCCGCAGACACGGCGTCCGGCTCCTCTCCCGGCACGCCGACGAAGACGCCGGCCGCTGGTGCGGCGTGGAAGCCCTGCAGGGGGACGTCTCCGACAGCGCCTCTCTCCGCGGCAGTGTGGCCAGGTGCGAGGCCGTGCTGCACATCGCCGGGATCGCCGCCGAGAATCCGCCGGAGGCAACGTTCGAGATCGTCAACGTCGGCGGGACGCGCAACGTCGTCGAGGAGATGCGACGCTCCACTGTCCGCCGCCTCGTCTTCGTTTCCTCGCTCGGGACCGATAGGGGTTCCTCCGAATACCATCAGTCGAAGCGGGAGGCGGAAGAGATCGTCCGCGCATCGGGCCTCGACTGGACGATCGTCCGGCCGGGCAACGTCTACGGTCCCGGCGACGACGTCATCTCGAACATCCTGAAGATGGTCCGGGTGCTGCCTGTCGTCCCGGTCATCGACTCGGGAGATCAGCCGTTCCAGCCGATCTGGTTCGAGGATCTCGGCGCGGCGCTGGCTGCGATCGTCGAGCGTCGCGACCTCGACGGCGAAGTGATGGAGATCGCCGGCCCCGACGTCACCTCGCTCAACAATCTGCTCCAGCGGCTCAGCGAGATCACCGGCCGCTCCCCGCTGCGCCTCCCGGTGCCGATGCCGCTGGCCTCGATGGTCGCGAAGCTCGCCTCGCTCGCCGTCGAGATGCCGCTCGACGAGACGAAGCTGACCATGCTGCAGGAAAACAACGTCCTGACCGATTCCGCCGCGCGGCCGCTCGAAGCGCTCCGCCTCCGCGCGACGCCGCTCGACGAAGGTCTGCGGCGCCTCGCCGATCTCCTTCCGGAGCAGACGCCGGACGAAGGCGTCGGACCGATGGTACACAAGAAGTTCTGGGCCGATATCGCCGGCTCGCCGCTCACGCCGGTCAGTCTCATGACCATGTTCCGCGAACGGGTCACGGAGCTGATGCCGATCGAGTTCGCCTCCGAGCCGGGCGCGCCGACGCGGATCGAAAAAGGGGCGACCATGACCGGATCGCTCCCCCTGCGCGGTCACTTCCAGGTGCGGGCCGAGGTGGTGGAGCCGGCCAGGGTGGTGCTGGGTACGGTCGACGGTCATCCGCTCGCCGGCTTCGTGGAGTTCACCGCCGTGGAAGTGGAGCGAGGAGTTCGTTTCGCCATCGACATCTACACGAAAGCGGCGAACGTGCTCGACCTGCTGGCCGTGATGACCGTCGGCGAGCCGGCGCAGTCGGCCAACTGGCACTCGGTCGTGCAGCATGTCATCGATGCCAGCGGCGGAACGTCCGACGGTGTGCACCACGAGGCCCGGAAGCTCGACAAGGTGGAATCCGAGGCCGTCACCGAGCAGATGCGGACGATGATCCGGCAGCGGCAACGGTCGGAGTCAGCGCCGTCGGAACGAGCGCCGCAGCGCTGACCGCGCCGCCCAGAAGCCGCACATCCCGTGAACTCCGCCGCCGGGCGGCGTCGAGCTCGAACAGAGGTAGATCCGGTCGTTCGGAGTCGCGTAGGGATCGAGTGTGAGAAACGGACGCGTCAGAAACTGCGACAGCACGTTCGCCCCGCCGCCGATGTCGCCCCCGACGAAGTTCGCATTGTGCCGCTCGTACTGCGCGGTGTTGAGCGTTCGGCGCGCCAGGATCAGCCCGCTGAAACCGGGTGCGAACCGCTCGATCTGCCGCTCGATCCTCTCCGTCATATCCTCGGTCGAGCCGTTCGGCACGTGACAGTACGCCCAGCCGGTGTGCTTCCCGGCGGGCGCGCGCGTCGCGTCGAACATGCTCTGCTGGGCCACGAGCACGAACGGATGCTCGCCCGCCACGCCCTTCCACGTCCGGCGTTCGTGCGCGGCGATCTCCTCGAACGTGCCGCCGGCGTGCACGGTGGCCGCACGATGCGGCGCTTCGGCGATCCAGGGGATCGGACCATCGAGCGCCCAGTCGATCTTGAACACGCCCGGCCCATACAGGAAGCGGTGCAGCCTCCGGACGTACCGCGACGGCAGCTGCTCCGCGGCGATGCCGGCCAGCTGCCGCGGCGTGACATCGAACAGCACCGCGCGCGCTTCCGGAACGTCCCGCATGGTCCTGACCGGATGGTTCGTCACCACCTCGCCGCCGAGCGACTCGAAGTACGCCTGCATCGCCCGGATGATCTCGAACGATCCTCCCTTCGCCGCCGGCCATCCGACCGCGTGCGCCGCCACCGCCAGCGCCAGGCCGAACGCGGCCGAGCCTGCCGCTTCCAGCGGAAGAAACGAATGCGCCGCGCATCCGCCGAAGAGAGCGCGGGCGGCCGGCGTCCGGAAGCGCTTCACGATCGACTCCGCGGAGCGGAGGCCGGCCAGGCCGAACCGCGCCAGAACGAAGGGATGGCGCGGGAGGTGCGTGGCCGGGCGGAGGATCTCGGCAAAGAGGTCATGGGCATGGCGGACCAGCGGCGCCATCAGCCGCCGGTAGGCCGCTCCGTCGGCACCGAGGCTTTCTGCCGTCGCCTCGAGCGACCCGGCGATCGCTGCGGCCGCGCCGCCGTCGAGCGGATGCGCGACCGCCGCCGGAGACCACGCCCACTCCAGACCATGCTCCTGCAGCGGCAGCGACTCGAGGAAGGGGGAGACCAGCGACATCGGATGGATCGCCGAGCAGACGTCGTGGTGGAACCCTTCGAGCGTCACCTGCTCGGTCCTCGCCCCCCCGCCGGCGGTCCCGGCCGCTTCGACGATCAGAACCGAAAGGCCGCTGCGCGCCAGCTCGATCGCGGCGGCGAAGCCGTTCGGCCCCGAGCCCACCACCACCGCGTCATACCGGCTCTTGCGCACAGGGAGCCGATGCTAACAGGGGTAGGGATTCCGCAGCGACGATCACTCCTTCATCAGGATGAGACTCGTCGCGGCGGTTGACAGGCAGCTCCCGGCAGAGAGTGAGATCGAGACACTCGTCCTCTCGCCTGACCAGCTGGCGTTTCTCGACCAGCTGAGCAGGGATCTCGATCCCGCCGTGCCCCTCGCCTTCGGCCGGCCACACGCAGTGCGGACGCTCCTCGAGACGCTCGAGGAAGCGCAAATCCGCAAAGCACGACGGCGTCGCTAGCGCGCGGCTTTTTTCTTCGGCGCGTTGCTCGTCAGCACCTCGACCAGCGTATCGATCGAATCTGCCTGGGAGAGGTCGACGCCGCTTTGAAACGCCGCTTCGATCAGGCCACGGATCAGCTCCGCACGGCTGATGGCTTTGCCGTGCCGGAGGCGAATGTCGATGGCCAGACGATCGAGGTAGGCTACATGCCGGTCGAGGAGCACGACCGTAATCTTCGCCCACGGCTCTGTGTGAACGATGGGACGCCCACGGTTACTTTTTGCAGGACTCACGAGTTCTCCTTCATTTCTGTCGTGAGAGAGAGAAATCCGAGTTTACTTCCCTCCTGAGCCCCTGTCTATCCTTCCGGAGCTGTTTCGGGTCACGGGCGCCTTTCGAGGCCGGGAAAACGGAGGGAGGGGCGGTTTCGGCCGGCTGGGCCGGCCGGCCCCCGGCGGGCAGACTAGTTGCACTCTCCGCCCGCATGAAGCACTCGAGACTTGCGCTTTCCTTTCTGTTGGTTCTCGCACTCGGCTGCGGGTCGGGCGGCGACTTCAACCTCATCTCGATCGAGGAGGAGTGGCAGCTCGGACAGCAGCTCTCCCAGGACATCGCGCGACAGGTACAACTGAACCGCGACCCGGTGGTGAACCAGTACATCACCGAGATGGGCCGGAAGATCGTCGCCAATACGAACATGGCCAACCTGCCATGGAACTTCTACGTGGTGAATGATCCTTCGATCAACGCCTTCGCCATTCCGGGCGGTCACGTCTACATCCACACGGGGCTGATCAACGCCGCGTCGAACGCCTCGGAGCTCGCCGGCGTCATGGCGCACGAGATCGCCCATGTGCTGGCCCGCCATTCCACGCAACAGATCTCGCGGCAATATGGTTTGAGCGTCCTGGCCGGCCTGGTCCTCGGGCAGGATCCCGGCCAGCTACAGCGGATGGCGGCGGAGATCGTAGCCGGCGGCACGCTGGCGCGGTTCAGCCGCGAGGCCGAAGAAGAGGCAGACTCGCTCGGCCTCCAGGCTATGAATCTGGCGGGCTACAACCCGAACGGCATGGTGACGATGTTCGAGAAGCTCATCGCGAGCCGACGTTCGTCACCGGGCGCCGTCGAACGGTTCTTCTCGACCCATCCGCTGACCGAGGACCGGATCGCCGATACGCGCCGCCGGATCCAGCAGCTGCCGCAGCGGCAGACGATCACGAACGAAGCCGCCTTCGACCAGGTGAAGGCCCGGGTCTGAACCCTCACTTGTCCGACGGCGCTTCCATCACGTAATCGGGCTCGCCGCGAACGACGTCCGGTGTCCGCTGCACGAGCAGAGCGCGGAGGAGCGGCAGCGTGATGAGTGTCGTGAGCATGACCATGACCGCGACGGCGCTGTAAAGCCCCCCGCTGAGCAGCCCGGTCGAAAGACCGATCTGCGCGAAGATCAGCCCGACCTCGCCGCGGGGCACCATTCCAACTCCGACGACGAGTCGCCTGATGCGCGGGCCCCAGGCCGCGAAACCGGCCACGATCTTTCCGACCACGCCGACCGCCGTCAGCGCCAGCCCGATGATCAGGAACTGCCGCGTGTCGGGACGGAACGGGTTCAGCATCCGCAGGTCGATCGCCGCACCGACGATCACGAAGAATATCGGGATGAAGAAGTGCGCGAGGTCATGCACCTGATGCTCGATCTCGCGGGCTTTGTTCGTCCGCGCCAGGACCAGTCCGGCTGCAAACGAGCCGATGATCACCGCCGAGCCGACCGTGTGGGCCAGCCACGCCAGCAGAAACGCGAAGACGATCGCGCCGAACAGGAGCGCCCGGGCGGTCTTCATCCGCTCGATCCCCCGCACCAGCAGCGGCGCGAGGTAATTGCCGATGACGATGGCCAGGACCACGAATCCAAAGGCCATCAGCACGATCCAGCTGACGCCGGCCACCGACAGCTCCCCTCCCCGGGAAAGCGTGCCGAGCATCGTCAGCAGGATGATGCCGATGATGTCGTCGACCACCGCGGCGCCGAGGATGATCTGCGATTCCTGATCGCGGAGATGGCCGAGGTCGGAGAGGACCCGGGCGGTGATGCCGACCGACGTCGCCGTCAGCGCGGCGCCGAGAAAGACCGCCACCATCGTCGGGTAGCCGAGCGCGCTCGCGAGCGCGAACCCTCCTGCGAACGGAAGTGCGACGCCGACGAATGCGACCACGGTCGCCGGCCCCCCCACCGAGACGAGCCGGCGGAGGTCGGTCTCGAGGCCGATGAGGAAGAGCAGGAGGATCACGCCCAGCTCGGCCAGCAGATGGATCGTGGGGTCGTGCGGATCGACGAGCCGCAACCCCGACACGCCGATGACGATGCCCCCGACGATCTCGCCGAGGACGGCGGGCTGCCGCAGCCGCTCGGCGATCTCGCCGAAGATCTTGGCGGCGACGAAGATGGCGATCAGCGCGAAAAGGAACTCAGCGATGTGCACAGGCGGCCGGAATGATAGCCGTTCGCTTCAGAGTCTGCGGAGCCGGCGCGCGATCAGAGCCTGGACAATCGACGGACGATGAGAGGTCGAATCTCGGCGATCCGTTCGAAGTCGCGGTCGAGGTGAACAACGCCAAGGTCGTGATGCAGCGCCGTACAGGCGATGAGGAGATCGGGAATCGGCGTCCGGTGCCACATCCCGTGATGATGGGCCAGATCGCGTTGGAGCTCGAGCGCGCGGTCGAAAAGATCGGCCGGCGCGGGGACGATCTCGAATGCGGCGCGCAAGCCCGCGGACAGCGCGTCGTAGTCCGACGCCGATCGTGCCGAGTACAACTGCTCGAGCTCACCGACCGGACAGACGAAGAGAGACCCGGCCAGTTCCGCGAGCTGCGCAGCGACCGGCTGCTGCGCGCTGCGGGCGGCCGCGCTCTTGTCGAGCAGCCACCCTCTCAACGCCACATCTCATTGGAGGCGAGGAGATCGAGGTCTCCCTGCTTCCCGAGCTGCTCGAAATAGCGCGTCTGCGCCGAAGCGCGGTGCGTTTTGCTCGCGACATGCTCCTCGGCTACGCGGCGGAGAGCGGCCTCTACCGTGCCGCGCGTCGTCGTCTCCCCGAGAGCCTCCCGGGCACACTCCAGCAGATCCGGGTCGATCTCGATCGTCGTCCGCTTCATCATGTGTACATACTAGCGTAGCAAACTGTACATAGCCTAGAACGCGGTAGTTCATTGCATTTAGATGCCATGTATGGCAAGTTCGTGCTATGAGATTGAGCGAGTTACTGGAGATCGTCGGCGATCTTCCGATTTTTCGCAGCAGCCTGCTGCTGGCGGGAGATCGCGATCTCTCGGATGTCCGGCGACAGCTCTCCCGCTGGAAACGCTCGGGAAAAGTCATCCAGCTTCGTCGGAACGTCTACGCCCTCTGCTCCTCCTGGCGGCGAGTCGAGCTTCATCCCTTTGTTGCGGCGAATGAATTACAGCGGCCGTCCTACGTCAGCCTCGAGTCGTCTCTCGCTCATTACGGCATGATTCCGGAAGCGGTTCCCGTGACCACTTCCGTCACGACCGCTCGGGCCGGTTCGTTCGACACTCCCGTCGGCCGCTACGAGTACCGCCACATCGCCCGGCCTGCATTCTTCGGCTACCGGAACGTTCGATTGACGAGGGGTCAGGATGCCTTGCTGGCGGAGCCGGAAAAAGCGCTCCTCGACCTCGCCTACCTGACTCGGGGCGGCGACGACATCGAATATCTACGCTCGCTCCGCCTCCAGCAACTCGACCAGATCGAGCCGGAACGACTGCAGCGATTCGTCCGGAGATGGAACCGGCCCAGGATCGGCCGGGCGGCCGAACACATTCTACGACTGAGGGAGGAGCAGCAATGAAAGAGCAACTCCTCGACCTCGTCGCCGATGCGAGCCCCGTTCTCGCAACGAACCTCTCTCGCGAATACCTGCACGCGCGGATTCTGCTCGCGATCCAGGAAACGGGGGCGATGATTCCACTCGCGTTTCAGCGTGGCACTGCGTTGCGATTCCTCTACGATCTCCCCCGCTATTCGGAAGACCTCGACTTTGCGCTCGAGCGCCCGGAACGCAACTCATTCGACCTCGCGGGAACGGAGCGAAAAATCGTGTCGCGGCTCGAAGCGGAAGGGTACGAGGTCGTGACTCGAGCTCGCGGGCAGAGGGCGGTCCAGAGTCTGATGATCGGGTTTCCGGGACTCCTGCATCAGGCCGGTCTGGCGGCGGGGCCATCCCAGCGCCTCAACATCCGGATCGAAGTCGACACGAATCCGCCGGCCGGTGCGGGCCTGGAGACTTCGGTCATCCGTCGCCACGCGCTTCTCAACATTCAGCATCATGATCGCCCGTCGCTCCTCGCCGGAAAGCTTCACGCGATCCTGCAGCGTCCATGGCCGAAGGGGCGGGATCTGTTCGATCTCTTCTGGTACCTCAGCGACCGGAGGTGGCCCGAACCGAATC
>DATLFC010000203.1:0-3710 GCA_035525015.1 Thermoanaerobaculia bacterium | reverse complement strand
CTTCGTGGCCTGCTCGAACGCGTATGCGAGGCGCAGCAGCGTCGGCTCGCTGCACGCCATCCCGGTGAAACTGACGCCGAATGGAGAGGGCTTCGCGTTGAACCCCGCGGGGAACGCCTGCGACGGCGCATTCGGCACCGTCCCGCCCGGGACCATGACCGTCGGGTAACCCGGCCTTGCCGCGATCGATGCGCCGTAGTTCGCGAAGAAGATGAGCGCGTCGAGCCTGTGCTCCTTCATGACGGCGTCGATGCCGTGCGTGGCGGAGAGGTGGATGTCGCGCGCCCGATCGGCTTCGTATCGCGCCTGGAACAGCTCCCTGTCCATGGCACTCGAGAAGTCGAGCAGTCCCTGTCCGTACTTCAGCGTCCCGAGCTTCTCGTGTTTTTCGTTCCACTCGCGCAGTTCCTGGAGCGTTTTCACGGGAGCCGCGTCGCCGAGGGACCGGAGCCAGGCGTTGAAGTCGCGCTCCATGCCGTAGGCGAAGTCGATCGAGCACTTGCGCGCCTTCAACGCGTCCATGCTCGTGCAGATGCCCCAGTTCAGGTAGTTGTTCTCCGGATCGGCGTCGACCACGCTCGGGATGTTCGCCGGATCGACGATGACCGCGCCCGCGGCCTTCATCGCGGCGATGGCTGCCTCCATCCCTTTGAGCTGATCGGCGTTGAGACCGCCGCGCGGCTCCGTGGCTCCCGGCGGCGTGAACTTCTCGTAGTAGAACGCGCGGGGGATCCCGATGCGCGCGCCTTTGAGGCCGTCCCGTTTCAGGTAGACCGTGTAATCGCGGTTTCGCGGCGGCGCGCATGAAGTCGTGGCCGTATCCTTTGGATCGGGGGCGGCGCCTTCGAGGACACCGAGCATGATCGCGGCGTCGGTCACGCTCCGCGCCATCGGCCCTGCCGTGTCCTGGTCGGCGGTGATCGGAATGATTCCGTGGCGGCTGATGCGGCCGACCGTCGGCTTGATGCCGGCGAGCATGTTCTGGTTCGACGGGCTGAGGATCGAGCCGGAGGTCTCCGTTCCGACGTTCGCCGCCCAGAAGCTGACCGCGGTGCCGACGCCGGAGCTCGATCCGCCGGTGGCGAGCGCCGGGCGCCCATCGCCGGTTGCGGCACGGAGATCGCGCCGTGCGTCGTACGGGTTGAACGTGTAACCGTTCAGCGAGCTGTAGTTCGTCGGCATGCCGGTCGAGGAGACCCAGTTCGCCAGCTCGGTCATGCTCGTCTTGGCCAGGATGATGGCGCCGCCGTCGCGGAGATTCTTCGTCAACGTCGCTTCGTAGGGGGGAACGAGGCCGTCGAAGGCGAGCGCGCCGCCGGTGGTCGGCATGTTCGTGGTGTGGATGTTGTCCTTGAGCGCGACCGGAATCCCATGAAGCGGTCCGCGGATCCTGCCGGCGGCGCGCTCGCGATCGAGCCGATCCGCTTCCTCGAGCGCCTGCCGGTTCACGGTCATCACCGCGTTCAGCCGGTCCTCGTACATGGCGATGCGGAGGAGGGACTGCGTGACGATCTCGCGCGACGTGGTGCGCCCCGTCCGCAGCGCCTCCTGCATCTCGGGAATCGTCGCTTCGACGACGGAGAAGGGCTGTTTCACCTTCACCTGCGCGGTGACAGGAATCGCGACGACGACGAGAAGGGCGGCAGCAAGCTTTTTCATGGCGGTGCGATTCTAGCCCGCCTGGCAGACGATGACCGATGCTACGATCGCCCGACACCCCAATCAGTGCTGATCATCACGCAATGAAGCAGCGATCCTGGACGACTCGCCCGGACACGAAAGCGACTGCCGTGGCGGTGACTCTCCTGCTTCTTGGCGGAACCACCTCGTCAGCACAGACCGGCTGGGGAATCGGGAAGGTGAACGACGATCTCTATTTCAGCGACCTGGATCGCGGGCGGATCCTGAAGCTGAGCTCCGGTGGAAGTCTCGACGTGCTGCTCGAGGACGTCCATTGCCACAATCTTGCGCCGGGGTACGACTCCCACGTCTACGGCGAGGCCGTCGGACGCTGCCGCCACTTCTGGCAGACCTCGTGGGGACTCCACGGGTGAGGACGATTTCCGCAGCTGGGGCGACCGCGGTCATCGCGACGGTTGCGAGCTGGCCGCTGCGGCTTGCCGTCGCGTTCGCCGCCGCCGTCTTGATGATGATGGCGATTTTCGGCTGCCGGGCAGTATTCGGTCGAGCCCGTCGAGAATGAGCGGGTGAGCAACCCGGCTCGCCCTTTGCTCCTCCTGCTCCCGAGACAGACATGGAGGAAACATGACGGGAACCAGACGCTTTGCGGCAGTGATCGTCGCCCTGGCCATCGCCACCGGCGTAGCCGAGGGGCAGACCAGCGTCAAGCCGGGATTCAATCTCTTTTCGCCGGAGCAGGATGTCGAGATCGGCCGGCAATCGGCCGCGGAAGTGCAGCGACAGATGCCGCTGCTGAGCGACCGCGAGGTCGTGGCGTATGTGAATCGGATCGGACAGAAGCTCGCCGCCAATGCGGGCGGGCCGCGATTCCCTTATGAGTTCGGCGTGTTGAACGCGTCGGACATCAACGCGTTCGCGCTGCCGGGCGGGCCGATCTATCTCAACCGCGGCATCATCGACAACGCCAGGAACGAAGGTGAGGTCGCCGGCGTCCTCGCGCACGAGATCGCGCACGTCGCGCTGCGGCACGGAACGCATCAGGCCTCGAAAGCTTACGCAGCGCAGGCCGGACTGGCCATCCTCGGCGGTCTCCTTGGAGGCCGCGGCGGCGATAACACGGCGGGGATCATCAACGCCGTCGGCGGCTTCGGCCTCAACGCACTCTTCCTCAAGTTCAACCGCGAAATGGAAACGCAGGCGGACATCGTCGGTGCACAGATGCTCGCTCGCAGCGGATACACGCCGCAGGACATGGTCGGTTTCTTCCAGACGCTGGCCAGGGCGGACTCGGCGAAGAAGACGAACTTTCTCTCGAGCCATCCCGCGCCGCCCGATCGCATTGCCAGGATTCAGAAAGAGGCGAAGACGCTGAACATGCCGGCGACGCCGACGACCAACGTCGCCGAGCTCAACCGCGTGAAGTCGCGGATGCAGAGCGCGGTCGGGGCCGCGCCGACCATGGCGCAGATCGCCCGCTCGGCGCAGACAGGACGGCAGCCCGGACCGATGACGAGCAGCACCGGCAGCGGCTCGGCATCGAGCGGAGTGGAGCCGCCGGCGTCGCTGCGGACGTACACGAGCCGGTCGCGGGTGTGGCGCGTCTCCCTTCCGTCGAACTGGCGCGTACACGAGCAGGGGAGCAGCGCCATCACGGCCGCGCCCGAAGGAGGGGTCGCTCAGTCCGGCAACAGGACCGAGATCATCTACGGCGCGATCGTGAACCACTACGAGCCATTCGGCGCGAATCCGCGCGCGTACAACGCGAACATCACGCCGCAGGACGCGACGAACGACCTCATCGCCCAGATCCGGAGCGGAGCCGCGCATCTGCGGCCGATCCGCGGGACGTCGCAGCGGTTCAATCTGAGCGGAGGGCAGGCACTGTCGGTCGCTCTCGGCGGACTGAACCCGAATACGAGGATCCGGGAGCGGGTGACCGTGGTGACGCGCCAGCTGCACGACGACCACCTCATCTATCTATTGTTCGTGACGCCCGAGAGCGAGGCGAGGCGATACGGCCCCGTGCTCGAGGCGATGGTCAAGTCGCTGCAGGTGGACGAGGACAGGGG
>DATLFC010000194.1:0-2001 GCA_035525015.1 Thermoanaerobaculia bacterium | reverse complement strand
GGCGCGGTCGTCCGACGAGTTCGACATCGGCATCTTCAACAGCGGCGACTACATCAAGGCCGTGCACCAGAAGATCCAGAACGAGGCCATCTCGAAGATCCTCTATCCCTCGGACATGGTGGCGCAGGGGCGCGAGCTGCGCCTGCTCCAGGAGTACTTCCTGGTGGCCTGCTCGGTCCGCGATCTCTTGAAGCGCTACCGCGAGACGCACGAGTCGCTCGATCAGTTCGCCATGAAGGTGGCCATCCAGATGAACGATACGCATCCGGCGCTCACCGTCGCCGAGCTGATGCGGATCTTCGTCGACGAGGAGCGCCTCCCGTGGGAGCACGCCTGGGCGCTGACCGTCGACACGCTCGGCTACACGAATCACACGCTGCTGCCGGAAGCGCTGGAGCGGTGGCCGGTCGATCTGATGGAGCGCATGCTGCCGCGGCATCTGCAGATCATCCTGGAGATCAACCGGAGGCTTCTGGCCGAGGTGGAACGGCGGTTCCCGGGCGACATCCGGATGCAGCACAAGGTGTCCATCGTCGGCGACGGCGACGTGCGGATGGCCAACCTCGCCATGAGCGGCAGCCATTCCGTGAACGGCGTGGCCGCGCTGCATTCGAAGCTGGTCACGACGTCGCTGGCGCCCGAGTTCCACCGCCTCCATCCCGAGCGCTTCAACAACAAGACGAACGGCGTGACGCCGCGGCGCTGGCTCCTGCACGCGAACCGCCCCCTGGCGGCGCTGATCACCAAGTACGTCGGCGACGAGTGGATCACCGACCTCGACACGCTGCGGCAACTGGAGATGTTCGTCGAGGACCAGGGGCTTCTCGACCGCCTCGATACTGTGAAGAGGCGCAACAAGGTCGCGCTGGCGCGGCTGTCGAAGGAGCTGACCGGCATCACCGTCGATCCGCTGTCGCTGTTCGACGTTCAGGCCAAGCGGATGCACGAGTATAAGCGGCAGCTGCTCAACGCGCTGCACATCGTGCACCGCTACTGGCAGATCGTCGAGGACGGCAGCCTGCCGCTGCAGGCGCGGACGTTTTACTTCGCCGGGAAAGCGGCCCCCGGCTACTTCATGGCCAAGCTGATCATCAAGCTCATTCACTCGATCGCCGAGGTGGTGAACGCCGACCCGCGGACGCGCGACCTGATGCGGGTGGTTTTTCTTCCCGACTACCGCGTGACGCTGGCCGAGGCGATCATGCCGGCGGCGGAGCTGTCCGAGCAGATCTCGACGGCGGGGAAGGA
This sequence comes from Thermoanaerobaculia bacterium, assembly GCA_035525015.1. Lineage (GTDB taxonomy): Bacteria > Acidobacteriota > Thermoanaerobaculia > Gp7-AA8 > Gp7-AA8 > DATLEX01. Next base: position 753 of record DATLFC010000194.1, on the reverse strand, counting down.
AGCGTCGGGGACCGGCAACATGAAGCTGGCGCTGAACGGGGCGCTGACGATTGGCACGCTGGACGGTGCGAACATCGAGATCCGCGACGAGGTGGGGGAGGAGAACATCTTCATCTTCGGCCTGCGCGCCGAGGAAGTGGCCGATCTGGTGACGCACTACGACCCGCAGTGGTACATGGCCCACGACCGGTTCGTCCGGCGGGTGGTCGATTCGATCGCCGCGGGGCACTTCTCCAGGGGGGACAAGGACCTGTTCCGGCCGATCGTGGCCAAGCTGCTCTCGACGCGGGACGAGTACGTGCACCTGGCGGACCTCGCGCCGTACATCGATGCGCAGGAGCGGGCGGACATCGAGTACCGGGAGCGGCGGCGGTGGCTGCAGAAGTCGCTGCTGAACATCGCCCGGATGGGCAAATTCTCGGCCGACCGGACGATTCACCAGTACGCGAGGGAGATCTGGAACGTCCGCCCGGCCGTCATCGGCAATTTTGCCCACGCGGCCCTTCTGGAGTGACGAAAAACCCGGTACAATCCCCCTCTCTCTCTTCAATAACTTGTGCTGCCGGTCCGCAGCCAATCCATGACAGCTGGAGGTCGCATGTCGTCTACCGCGCCGCAAACGAGCTCTTCGTCCCCACGATACCGACGCGGAAGGATCCTGCTGCTGTCGTTCCTCGGCACGCTGCTGGTCATGACCAGCGCCGCGATTGCGGCACTGCGGCTGGCACCGACGGCAAACCCGGTGTCGTGCGG
>DATLFC010000192.1:0-18396 GCA_035525015.1 Thermoanaerobaculia bacterium | reverse complement strand
TGAGATTGATCGTGAGATCGGCGTTCTGCCCGATGCTCACGTGCACGCCGCCGCGCGTCGCCGTTCCCATTCCTGAAAGCTCGGCGCGCAGCTGGTACGTGCCGGGCGAGAGGTTCAGGAAGCGGAACCGCCCCTGCCCATCGGTGATGAACGTCTGCGGCGCGCCGACGCCGGTGAGCGTCACCGTGGACCCAGGCAGCACCGCGCCGTCGCGCGTCTGCACCGTGCCGAAGATGTTGCCGGTCTGCGTCTGGGCAAAAGCACCGGCAGCGACAATTAAGAGGAGCAGTCCCGAAACCAGGACCGCTCGGCGGACCGGGGGAGAAGAAGAATTCATAGTTGCTCCTTTCCTTGGGTTGTGTTCACGAATTGCCACAACCGTTGCACATTGGTAACCCTCCTCACCTCGTCGAGGAAGTCGAAACCTGTCATGAGCTTAGTCAAAATCCGGCAGGCATTTGGCAATCCGCCGATTCAGATTTCCGCTCATTGGAATCCCATTTACCGAATCGCCGGCGAGGATACCACCAGCTTTGTCAAGTCACAAACCGGTGAAGTCGGGTGAAGGATCGGAAACGGGGCGGCCGGAAATGACAAACGCCGCGAATTGCTTCGCGGCGTTTGCTGGCCTGCCTTCCGGCTGCCTACGAGGTTAGCTGTCGGATTCGGGCTGGACGCCCTACGAGCTTCTGGCTCGATTCACCCCGGACGGTGGCAAGCCGTCGCGTTTGGTTCCCCCGTTCCCCGGCGCCGAGGATTAGGCGGCAAGCCGCCGCTTTGTTCGGCGGCGCGGGAAGTCTATGCGAACGGTCTGCCGTATCAAAATCAAACCGGAATGGTGGAGCCCGCCGCGTCGACCGCCTCCCGCCCGAACAGGTCGGCCAGCTCTTCCAGCGTCCGCACCCGGCGCATCCCCTCCACGGCAGGGGCCTGGCGCTCCTCGCTCTCCACGAAGATGGCAACCCCATGCCGCGCGGCGTAGGCGAGGGCCTCGAAATCGGTGATGTCGTCGCCGGCAAAGACGACGCGCGGCGCCCCCGACATCTCGGCGATCCGGCGGAGCGCCTCCCCTTTCCCTCCGCCCCGAAGGCGCGCTTCGACGACCTGCCGTCCTCGTACGACCTCCAGATCCTTCGCGCGCGCCCACGCCTCGAAGGCCTCGAGGCGCTCGGCGGGAGGATCGATGCCGCGGTAGTGCACCGCGTAGGAGTACTTTTTCCGTTCCAGACGGAGCGGGGCCACCTCCAGCTCGCGCGGAGGGAGCTCGCGATCGGCCGTCCAGAGAATCTCCCCGTCGGCGCCGCGGCACTCCAGGCCGTGCGAGCCGGCCACGATGGCGCGCAGGCCGCCGAGGCGGCCGCGGACGTCGTCGACATCGCGCCCGCTCAGCACGGCCACGGCGATGGACGGCGTGGCCGCGCACTGCTGCAGCACGAGGGCCGCGGCAGGATGGATCACCGCATCCTCCGGACGAGGGACGATCGTGGCGATCGTCCCGTCGAAGTCGGTGGCCAGCAGCAGCGCCGGCGCCATGTCACGCTCCTCGAGAGCGCAACAGCTCACCGCGCCTCCATTCCGTGGCCCGCTCGTTGCGGATCGCGGTGAGGTCGGTGAGCACGTTGGCCGACCAGTCGTAGATCGTGTTCCCCGCCACGGCGCCCCGCAGGGCGCGCATCCGCGACGCCCGTTCCGCGTCGGGCATGTCGATGGCGCGCTGGATCGCATCGGCGACCTCCACGGCATCGTACGGATTCACGAGCAGCGCATCGGTCAGCTCGGCGGCCGCGCCGGCGAAACGGCTCAGCACCAGCGCCCCGCGCAGATCCTCGCACGAGGCCACGTACTCCTTCGCCACGAGATTCATCCCATCGTGCAGCGGCGTGACGACCGCGCTGTCGGCCATGGCGTAGTAGCGCCGCACTTCATCGGGCGCGATCGACTCGATGTTCAGCACGATCGGCTTCCAGCCCCGCGTGCCGAAGCGGGCGTTGATCCGGCCGGTCTCGCGCCGCATCTCTTCGACGAGGTCGCGATACTCGCCGATGTCCTGCCGCGACGGCGCCGCGAGCTGGACGTGGACGTAGCGTCCGGCCAGCTCCCGGTTCCGTTCCAGCAGAGTCTCCACGGCGCGGAGGCGCTCCACGAGCCCCTTGGTGTAGTCGGCGCGGTCGACACCGACGCTCACGTGCACATCGCTGCCGATGCCCAGCCGCTCCCGCAGGCGGGCGCCCTCCTCCCGCGAGGCAGCCGGGTACGGCCACTCGATGCTGATCGGATACGTCCGGAGCAGAGTCTTGTGGCCGCGGCTGGTGATGCTCATCTCGGCCTCGTTCACTTCACAGCCGGCGAAGCGCGACGCGGCGTCGAGAAAGTTGCGCCGGTAGGTGTCGGTGTGGAACCCGATCACGTCAGCGCCGAGGAGACCGTCCAGAAGCTCTTCCTTCCAGGGACAGATGGCGAACATCTCGGCATGCGGCCAGGGGATGTGCCAGAAGATCCCGATCACGGCCTCCGGGGCCTCGTTGCGGATCTCCCGCGGAACGAGCGCAAAGTGATAGTCCTGCACGAAAATGAGCGAGGCCTTCTCGCCGCTGGCGGCGCGGGCGAAGCGGCGGTTCACGGCCCGGTAGGTCTGCCAGTCGGCCTGCCGGAAGACCGGCCTGGTGTGCGCGATGTGGCAGAGCGGCCAGAGCGCTTCGTTCGCGAATCCGGAGTAGTAACGGTCCACCTCTTCCTTCCTCAGGAAGACGCGCTGCAGCGTGTACTGCGGGTCGTCGGGCGGAACGGCGATGGTGCCGTCGCGCTTCGCGGTCTCCCGGTCGGCGCTTCCGCTGGCGTAGGCGATCCAGGTCCCGCCGCGCTGGCGCAGCAGCGGCTCGAGGGCCGTCACCAGTCCGCCGGCCGGCCGCTGCACCTCGATTTCCCCATCGCCGTTCCTCTCGTGAACGTACGGCTCACGATTGGCCATGACGACCAGAGGCGTGGTGCCAATCTCCTCCCCGACGCGCTCGAGCCGCTCGAGCCCGCCGGACGGGCGATCGACCTTCTTCCGCAGCCGGGCAGCGGTGAGGTCGGCCGGGGCGCGGGCCGGCGCGCGACCGTCGCGCCCGCCATGCCATCGGTGCAGCGCAATCGCCGCCGCGATGCTGGGGACACTGGCGGCAATCCATCGAAGTGCGGACATCGGTTCCCTCCTTCCATTCGACTGGAACGCAAACCATAACACTTCGATATATGGGATTCAATCCAACTGCCAGTTTTTGGCGACCTCATCCAGTTCGTGTCAGGCACCAACTTCTAACAGAATTTTGCACACGCTCTTGTGCAGCCTGGTGTGCTCTGCCCCCAAAAGGGGGTTGACATACGAGCGGCACGCGCAGAGCATAGCCACCTCTCTCTCCCAGAAGAAGCCGCGCTGGGAACATTTGACGCGGCGGGAACTGGCCCTTTCCACATTGGGCCGCAGGCCGGAACGAAACGCCAAAGCGCGTTTTGGACGCCAGGAGGAGAGCCAACGTTGCACGACCTCTTCAAGCAGCACGGCGGCCGCGGAGCCGTCTTTCACTACGATTCAGAGTACGCGGGCCACGGCAAATTCTTCGTCATCCTCAACGACGTGTGGCCCCCGCCGGATGGCGTGATCGTGTATGCCTACACGACTAGCCAGGTAGACCGCTTCGCTGACGGCGGAATCCCCGAATCGATGATCGTTCGGCTGCAGCCCCGCGATTATTCGTTCTCCCCGAAGGAAACCGTGATCGATCTGACAGCAGTGCGGGCGAAGGCTGCCGACGAGTTTTCGAACCGGGCAATGTTCAAGTTCGTCTGCAATCTGTCTGACGACGACGTGAAACGTGTCGACGACGCAGTGATGGCGTCGACCCGCATCGTGCGGAAACACAAGAAAGCGATACTAGGAGCCCGCTACGGCTAGCGGCCGGCGACCTCGAGTTCGTAGGCCATGCTCGAATCGAAGTCGCGATCTTCCTGCTGCGATTCGACGAATCGCAGCATGCCTTCCGCTTCCGGGTGCCCCTCGAAGAACGAGCGATAATCCATCACCACGCTGCTTCCAACAGGTCTGCGCTCGTTTGCGAGTTTCCATGCCGGTTCATCGTGAGACTCCTGGCTCAACTGCCATGCGCTCTTAGCTCCACACTCTCGGAGCGCAACATCCAGCGCTTCTATGTCGGAATCGGAGAAAACGTCCAAATCTGGCTGTCTGCGAGCTTTGAACACCGGGTACTTCTGGAAGAACGATTTATCCACTTCGAGAAAGGCGTCGAAGAGTTCTTTCGCGACCGGCGGAAACTTCGCGTCGCGCGCCATCACGTCATTCATCACATTGAGTGATGTTGACGGCACAGGACCGTACTCCATACACGCGTACTGATCGCCGAGAACCGGCCGACCATATTTCAGGAGGTGGTACTTATCGGCGTGGAACAGCAACTTCGCCGCTTTCATCTTGTCGAGATCCTTCACCCCGTGAAAGGCGAAGTACGCGAGCGCGTGAACAAGTTTTTCGATGTCGAAGCGGAACGTGATCGGCATTTAGGTGGCTCTTACTTGGGGGGAAGAAAGAGCTTGATTGCTCCGGACGGCTTGCAGTGTAGCGGCATGTGTTGTTTTAGCCAACATCAATAGTTATTCAAACATTGCGCCGTCCGCGGATGCGCTGTGCGCCTCAGCCGGACTCTGTCGGAAGTGGTTGAATGGTGCCCAGGGACGGAATTGAACCGCCGACACGAGGATTTTCAGTCCTCTGCTCTACCAACTGAGCTACCTGGGCTTACAGGCAGGGTGGAAAAAACGGCGCGCACCATAGCACGCGGCTGCCGGCGGTGTAAATGCGGCGGAACTGGGCTGCATTCCCTTCCCGCAGTGTCATCCTGAGCGAAGCGAAGGATCCCCTGATTGAGGGGGATCCTTCGCCGTCTGCGCGGCTCAGGATGACACTTACTTCGTCCTGTCCCGGACCATCGTCGCCAGTTGCCGCAGGGGGTCGGCGGACGTGCGCATCGTGGCGATCGCGGCGAGCGACGTCTCTACCAGCTCGCCGGCGAGCTGGCGCGCGCCGTCGACACCGGCCAGCTTGACGAACGTCAGCTTCTGCTCGTCCTTCCCGACATCCTTTCCCAGCTCCTCGGCCGTGCCGGTCACGTCGAGCACGTCATCCGTGATCTGGAAGGCCAGGCCGAGGTTCTTGGCGTAGATCTCGATGCGGCGGACGGTGGCGGCGTCGGCGTTGGCGAGCATCGCTCCGACAGCCGCCGCCGCGACGAAGAGCGCGCCGGTCTTTCGCGAGTGAATGAACTCCAGCGTGTCGAGGTCGAGCGCCCGTTGCCCGCTGTGCAGATCGACCGCTTCGCCGGCGATCGTTCCGTCCCACCCGACGGCATCGACCAGGCGCTGCACGACGTCGCCCGCGCTCCAGCGGCGCGGTGACAGCGCCGCGTGGTTCTTCGCCACCAGACCGTAGGCGTGGTTCAGCAGCGCCACGGCGGTGAGGATCGCCAGGTCTTCGCCGTGCGCTCGATGCAGCGCCGGACGCCCGCGACGCAGCATGGCGTCGTCCATCGCCGGAAGATCGTCGAGGATCAGCGACGAGGCGTGGATCATCTCCATCGCCGCCGCGGCGTCGAGCAGCTTCTGCGCGCCCGCGCCGAGCGCCTCCCCCACGGCGATGGTGAGCACGCCGCGCACGCGCTTGCCGGCCGAGGCGAGCGCCTCCCGGATCGGATCGCTCAACGGAGGGGGGGCCGGTACGCTGCCGGCCAGCTCCCGCAGATGTTCGTCGATGAGCGCGCGACGCTGGTCGAAGTAGGTCACGGCTGGGCCCGGCCGATGCTACCATCCGCACGGAACACCATGGCAAACAAAAGGTTAGGGCGGAGACAGCAGACTTGGATTCTGGTCGCGCTGTTCGTCGTCCTCTTCGGAATCGTGCTCTACGTGATTCCGGAAATGACCGCTTCGCTCTGGTGGAAAATCGTCGGTGCCGGCGCGGTCTGCGCGCTGATCTGCACCGGCATCTTCGAGCTCTGGATCCGCAGTGATCTGGCCAGACGCGAATCCTCCATTCACCTCCTGAACCGGATCACCGCCGGCGATCTCGCCCTCAGCGGTCGCGAGATCGGCAGCGCCGTCACCTCTCCCCGCATGGGCGTGGCGCTGCGCGCGCTGGTCACGAATCTGGAGCGGACGATCCGGCGCTTCGGGCAGCTCTCGACCGACGTCGCGCGGGTGAGCGATCAGATGAGCGGCCGGTCGCGCGTCGTGGCGCGCAGCGCGTCGGAGCAGCTCACCTCGACGGAAGCAACGTCGAAGTCGGTGACGCAGATCGATCAGTCGATCAACGCCGTGCGCAGGAGCATGGAAGGCCTCTCCAGCAACGCGGAAGAAACCTCGACGTCGATCCTGGAGATGTCGGCCAGCATCGAGGAGGTCACGCGGATCGCCGACACGCTCGCCGAGTTCGTCGAGCAGACAGCCTCGGCATTCGAGGAAATGTCGGCCTCGATCACGCAGGTGGCGACGAACACCGAAAGCTTCTCCTCGTTCGCAACGCAGACCGCCAGCTCGATCGTGGAGATGAACGCGACCAGCGCCGAGATCGGCCGCTCCGCGAAGGAGTCTTCGGAGCTGGCCGGCCACGTGACCGACGCGGCGAACGAGGGCCGCGGCGCCGTCGAGGGAACGGTCAAAGGCATGGGCAAGATCCAGCAGGCCGTGGAAGAGGCGAAGGTGGCGCTCTCCGATCTCTCCGTCCGTTCCCAGGAGATCGGCGACATCATCCGCGTCATCGACGACATCGCCGGGCAGACGAACCTGCTGGCGCTGAACGCGGCCATCATCGCGGCGCAGGCGGGCGAGCGGGGGAAGGGCTTCGCCGTGGTCGCGGCCGAGATCCGCGACCTCTCGGAGCGCACCTCCGTCTCGACCGAGGAGATCCGGACGCTCATTCAGAACGTGCAGCGGAGCGTGGAGCGCGCGGCGGAGCAGATGACTATCAGCGCCGATCGCGTCGCGGACGGCGTGGGGCTGACCAACCGCGCCTCGCAGGTGCTGCAGAAAATCCTGGAGCTGACGGATCGCTCCACGAGCTCGATCTCGGAGATCGCCCGGGCCACGGAAGAGCAGGCCCGCGGGAGCGTCGCGGCGACGGCCGCCATCGGCGAAGTGACGAAGATGGTGCAGCAGACGGCGTCGGCGACGCAGCAGCAGTCGCAGACGGCGCGCAAAGTCGGCGAGCAGGCCTCGATGGTGCGCGACTATACGAAGCACCTCAAGCGGGCCATGGTCGAGCAGGAGCACGGCAGCCGCGCCATCGGCACGGCCATGCAGAACATCTCCGGTCTCGTCCAGCAGGTGCTCGAGGCCACCTCGGTCCTCGCCTCGGAGAGCGCGGCCATCGTCAAGTCGATGGACGTCATCCAGCGCGGCTCGCGCGAGAGCAGCTTCGGCGTCAGCGACCTCAATCAGATGGCCGGCGCGCTCAGCCACGAGTCGGCGCTGCTGAATCAGGAGCTGAACCGCTTCTCACTCCCGACGCCGCGGCAGGGCGGCACGCTCACCACGTCGACGATCCTGTGGCAGGACGTCACCTTCGATCCCGTCCACACCACGGCCGCCGCGCTCGGATTCATGGCCAGGGCGGTGCACGCGAAGCTGGTGTCGTACGGCGAGGGAGCGGAGCTGCGTCCCGAGCTCGCCGAACGATGGGAAGTGCTCGAAGGAGGGAAGCACTACCGCTTCCATCTCCGCCACGATGCACGTTTCCACAGCGGACGTGCGGTCGAGGCGAGGGACGTCTACGAAAGTTTTCTGCGACTGCTCCTGCCGGAGACGAAATCGCCGTCGAGCTGGATCATGCGGAACGTGACCGGGGCGGAGGACGTGCTGGCGGGGAAGAGCCGTTCGCTTCCCGGCATCGTCGTCGAGGACCAGCACACGCTCGACATCCACCTGGAGGAGCCGCTGGCGTTTTTCGTCGCGCTCCTCTCCATGCACGAGTGCGGCATCGTGCCGGTGGAGGAAACGCGCGACGCGCAGCGTTTCCGGCTCCGCGCACCCGGCGCCGGGCCGTTCCGGATCGAGGAAGTGGTGGAAGGATCGCGCGTCCGGCTGGCCCGCAACAAAGACTACTTCGTGAGCGGGCAGCCGCTGCTCGACGAGCTCGTTTTCCGCCTCGACCTGACGAGCACACGCGACGTCGCCGACGCGTTCCTGCGCGGCGAGCTCGACGTCGCGCACGGCATCCCGCTGCCCCTCGTGAAGGAGATCCGCAACGATCCCCGTTACGTGCCGTATCTGCTGCAGACGATCCAGCTCCACACGTCGTACTTCGGCTACGACTCCTCCTCCGCGCCGTTCGACCGGACCGAAGTGCGGCAGGCGGTGAACCTGTCCATCGACCGCGACCGGATCAACGAGCGGGTCTTCAGCGACCTGGGCGTGGTCGCGCACGGGCTGCTGCCGCCGGGACTGGTCGGATACGACCCGAACCTGCGCGGACACCGGCACGATCCCGACAAGGCGCGGTCGCTGCTCCGCCAGGCCGGGCATCCGAACGGATTCGCCGTCGAGTACCGGACCTGGGATACCGACGAATTCAACAACTCCGGCATGGTCCCGCTGATCATCGAGGACCTGGCGCAGGTCGGGATCCGCGTCAACGTGACGAAGCACTCCGCCGTCGACGCGCGGAAGCCCCTCCTGAAGCCGGGTCACGGAAACGTCTTCTGCGGCAACTGGTACGCCGACTTCCCCGACTCCGACAACTTCTTCTTCATCTTCTTCCACAGCCATTCCGAGGCGGTGGCCGGCCTGAACTTCCACCGGCCGGAGATCGACAGCCAGATCGAGACGGCGAGGAAGTCGAACGATGTCGAGGATCGCGCGGCGATCTACCACCGGCTCGACGAGATGGTCGTGAAGGAGGCGCCGATTGCGCCGCTGTTCCACGAGCGGCTCTTCGTGCTGCACAAGCCGCAGGTCCGCGGCGTCCGGACGTCGCTGGTCACCCCTCCCGTGCGCTATCACGACGTCTGGCTCGAAGAAGAGTGACGGGTGACGCGTGACGCGTGACGAATCGCTGCGCGTGCACGGCGCGTTGCTGATCACGGCGGTGCTCTTCTCCGGGAACTTCATCGTCTCCAAGATGGCCATGGCCGTCTTCGCGCCGATGACGTTTGCCTGGCTGCGCGTGTTCGGAGCGGCGCTGCTGCTCAACGCGATCACCGGCCGGGTGCGACTCGAGCGCGACGACCGGCGGCGCGTGACGCGTTTCGCCATCCTCGGCGTGGTCATCAACCAGACCCTGTTCCTCGGCGGGTTGTCGCTCACCAGCGCGCACGTGGCGGCCATTCTCATCACCACGATTCCGGTCTTCGCGCTCGGCGTGGCCATCGTCCACCGGCTCGAGCGGGCCACGGCGCACAAGATCGGCGGCATCGGCCTGGCGTGTCTCGGCGCTCTGCTCGTCATCGGCGGCGAGCAGTTCGAAGGGAGCGCGCGATCCGTCGTCGGCGCCGTCATGATCGTGGCGAACTGCCTGGCCTACGCGACCTACCTCGTGCTGGCCCGGCCGCTCCTGCAGCGGATCGCGCCGACGGTGGTCATCGCCCGGATGTTCGCCGCCGGCACGGTGTTGATGCTGCCGATCGCCGCCTGGTCGCTTCTGCGCGAGGAGTGGTCGGCCATCCCTCCCTCAGCCTGGCTCAGCCTTCTTCTCGTCATTCTCGGCCCCACGGTCGGCGCCTACCTCCTGAACGCCTGGGCACTCCGCTATGCGGAAAGCTCCCTGGTCGCCGCCTACATCTACGTGCAACCGGTCCTGACGACGATCCTGGCCGCGATCTACCTCGGCGAGCAGCTCCACTGGCTGGTGGCGGTGGCGGGAGGGCTGATTTTCATCGGTGTCGCCATCGCGGGGCGTGCGCCGGGGCCGATTGCGGAGTGATTCGTTGTTCGTTGTTCGTTGTTCGTTGTTCGTCCCACCCACCCCACGAACAACGAACAACGAACAACGGTTCATGTAAACATCCAGCAGTTTCGCCCGTCCAAAAGGAGTGAACGTGGCAGTCTTCCGCCTCACAGACCCCCCTCCCGGCGATCAGGAGCTCATCGACCGGACGCTGGCCGGCGACGGCGACGCCTTCGCGGTGCTGGTGGAGCGGTTTCAGCGGAAGATCTTCCGGCTGGCGTTCTCGATCGTGCGCGACGAGAGCGAAGCGGATGTGGTGGCGCAGGATACGTTCGTGCAGGCGTACACGCACCTGAAGCGGTTCGAGGGGCGATCGGGCTTCGAGACGTGGCTGACGCGCATCGCCATCAACCGATCGCGCGACTCGCTGCGGCGCCGGCGTTTCGTCAGCCTCTTCTCCATCACGGAGGACGGCGTCGAGGAACCGCTCATCGAGCCGGTGGACGAGCGGCCCGACGCGGAACGGACGGCGATGTCGTCGCAGCTGCGCGCGGCGATCCGGCGCGCGCAGCGGACGCTGTCGGCGCAGCAGAAACTGATCTTCCGGCTGCGGCACGACGAGGATCTGCCGGCCGAGGCCATCGCGGAGCATCTCGGCCTGAAGGCGTCGACGGTGAGAGCGCACCTGTTCCGCGCGTCGCAGAAGATCCGCAGAGAGCTCGCCGCGTGGCGGGAAGGGACCAGGAAATGAAAGAGCACTACAGTGAAGCCGATCTGCTGGAGACGCATTACACCCAGCCCGGCGAATCGATGCCGGTGATGATGCACCTGGCGCAGTGCAGCGAATGCGCGGCGAAGTACGACCGCCTGGAGAGGAAACTGCGGGAAGCGGCGGTCTGCCATCCGGAGAAGCACGAGGCGTTCTGGGCGGCGCAGCGCGCCACCATCATGGCGCGAATCCGGGATGCCGGGCGGACGCGCAGGCCGCTGGCCGGGTTCCGTCTCGCGGCGGCCGTCCTCCTCGGCGTCGTCTTCGGGACGGCGCTCGTCTATCGCAATGAACAGAATCGACCCGCCCCCACCGCGGCGGTGCAGCAGATCCAGCTGGACGCCGTTCCCGTCGACCTCTGGGAGACCGAGGAGCTGCGCGAGTTCGGAGGGGTCGTGGAGTGGGAGTCGTGGATCGAGGGAGAGGAGTCACTATGACCAGACGAATCGTGATCGGACTGATCGCGGCGCTCGCCGTGACGACGCTCGCTGCGGCGGCGGAACTTCCGCCGGGCAAATGGTGGCGGAATCCGCAGATCGCCCAGCGGCTCGCGCTCGAGCCGGAACAGCAGGCGCGGCTCGACGCGATCTTCCACGACTCCGCGAGCGATCTCATCGATCGCCGCGGGGAGATCGAGAAGCTGGCCATCGCGCTGCGCGGCGAGCTCGACCAGCGCAAGCTCGACCGGCAGAACCTGCAGCGGCTGGCCGCCGCGCTCTCCCAGGCCCGCGGCCGCCTCTTCGAGCGCGAGCTGATGATGCTGGCCGACATGCGCGGCGTCCTGAACGACGAGCAGTGGGCGCAGCTGCGCGCCTACCGCCGACACGAGGGCCCCCCGCGCAGACGAAGATGACTAGACGGGTGTCATCCTGAGCGAAGCGAAGGATCCCCTGATTGGCGGGGGTCCTTCGCGGTCTTCGCCGCTCAGGATGACACCCCGCCATAAACTAGTGTCGTGCTCGATGTTTCGCTCCACGCTGTCTGCTATACCTACCCCGACTCGCGCTTCGCGCTCCGCGACATCGATCTCGTCTTCGCGAAGAGCACGCATACGGCGATCGCGGGGCCGGCGGGATGCGGGTCGACGACGCTGCTGCGGCTGATCAGCGGTGATCTCCGTCCCGATTCGGGGGAAGTTCGGATCGGCACGCGGGCGGTGAACCGGCTGCGGCGGTCGCGTCGTCCGTTGTGGCTCGCGGGGTCCGAGCCCGACTTTCCCGGACGCTGGTCGGTGCGGCACGCGCTGGTCGCGGCGGTGCGGCAGCGGACGCTCGATCGTGTCGACCGGCAGCACGAATACGCTCTGGCGCTCTCGAAATGGCAACTCGAGGCGGTCGCCGACAGGCGCGTGTCGCGGCTGTCGCAGTCGGAGCGGACGCTGGTCCATCTCGCTGCGATCGAGCTGCGCCGGCCGGGGATTCTCCTGGCCGACCGCCTCTTCGCCGGCATCAACCCCGCCCTGCACCGCTGGGCCGCGGGCGAATTCTTCAGGACCCTCCGCGTCATCGGCACGACGGTGATCAGCGCCCCAGCCTCGACGCTCGAGCTCGGGTGGGCCGATCGCGTCGCCATCGTCGATCGCGGCACCGTTGTGCAGGCCGGGCGCCCCGCGCAGGTCTTCGCCTCGCCGCTCGACGAGGCGGCCGCGGTGGCCACCGGCGACGTGAACTTCGTGCCGCTTGCCATACGAGGGACGACCGCCGAGTCGCTCATCGGAGCGTGGGAGATGAGCGAGCCGCCGTTCCAGGGCACCGGTGTCGCGCTCGCGCGTCCGGACGCCTTCTCGATCGCGGTGCGGGGAGAGGAGTCGGATCTGATCTTCAGCGTCGAGGAGGCAACGTTCGAGGAAGGACGATGGAGCGCGACGGGCATCCTCAGCGGCGGCTTCCTCCTCCGCGTCACGCTGCCAGGGAGCGTCCCGGTGGAAAAGGGGAAACTGCTCCCGCTGCGGTACGACCCTTCGCGCTTCGTATTGATTCCGCGGGAGATGGAGCTCCCGCAACGCTCCGCACCGACCGACGTGGTCCCCCCTCTCCGCGAGACGAGGTGAGCCGTTTCGAGGTATAACGTTTGCAGCAGCCAACGTCCGTATCGACGCCCCACAAACCAGCCATCGACGGGAGCCTCTTCACCTTGACCATCCGAGCCCGCAGGACGCCGTTCAAGCTCAGAAAACTGCTGGTCATCGATGACGATGCGCGTCTGCTGGCATCGTATCGCGACCTGCTCAGCCCTTACGGATTCGAGGTCCTGACGGCGAGCGACGGCGAGCAAGCCATCCCGATCGTCGAGAAAAACCCCGACATTCTCCTGGTCATCCTCGATCTGGCCATGCCGAGGATGGACGGGCGCGAGTGGCTGCGCTGGTTCCGGGACATGAGGAGGGAGTCGCCGGTGATCATCATCTCGGCGTACAAGCTCGACGCGTCGGACGAGGAGCTGAAGCCGGCCGTCATCCTCGAGAAGCCGTTCCACGTCGCTGAACTGCTCGATCTCGTGGGACTCTTCTGCGGCCTCGGTACGCCGATGGCACCGGCGCGGACGACGTAGCCCCTACTTCGAGGCCTGCATGAACCCGCAGGCTTCCACCGACTGCAGCTTCAGCTCAACGGAGGCCAGCGACCGGACGATCTCGATGCGGAATGGGATCCGCCGCGCATCTTCCGAAACATAAATCTTCACGCTGCCCGGCCACTTCTTGCCGCCGGGGGCGTCGACGATCTCGAATCCGAGCGCGCTGACCCGCCGGCCGTCGAAGTCGAACGTCTTCTTCTCGATCGGCCGGAACACGACCGGATACTCCTTGCCATCCGAGTAGATCTGCGTCAGCAGGGGCCTGGTGATCCGGCCGGCGTTCTGGCGGAGGAAGTAGATCGCGGAGAGCACGTCGCGAAGCTGTCCCTCCGGTATCGGCTTGATCTTGTTCTCGACCTTCTCCGGCGTCTCCTTCCGGATCCGCGCGACGCGCCGCTCGTAGTCGAACCGGGCGGTCTCGGCGCGCACCTTACTCCCCCATGCGTATCCGTTCGACGACATCAGCGTCTTCTGCCCCGCTCCATCCATCTCGGTTTCGTACTCGAAGAAGCCGCCGCTCCGGCCGGCCGGCGCGGTGATGAGAAGCTGGCTGCTGATCGCATCGCGTCCGGGGCTGGGGAACGTCGTGAGGAGCTGACCCGATCCCCAGGTCGGGATGATGAGTCCGGCGATCCAGCTGAGACCGCCTCGAAGCCGCCACGAATAGCGGAAGTCCTCGAGGTTGCCGGCCGTCTTGCCGCAGTTGAGCTCGGAAGCGAAGAGTGTGCTTCCGCCGAGCACCAGCAGAACGGCGACGCCGATGGACCGGATCTTCAACATTCGGCGAGCGTAACGCCGCACACGTAGCAGTTATTCACAGCGAGCCGAGTCGGCTCTCGACCTCATCGATCACGTAATCCGGCGTGGACGAGCCTGCCGTCAGTCCCACCACGCGCACGCCCTCGAACCACGACGGGTCGAGGTCGTCCCATCCCTGCACGAGGTAGGACGGTTTGGCTTCTCTGCAGATCTCCCACAGATGTTTGGTGTTCGCGCTCTTCTTGCCGCCGATGACGACGATGGCGTCGACCTCCGGGTCGCCGGCGAGGGCGCGCGCGGCGTCCTGGTTTTCCTTCGTCGCGTAGCAGATGGTGTCGCCGCGCTGTACGGTGTCCGCGCGCCGCTCGATGACCTGCACCACGTCCTCGAACTCCTCGGCGTTGAGCGTGGTCTGGTAGAAGATCTTGATCGCGTCGTACCGCGACCAGTCGATCCGCTCCGCCTCTTCGATCGTCGACACGATGTGGTAGACCGAGGGGTCGAGATCGTTCGTGTAGCCGATCACCTCACGGTGCCGCGGATCGCCGATGAACACGAGATGGAATCCCTGGGTCAGCGCGTCCTTCGATTCGCGATGGATGTCGTAGACGAACTTGCAGGTGGTGTCGAGGATCTGCAGCCCGGACGATCGGGCCCGGTCGTGGAAGGACGGCGGCACACCGTGCGCCGAGAAGACGATGGTCGGCTCTTCGACGGCGGTGATCTCGTCGACGGTCCGGACGCCGAGCCTCTCCATCTCGTCGACGACGCGCTCGTTGTGGACCACCTGGCCGAGGATCGCGCCGCGCCCCCCGCCGGCGGCGAAGCGCTTCACCTTGAGGTCGGCAATGCGCACGCCGGAGCAAAAGCCGTATTTCGCTGCTCGTTTTACCCTCATCGCCGCGATCAACGTATGGGCAACGACAAACATTCTACGGCGTCCCGCTACAATCCGCCGTCCATGTCCGCCGTCCCACCCCTCTTCACACGCCGTTTCTTCGGCCTGTGGGCCTTCGCGTTCATCACCTTCTTCTCGGCCTTCCAGCTGCTGCCGGCGATCCCCTTCCGGATCCTGCAGCTGGGCGGCTCGAAAGCGACGGCGGGGTGGTTTCTCACCGTGTACACCTTCGCCAGCGCGATCGCAGCGCCGCTGATGGGGACGGTGGCAGATCACATCGGCCGGAAGCGTCTCCTGGTCATCGCCTCGTCGCTCTTCATCGTCTTCTCGCTGCTGTACGGTTTCGTTCCGCGGATCATGCCGTTGCTGATGATCGGCGTGGTGCATGGTGCGCTCTGGTCGGCGCTCCTCTCCTCATCGTCGGCGATCATGAGCGAGTACATCCCGGCAGCGCGGCGGACCGAAGGACTCGCCTACTGGGGCCTGGCCGGCAACGCTGCCATCGCCATCGCCCCTGCCGTCGGGCTGCTGGTGTTCCGGGCCGGCTGGCGAGTGCTCTGCCTCGAGCTCGCCGCGCTGTCCGTGGTCATGCTGATCTGGTCGTCGCGGCTTCCGGTGGTCGAAGCGCGGAAGCCGGAGCGGCTGCCGTCGCTGCGCGACGCGTGGGACTGGAAAGTGACGCGCGTGGCGATGTCGATGGCGGTGATCGCGTTCGGGTACGGCGGCGTGACGTCCTTCGTGGCGATCCTCTCCGAGGAGCGGGGGATCGAGCCGCGCTCGCTCTTCTTCACGGTGCTGGCCATCGGCGTGGTGGTGCTGCGCGTCTTCGCGGCGCGGCTCGGCGACCGGTACGGGCCGAAGCTGCTGCTGTATCCGTCGTTCGCGGCCATCCCGCTGTCGTTTGCGATCCTGTCGATCGCCGATACGCGATGGGAAGTGGTGGTCTCGGCGGCGCTGCTCGGACTCGGGTTTGGCGGTGCCTGGCCGGCGTTCGCCAGCTACGTCATCAGCCACTCCGATCCGGCGCGGCGGGCGCGGACGTTCGGCAGCATCGTCCTGGCCTTCGACATCGGGATCGGCAGCGGCTCGCTCGTCATCGGCGCCGCCGGCGAGCGCTTCGGCCTCGGGTTCGCCTTCGGTGTTGCGGCCGTCGTCAGCTGCCTGGCCATCCCGATCTTCATCGCCGCCTCGCGCTCGCTGGTCGCGAACGGCGGCGTGACGGCTACACTCGAGCCGTGCCGAACCGACTGAACCCTACCCTGCGGTGGTGGCTGGCCATGCTGGCCGTCGCGGCGGCGCTTCCGCTGCTGCTGCTGGTGGCGTGGCTTTTCCTCACGCAGTTGCGGAGCGAGCAGCGCGAGGCGCGCGATCGCGCCCTGCGCATCGCGCACGCCGTGACGGAGCAGATCAGCGAGCTCCACTTCGATTCGACGGCCCTTCTGCAGCGGATGGCGGCACGGCCATCGATCCGCGCCGCGGACGCCGGCAACTGCGATTCTCTTTTCGCTATCGTCGACTTTTTCCCGCAGTACCTGAATCTCTTTCTCCTCGACCGCACCGGCGGCGTGATCTGCTCGGCGACTCCGCAGGCGTCCGATGTGGCCATCTCCGACGAAGCTCGTACGTGGGTGCAGAGCGATACGCTGGCCGGACGCTTCGTGCCCGGCGAGCCGCGCATCCGCCTGATCGACGGGAAATGGGTCGCCGCGCTCGCCACGGCCGTCACCGGTCTCGACGGTACGCCGGCAGGCTCGCTGGTGCTCGTGCAACTGCCGGAGGTGGCGGGCTCGGAGGATCTCCCTCCGGGATCGGTCATCACGATCATCGATCGCGCCGGAACGATCCTCGTCCGCTCCAGCGACAGCGAACGATGGATCGGCCGCTCCGGCCGCGGCACCGAGGTGACGGAGATCGTGCTGGAGCGAGGAGAAGGGCGCGTGGAGGCCCGCGGCGTCGACGGCACATCGCGCCAGTACGGGTTCACGAACATCCCCGACATGGGGTGGTACATCTATGCCGGCGTTCCGACGGAGGCCGTGATGGCTCCGGTGCGGGAGCTTTTTCTGCAAGGGATCCTGGCCGGCGCCGTGATCGTGGCGCTCGCCGTCGGGGCGTCGCTGGCGCTGGCCCGGTTCGTCCAGCGGCCCATCGACGCGCTGGCGCAGGCGGCGGGCTCGATCGCGCGGGAAGGCTACGGCGGCCGCGTCCCGATGGATGGACCACGCGAGATCGCGATGCTCGGGGAGGCGTTCAACGAGATGATCGAGAGTCGTTCCCAGGCCGAAGCGCGGATCGTGGCCAGCGAGCGGAACCTGAAAGCGCTGTCCGACCGTCTCCTCACCGTGCAGGAAGAGGAGCGGACGCGCATCGCCCGCGAGATCCACGACGACCTCGGCCAGTCGCTCACCGCGCTGAAGATGGATCTGGGCGGGCTGCTCCGCACCACCGAGGTTTCTCCCGCCACGGCCCCGGTGCGCGACCGGATCGTGCGCACGCTCGACGCCACGGTCGAGGCCGTCCAGCGCATCAGCTCCGAGCTGCGTCCGAGTGCCCTCGACGATCTCGGGCTGGCCGTGGCCATGGAAGCGGAGGCGCGGCTGTTCGAGGAGCGGACCGGGATCGAGTGCGACATCTCGGTCTCCCCCGAGGGCTTGAACCTCCCGGCGCCGGTGGCCACGGCGGTCTACCGGATGATCCAGGAAGCGCTGACGAACGTGGCCCGCCACTCGAACGCCAGTCGCGTCGAGATCCGTCTGCGCGAGCGATCGAGTGAGCTGCTTCTCGATGTTCGTGACGACGGCAGCGGCATCAGCCGGTCGCAGGTGGAAGACCGGCGCTCGCTCGGTCTCATCGGCATCCGGGAGCGCGCGGCCATCGTCGGCGGCTCGGTCCATTTCGAAGGAATCGAAGGGAGAGGGACCATCGTATCGGTCCGCATTCCGCTGGGAGGCGAGACATGATCTCGATTCTCATCGTCGACGATCACGACATCGTCCGCGAAGGGCTCAAGCAGATCGTCAGCGAGACGAGCGACGTCACCGTCGGCGGCGAAGCGCGCACAGCCGAGGAGGCGCTCGACCTGGTGAGGCAGCGCTCGTGGGACGTGGTCGTGCTCGATCTCAATCTGCCCGACCGTCCCGGCCTCGACGTCCTCGCGCAGATCAAGTCGATCCGGCCGCACATGCCGGTCCTGATCCTGAGCATGCACCAGCAGGCCTCCTACGCCTCCCGGGCATTGAAGGGAGGCGCGTCGGGCTACGTCGGCAAGGACAGCGCGCGCGATCATCTCGTCACTGCGATCCGGAAGCTGGTGCGCGGGGAGCGGTTCATCAGCCCGGCAATCGCCGAATCGCTCGCATTCGATCTGGTGGCCACGGGCGACCGGAGGCGGCACGAGCAGCTTTCCGACCGCGAGTTCCAGGTGCTCTGCCTGATCGCCGCGGGCCGCCCTCCCCGCCAGATCGCCGC
>DATLFC010000175.1:0-5840 GCA_035525015.1 Thermoanaerobaculia bacterium | reverse complement strand
CATGTGTAGCCGGTCTCTTCTTCCAGCTCCTTCTTCGCCGTCGTCGCCGGATCGGAGCTCCCCTCCTCGTCGCCCACGAGACCGGCCGGCAGATCGATGACAGCGGCCTTTACGGGACGGCGGAACTGTTCCACGAGGATGACCGACGTCCCATCCTGCGCCAGGACCACGACCGCTTCCTTCCCCTTCTTTCTCTCGACGTATTGCCAGCCGTCGTCGTCGAGAATGAGCAGCCGTTCGGTCTCCGCGACCTTTTTCATCGCGTCAGAATAACGTTGCCTGCGGCCTGCGGCGGCGGAATGATTCCGCGGAAAGCTCGCTCTCTTCCTCATTCAGGCCGAGCTTCCTGCACGAGGCTTCGAAGAGACTGCCGATCTGCTCGGCGAAGATCCCCTCGCCTCGCCCGCGGACGCCCCACCGGGCGTCGTAGAGCTTTCCGTCACGAAGATCGCGGACGCGGTTCAGCACCTTCTCCTTCCGATCGGGGAAGTGCTCCTCCAGCCATCGTTCGACGAGCGGCGCCACAGCCCACGGCAGGCGAAGCACCACGAAACCGGCCCACTTCGCCCCCGCGGCCCGCGCGGCTTTCAGAATCGATGGAATCTCGTGGTCGGTGATGGCCGGGACGACGGGGGCCACCATGACGCCGGCGGGAATGCCGGCATCGGCAAGCCGGGCCACCGCGTCGAGGCGCAGCTCCGGCGTCGATGCCCGCGGCTCCATCGAACCGGCCAGCTTCGCGTCGAGCGTGGTGACGGAGATGAAGACGCGCACGGCCTGGAAACGAGCCAGCTCCTGAAGATGATCGATGTCGCGTGTGACGAGGTGGTTCTTGGTGATGATCACCGCCGGGTTGCGGAACTCGGCGAGCACGCCGAGACAGCGCCGCGTCAGCTCCAGCCGCCGCTCCACCGGCTGGTAGGCATCGGTCACGCCGCTGATGGCGATCGTCTTCGGCTCCCACGATTTCGCGTTCAGCTCGTCGCGCAGCAGCTCCGGAGCCTCTTCCTTCACCAGGATCTTCGTCTCGAAATCGAGGCCGGCCGACATGCCGAGGTATTCGTGAGTGGGGCGGGCGAAGCAGTAGATGCAACCGTGCTCACATCCGCGGTAGGGATTGATGCTCGCCTCGAAGCCGACGTCCGGACTGTCGTTGGTGGCGATGATCGTCCGCGTCGGATCGCGGAGATAGAGCGTCCTGGGGGCGTTGTCGCCGGGCGGTGCGTCGTCGTCCGGCACGTAGGCGAGGGTCTCGAAGCGGTTCTGCGGATTCCAGCTGGCGCCGCGGCCTTTGATGGTCACGCGCCAGAGGGTATCTGCTTCTACCCGTCGTAGACGTTCGTCGAACAACCGGATTCAACCGTTGACGTCCGCTTTCCAGACCCGTAGCCTTCCTGGTGCCGCATGTTGCGCGAGGCGAGATCGGAGCGGAGCCGGCGCCAGGTACTCGATACGGCACTCCGTCTGTTCTCACATCAGGGCTACCGCGCCACGAGCGTTCGCGAGATCGCCGACGAAGCGAAGGTCTCCATCGGCAACGTCTATCACCACTTCCCCGACAAGGAGTCGATCTTCAAGACGCTCCTCGACGAGCTGACGGAGATCACCGAGTCGGGCCGCTTCCCGTTCCGCCGCGCGCTCGCCGCGGGGCGGTTTCCCGAAAACCTGGAGCGGCTCGGGTTCGCCATCCGCGACAGCGTCCGGGAGTACCGGCAGTACATCGCGCTCATCTACGTCGACATGATCGAGTTCGACGGCACGCACATCCAGCGGTTCTACGGTGAGATGGCCCGCCGATTCGCCGACGCCCTCGGTACGGAGGCGTCGCTGGAGGGAATCGAGTCGCGACTCCGCCCGGGCGTCTCTCCGGTCTCGGCGCTGATGATGACCACGCGGCTCTTCTTCAGCTACTTCACAATCGAGATTCTCTTCAACGTCCCGGAGCCGTTCGGCAAGGAATCGACCGAGGTCGTGAAGGAGATGGCCGACGTCCTGAGGAAGGGGCTGCTGAACAACCACGAATGAGACCTCGGGGCTCGGGGCTCGGGGCTCGGGCCCTCACTTCACCGCCAGGATCCGCTCGATCAGCTTCGCGTCATCCGGCAGCAGCCCCGATTTGACCAGGCGCGGCGTCAGCTCGCGCCAGCTCGGCTCCAGGCGGAAGGCGCGGGCGAACAGCGGCAGCGCTTCCTCGACCCTCTTCATGCTGACGAGGGCCACGGCGTGCCAGTAGATCATCTCCGCCTGCCGGCTCTGCGGCACGCCGGGCGTCGTCGCGGCGATGCGTGAGGCAGCGCCGTACTCACGGAGCGCCGCTTCATGGTCGTTGTGCTCGACGGCGAGATCGCCCGCATTCATGTGGTTGTAGGCGCGTTGCACCGTGACCAGCCTCCGGAGCTCGGCGAGCGGCTCGGCATGATCGTCGACGCGCACGTCGAACAGGCGGTCTACCCACGCTTTCCCGGTCGGCGTGGCATTGACGACGACCAGCGCGGCGGACTGCGTTCCGCGGATATCGCCACCAACCGCCTGTGCGGCGTCCAGCGCCGCCAGCATTTTCCCGGCGAGGTCGCCCGTGGATTCGGAAAACGCCTTCGCCATCGCCGGCCAGACTCTGTCGCTGGCCATGAGATTGGCCTGTACGGCAAAGTCGCGCCCGACCTGCAAGGTGCCGCAGGAAAGCTTCGCCGGCTCGCCCATGCGATTCGCCGCGATTCCTCCGGCGGCGATGATGTTGCGGTCGCCGGTGAAGGTGGCGACGTTGCCCCTGGCGTCGACGAATCCGACCTGCCGGACGGCGCAGCCGTCGTCGGCCGTCAGCAGCGCCCGCAATGCCTCAGGCGCGCTCTTCCCGGCGCGCAGCAGCTCCAGTCCCAGCTTTCCATACGAGGGATCGACGAAGCTCTGCGTGGCGATGGCGCCGACGCCCGCCTCCGCCCAGGCAACGATAGGACCGACGGAAAACCAGTGCGACTGCACGGCCACGCCCATCTGTCCCGTCTGCGGATCGCGGGCGACGATCGAATAGGTATTCACCGGCCTGACCTGTGCCGATGCGCTGGTAACGAGAAAGAGAAGGATGGGAAGAAGGCGCTTCATGGGCGAGAAGGATATGCTCGCGCCGATGTGGAATCCAGAGCAGTACGAGCGCTTCAGGAACGAGCGCGCGCAACCCTTCCATGACCTCGTCTCGCTGATCGAACGTCGCCCGCGGATGCGCATCGTCGACCTGGGATGCGGCACCGGGGAGCTGACGCGGGAGCTCCACGAACACCTCGGTGCCGAGGAGACGCTGGGCATTGACAGCTCCGAGACGATGCTGCTCCGGACCGGGGCTCTCGGTTCCGAGGTGCTCCGCTTCGAGAAGGGGGACATCGAGGCGTTCGTCGCCGACCGTCCCTTCGATCTCGTCTTCTCGAACGCCTCGCTGCACTGGATACCCGATCACGAAAAGCTGCTCACCCGGCTGGCGAGCTTCCTCGCGCCGCACGGGCAGATCGCGGTGCAGATGCCGGCCAACGATGACCATCCCTCGCATGCGATCGCCGCGGACGTGGCGCGCGAACTGGGAGAAACACCACGGCCGCTCCATGTCCTTCCGCCGGAGCGCTATGCGGCGCTTTTCCATCACCTCGGTTTCAAGCGCCAGAACGTGCGGCTGCAGGTGTACGGGCACGAGCTGCCGTCCTCGCACGAGGTCGTGGAATGGAACCGCGGCGCGCTCCTCACCGACTACGAGCAGCGCCTCGGCGATCGCTACCAGAAGTTCCTCGACACCTACACCGACCGCCTCGTGAAGAGCCTCAGCACGGTGACCCCGTTCTTCTACACGTACAAGCGGGTCCTTCTGTGGGCGACGTTCTGACGAGCAGCGTCACTCCTCGGCCAGGATCGCGTGCAGCGCGACCATCACCGTCAGAGAGCTCAGCACCACGATGGCCAGCACCACGGTCGCCGGGACCGAAGAGTGGATCCCGGCCAGCTCTCCCACCATGTTCGAGGGGGTGACGCTGAGAATCCAACGCTCGACGTCGCTCCATTTCCAGGTCAGCAGCGCGGCCCAGCCGGCAGCGATGACCAGATAGGCGACGGCCTGCATGACGTTGAGAGGCCGGACGGCGCGATCCGCGTCGACGCTCCCGCGCAGCAGGCGGGCCTTGAGCCAGATCACGGCCGGATCGGGGAGAGGACGCCGGCGCGCGTCGGTGCGGGCGAAGGCGGTCATGAAGGGAGCGGCCGCGCCCGCGGCCGCGCAGTCGTCGCACCGGGATACGTGCTGAAGCAATGCGTCGGTCCACCGGTCCTCGACCGCGGCGAGGCGGACCTGCGGCTCGTGAACGCAGCGCTCGGTCATCGCAGGACCTCCGGGCCGATTCCACGTTTGGCGAGAATGGCGGCGAGCTTTCTGCGGGCCCTGAAGAGAAGAACTCGAATGCTCCTGGGGCGGAGACCGAGGGCCTCCGCGATCTCTTCGTGGCCGGATTCCTCGACGTGGGCCAGCCAGAGCAGCGCGCGCTCGCGCGGTTTCAGCTCGGCGAAGACTCGGCTCATGTCGTGACGCAGATCGGTTTCGGCCTGCGAGACCGTCGTGTCGACTTCCGGCACTTCGCGGCGCCGCTTCGTCTCGCGGAAATGGTCCATGGCCACACTGGTCGCCGCGCGGTAGGCGTACCGGCGCATGTGTTCTTCGCCGGCGAAGGCGGGATTCGCCCGTAGAAAGCGGATGAAGGCCTTCTGAAGAAGATCGTCCGCCAGGGCGGCGTCGCCGGTCATGCGGTGCAGATAGGACCAGAGGCCGGAGGCGCTCTTGCGGTAGAAGGCCTCGAAGCGCGCCTCGTCCATCGGCCTATGCGGCGTGCGTCCGCCTGAGGCTGCGGCGACGAGCGGCAGTTCCGCGGCGAGTGCGCTCATCAGATTCGCGTCGCAGCATTTCCGGGCTCAGTCGTTTCACGGCCGAGGCGCATCGAGACGACGGCGGCCACGACGTAGCCGACGCCGAGGGCGAGGAAGATGATCCCGAACCACGAGACCCACTCCGCGTCCGAAATACCCCAGATCGTCACCAGGCCGATCCCGAGAAACGAGAGGACGATGGCTTTCCGGATGCCGGCCATGGCGCGGTTGTGGATGATCACCTTCTCGTTCTGCACGCCCTGCACGAATTCGCGCCCGCCCGGCGACTCCAGAAAGGCGATCAGCTCCTGCGAGCTTCCGAATTTATCGATCAGCCTCGTCTGCACCTCGGCCCGCAGCTCATGCTTCCGCTGCTGCATCCGGACGAAAAGAACGAGTACGCCGAAAAACACCGCAAACGAGATGATCATCCCCACCAGGGCGATCAATGACTCATGCATGAAGCCTCCGACTTGCTGTGACCTAGTACGGCCCGGGGCCGGTTCTGGTTAACAACGGCTAAACTCCCGGCCGTGCGCTTCTCCGTCTCCGAGTATGTCCGCTGGGAGGACATCGACGCCGCCGGCATCATCAACTACCAGGCTTACCTCCGGTTTTTCGGCCTGGCCGAGGTCGAGCTCTTCCGTTCCTGCGGCCTTTCCTACAAGACTCTCTTCGACGATCTCGGCATCTGGCTCCCGCGGGTCCACGTCGAGTGCGACTTCTTCCATCCGGTGACGCTCGACGAGCTGCTGGTCGTGGAGGCGTTCTTCGGCAGAATCGGTAACAGCTCCATCCATCTCCACTTCGAGGTCAGCCGGAAAGACGCACCGGGAGTGGTCGTGGCGACGGGAAAGTACGTGCTCGTCTCCGTGGCCCGCGGCGAGTTCAAGCCGGCGCCGGTTCCTCCCCTCCTCCGCGAGAAGCTGACGGCGTACCTCGAACCG
>DATLFC010000170.1:0-4746 GCA_035525015.1 Thermoanaerobaculia bacterium | reverse complement strand
CATTGCTCAAGCCGGAAGCAGTCAGATGCTCGCCCGCCGCAGCCGCAGGGCGTTGACGATCACCGAGACCGAGCTGAAGCTCATGGCCGCGGCGGCAATCATCGGGCTGAGGAGCAGGCCGAAGAAGGGGTAGAGCACGCCCGCCGCGACCGGCACACCGAGGCTGTTGTAGATGAAGGCGAAGAAGAGGTTCTGCCGGATGTTGCGCATCGTGGCCTGACTCAGGCGGCGCGCCCGGATGATGCCGCGCAGATCGCCCTTGACGAGCGTGACGCCGGCGCTCTCCATCGCCACGTCGGTGCCGGTGCCCATGGCGATCCCGACCTCGGCCTGGGCCAGCGCCGGCGCGTCGTTGATTCCGTCCCCGGCCATCGCCACGACGTGTCCCTCTGACTGGAGCCGCTTCACGACTTCCACCTTCTGATCGGGAAGCAATTCCGCGGCGACATCGTCGATGCCGAGCTTCCTGGCTACCGCTTCCGCCGTCGTCCGGCTGTCGCCGGTCAGCATGACCACGCGCAAGCCGGCGTCGTGCAGCTCGCGAATCGCGTCCTGGGTGGTCTCCTTCACTGGATCGGCCACGCCGATGAGCCCCGCGGCATGGCCGTCGATGACGACGAACATCACCGACTGTCCGTCGCGGCGGAGATTTTCGGCGAGATCGGAAAGGCCATCGACCTCGATTCCGAGGTCGGCGAGCATCGCGGCGTTTCCGACTGCGACGTCGTGACCGTCCACTGTGCCGCGGACGCCCTTTCCGGTAATCGAGGAGAACGTCTCTGCAGCGCGGACGGTGAGCCCGCGCTCCTCAGCGCCGCTGATGATCGCGGCCGCCAGCGGATGCTCGCTGGCGCGTTCGACGGCCGCCGCCATGCGGAGGACCTCGTTCTCATCGCCGCCCGTGGAGATGACCGTGGCCAGGCGTGGCTTTCCGACCGTCAGCGTGCCGGTCTTGTCGACCACCAGCGTGTCGACACTCCGCAGCACTTCGATCGCCTCGGCGTTGCGGAAGAGGACTCCCGCGGTGGCGCCTTTCCCCGCCGCAACCATCACCGACATCGGCGTGGCCAGACCGAGCGCGCAGGGGCAGGCGATGATCAGCACCGCCACGGCGTTCACGATCGCGAACACCAGCCGCGGTTCCGGTCCGACCATGGCCCAGACGGCAAACGTGGTGATGGCGATGGCGATGACGGAGGGGACGAACCAGGCCGAGACCTGGTCGGCCAGCCGCTGGATCGGCGCGCGGCTCCGCTGGGCCTGCGCGACCATGTTGACGATCTGCGCCAGCAGCGTTTCCGACCCGACGCGCTCCGCGCGCATGATCAGCGATCCTGTCGCGTTCATGGTTGCGCCGATGATCCGATCGCCTTCCCGTTTTTCGACCGGCACCGGTTCGCCGGTGACCATCGACTCGTCGACGTTGCTGCTTCCTTCGACGACGATGCCGTCGACCGGCACCTTCTCACCCGGACGGACGCGCAGCCGGTCTCCCGGCTTCACCTGCTCGAGCGGCACGTCACGCTCCTCGCCATTCGATTCGATGAGGCGAGCGGACTTCGGCGCCAGCCCCAGCAACGCCCGGATCGCGGCGCCGGTACGACTCCGGGCTCGCAGCTCCATCACCTGGCCGAGCAGGACCAGCGCCACGATGACCGCCGCCGCTTCGTAGTAGACGCCGACGTGTCCGGCCGCATCGCGGAACGAAGTCGGAAAGACCCCGGGGATCAGCGTCGCCACGAGGCTGTACACATAGGCGACGAAAACGCCGAGGCCGATCAGCGTGAACATGTTGAGACTTCGGAAGCGGACTGAGTCGACCGCCCGGACGAAAAAGGGCCAGCCGCCCCACAGCACCACCGGTGTGGCAAGCGCCAGCTCGATCCAGTTCGCCCGCAACATTGCCGTATCGCCGACGATGTCGTGTCCGCCGGGGAGGTGGCGGACCATGGCGAAGACCACCAGCGGCACGGTGAGCAGCGTGCTGACCCAGAAGCGCCGGGTCATGTCCGCGAGCTCGGGATTCTCATCCTCGACCGTGATCGTGCGCGGCTCCAGGGCCATTCCGCAGATCGGGCAGCTCCCCGGCTCGTCACGGAGGATCTCCGGATGCATCGGACAGGTCCACTCCCTCTTCGTCGCCGGGGTGTCCTTTGGAGTGCCGGTGTCCTCACCGGCGCCGGTCTTGCCCACGTACTTTTCCGGATCTCCGTCGAACCGCGTCTTGCAGCCAGGATTGCAGAAGTAATACGTCGTCCCGCGGTACTCCGACGTGCCCGCGGCATCCTGAGGCGAAATCGTCATGCGGCACACTGGATCGACTACCTGTTGCATGAGACCTCCGTCCGGCATGATGTCACGTCACCTAGAGCGGCATCCGCGCGACGTGAATGCGCCTGCTGTCGGTGCTCTGTTCGGTCCAGGCGATGTAGAGGTCGCGGCCGCTGCGGGCGATACGGGGAAAGCCGCTGCCGCGGGCCATGCTCGAATCGGCCACCTTCACCGACGGAGTGACGATGCCGTCGCGGCCGATGCGGCGCAGCCGGATCTCGGCACCGGAGGGAGTCTGTTCCAGCCAGGTCACGATGGCGTCGCCGGAATCGAGCGCCACTATGTCGACGCGGCCGGCCGGCTTCCCCTCGTCGACGACGACCGCCTCGCCGAACGTCGCGCCGCCGTCGTCGGAGAATGCAGCGTAGACCCGCTGCGTCTCATCCGCGGCCGTGAACCACGCCGTCGCCACTCGCGACCCGGCCGAGTCGATCTGCGGCCCGTTGACAGGGCAGGCGGCGATCTTCCAGCCGTCGCGTCGCAGCGGTTTCGGTTCGCTCCATCCTGTCGTCGTCCGCCGCACGAACGAGATGTCTCGAATCTCGTCGTCCGACCGGTCACGGTAGACGATCACCGGGCCGCCTGCCGTCATCGTCATGCCGGTTGCGCAGCACTCGCAGACCCGCGGGTCGAGCTCGACTTCGTCGACGGGACCGGCCGCGTCGACCGTGGCGTAGCGGAGCGTCATGTCGCCGCCGCCGTGATCGTGATCGCTTCCGGTCATGTTGCGGCCGTCCAGCCACGTCGCTCCGACGCCGCCGCCCGGAACGGCGGCGACCGATACGAAGCCATGCTCGGCCTTCCTGCCGTCGCGGTTCAGCAGAAAGGGTTCGTCCCAGCTCGTGCCGCCGTCGCTGGAAGTGGCCATGCGGATGTCATAGTCATACGACTTCGGGCCGCTCTTCTGGAGCCAGTGGACGAAAAGCACTCCCTTCTCGTCTTCGACGATCGAAGGAAAATCCGCCCAGTTCACGAAGAAGTCGTCGCGTTCGGCGACGGTGATGGGGGAGGACCACTCGCCATTGCGAAGGCGCGCGAAGCGCAGGGCGTGTCGCTCCGTTCCTTCGACCGGCTCGAGCCAGCTCAGAAGGACACCTTCCCGTGCCGGCGAGAGGAATGGCTCGGCGGCACCCGCACCGGCGGGCGAAAGGATGGTTTCGATCGCTGCCCGCTCCCCGCGGCAGGCCGCGAGCGCCAGGACGCCGATCAGAAAAACGGTGGCTCTACGACCTGACAATGTCCAGCTCCTCAGGCGACGGATCAGCCGGCAGGTGTCCTGAGCCGTCGTTGGTCGAGGAAGTCCGAAGCGGCGGCGGGGTGGGCGAAATGGAAGCCCTGCCCGAACTTGATGCCCAGCTCCACGGCGGCGGCGGCCGTGGCCGCGGTCTCGATTCCTTCCAGAATCAGGTCGCAGTCGAACTCATTGGCCAGCCCGAGCAGGTTGCGAACGATTTTCGTCTTCGTCGAATCGGCTTCGAATCCGGTGCCGAAATGCTGGCTGATCTTGAGAAAGGCCGGGCGCACTCTGCCGATGAAAGGAAGGTGCGAGTACGCCACGCCGACGTCGTCGAAGGCCAGGCGGATACCGGCCGCTTTGAACTGCTCGATGACATCGAGAGCCTTGATCTCGTCGCTGATCGACCCCTGTTCGGTGATCTCGAGGACGATCCGGTGCACATCGACCGAGGAGTGGTCGGCCTGTTCGCGCAGGACATCCAGCAGCCGCCTTCCCGAAGCGAAAGCGGCCGGGTGGATGTTCAGAAAGAGCGACCCAGGCAGGCTCGCGCCCTCGCGGATGCCGTTGCGGAGGCAGGCAGCCTCCAGGTCCACCAGGCGGTGTTTTCGATGCGCGTACTGGAAGAGGCTCTCCGGGTTGCGCATTGGCAGATCGGCGCGGCATCGGGTCAGCGCTTCGTAGCCGAGCTGGTCGCCCGATGTCAGCCGTACCACGGGTTGAAAGACGGAAAAGAGACGTTGCTCCTCCAGAATCTGCTCGAGGAGCGGCACGCGGATGATTTCCGGCCATTGCTCGCTGCCTGCCCGCGCGGGCGCCATCATGTCGAGCACGGCATCGAGCTGTGCCAGCTCGAAGGGCTTACGGAGGAATCCGACGGCGCCGCGCTCGGAGGCTTCGAGCTGCAGCGCGTCCGGCGCATCTCCCGTCATCAGAATGACGCGGGTACCCGGCGACTGGCGTTTGACGAAGCGGATGAAATCGAGACCCTCGTAACCGAATGCGCCCGTGAGACGGACGTCGCAGACGACGTGGGAAGGTTTGAGCCACTCCACGACGATCTCACCGCTCTCGACGTCGTTGCAGGTGACGATGGTCCGCCCGCCTCGGGCCAGACCGGCGGCCAGCCCCTCGGTGATCATCAGATCGTCGTCGATGATCAGGATGATCTGATGCCCTTG
>DATLFC010000158.1:0-2970 GCA_035525015.1 Thermoanaerobaculia bacterium | reverse complement strand
TTCGTGATAACCAATGCGCTCCTTGTCGTCGCGGCTCAGCAAGAGCGGACGTTCCGGTCCAAGCACGATTTTCTCGAGCGCGTCGAAGAAGTCCGTCGCCGCCACCGCGTCTGCACCGCGCCAAGCGGCCAGAAGTGCCGCCTCATTGACCAGGTTGCGCAGATCGGCGCCCGACAGTCCCGGCGTTGCGGCCGCTACTTCCGCGAGATCCGCGTCGGGGGCGAGCGGGACTTTTCGTGTATGCACTTTCAGAATCGCTTCTCGTCCCGCCTTGTCGGGCAGGTTGACGACGACACGGCGATCGAACCGCCCCGCGCGCATCAGCGCGCGGTCGAGCACATCGGGCTGATTCGTCGCCGCGAGAACGATGATGCCCTCACGGCTCGAGAACCCGTCCATCTCGGTGAGGATCTGATTCAGCGTCTGCTCCTGTTCGCTGGCGCCACCGAGGGCGAATGCGCCGCGGGCACGGCCGATCGAATCCAGCTCGTCGATGAAGATGATCGCCGGCGCGTGTTCGCGCGCCTGCTTGAAGAGATCCCGGACGCGCGCGGCTCCGACTCCCACGATCATCTCCACGAACTCGGATCCGCTCATCGAGAAGAACGGAACGCCCGCCTCTCCGGCCACCGTCCGAGTCGCGTGTACTTGGCCGGATCTTTGAGAAAGTCGACGATCTCCACCAGCTCAGCCTCGGCCTCGTCGATCCCGGCGACATCGTCGAATTTGACCTTGCCCGCCGCCGTCTGGTCGAAGCGTCGCGCACCGCTCTTGCCCAGTCCTCCTGTCAGCATGGAGCCGATGTTGCCGCCCTGCTTTGCCGCGCTGAAAATCAGCGTCGGGGTGGTGTCGATCACCACGCGGTAATCGAGATCGCGCTGCATGAGGCCAACCGCGCTTTCGCGGATGCCTACTCTATCAATGGTCGAGAGAAACAGCGGACGGCAGCGGCATGCCGCCGCGAGCAGCATCGCGCTGAGACAACACGCCGCTCCTCACTCTGGCGACTTCGGTGGCGAAGCCGAGCGGTAAACTACCGGTAAGGACAAAACCGATGTTCGAGTCGCTGCGGGAAAACATCGATCGCGGCACCAGCCGGTTCAGCCGGAACGTCGCGGCACTGGCCGGGAAGCGTTCGCCCAAACCGCTGCGTAAATGGTCGCGACACGACGAAAGGCGTTACGCGTCGATTCTGGTCTCGGCCGGCTTGCTGACCATCTGGCAGTGGATGGCGTTGCCTTTCCGGCTCCTTCGCGAACGCTGGTCGCGGACTCGCATCAGGAAGGGTTGAAATCCCGCTCAGATCACGCACTGCCTGCAGCCCGGCCACGGCGGTTCACAGCATCGGGCGAGAGGAGATCGAGCTGCCGGCCGGCGGCGGTGTCACCTCGTGGCCCATCTGCCGCAGCAGCGGCCGAAGATCTTCAGATTTCCCCCCGAACGCCAAAAACATATACCCTCTCGCAACTCACCACCCACGAGCCCGACTGGAGAGGAGAGCCCAACCCATGGCCGCGACCACCCCGCCCCATGAGACTCACCATCATCCCGAGCAGTGGAAGACGCGACTCGGCGTCATCCTGGCCGTAGCCGGATCGGCGGTCGGCCTCGGCAACTTCCTCCGCTTCCCCGGCCAGGCCGCCGCGAACGGCGGCGGGGCCTTCATGATCCCCTACTTCGTCGCGCTGCTTCTGGTGGGCATCCCGGTGGCGTGGGCGGAGTGGACCATGGCCCGCTACGGCGGGCGCAAAGGGCTGCACTCCTCGCCGGCGATCTACGGCGTCCTCGGACGCGGCTCGGTCTGGCGCTACCTCGGCGTGCTGGGGGTGCTCATCCCCCTGGCCGTATCCTTCTATTACACATTCATCGAGGCCTGGTGCCTCGGCTACATGTGGCAGTACCTGACCGGCGGGATGGGCATCGACGTCAGCGCGCCGATCGAGCAGCAGACCGCGATCGCCTCCAACTTCTACAACACCTTCACCGGGACGACGAGCGACGGGCTCGTCTACGGCGGCAGCTACCAGACGCTCATCTTCTGGATCCTCACCTTCGCGGCGAACATCTTTCTGATCTATCGCGGGATCTCCGGCGGGATCGAGAAGTTCACGCGCTATGCGATGCCGCTGATGGCCGTCGCCGCGCTCATCGTCCTGATCCGGGTCCTGACGCTCGGCACGCCCGACCCGTCGAAGCCCGATCAGAACGTGATCAACGGCCTCGGCTACATGTGGAACCCCGATTTCAGCGCGCTCGCGAACCCGCAGACGTGGCTGGCCGCGGCGGGGCAGATCTTCTTCAGCCTCTCGATCGGCTTCGGCATCATCATCAACTATGCGTCGTACCTGACGAAGAAGGACGACGTGGTGCTCTCGGGCCTGACGGCCACATCGACGAACGAGCTGTTCGAGGTCGGCTTCGGCGGTCTGATCACGCTGACGGCGTCGTTCATCTTCCTCGGCCTCTCGGGGACGGCCGCCGCGGTGGCGACCGGCAGCTTCGGTCTCGGCTTCAACACGCTGCCGGTCGTGTTCGCGCACATGGGACCGTTCGGAAACATGATCGGCGCGATCTGGTTCTTCATGCTCTTTCTCGCCGCCATCACCAGCTCCATCTCCATGTACCAGCCGGCGCTGGCGTTCTTCCGCGAAGCGCTCGGCCTCGGCCGCAAGGGCGGCGTGGCGCTGGTCGTCGGCATCTGCGGCATCGGCTCGTTCCTGACGATGTACTTCAGCAAGGACGGCGCGTTCCTCTCCACGCTCGACGCCTGGGTCGGGACGTTCTTCATCGTGGTGCTGGCGCTGGTGCAGATGATCATCTTCAGCTGGATCTTCGGCGTCGACCGCGCCATGAAGGAGGCGCACGAGGGGGCGGAGATGCAGATCCCGCGCTTCTACCGTCCGATCATGAAATGGGTGTCGCCGCTCTACCTGGTGATCATCTTCGTATCGTTCGCCTACGCGAACCTCG
>DATLFC010000143.1:0-12352 GCA_035525015.1 Thermoanaerobaculia bacterium | reverse complement strand
CGTGATTCAGCCGCTGGCGCGGATCGAGAGCATGAGCTGCTCGATCCAGAACGCCAGCTCCGCGCTTTCCGCCGCGGTCAGAACGCCGGTACGCCCGAACGTCTCCACCTGCTTCAGCAGCACTTCGAGATGACGCAGAGCGTGCTCGAGCTTCACCAGAAGCGCGTTAGCCTGTCCTTTGTTCAGTGAGCCGCCGGCCCGCAGCGCGGCGATCATCGCGGCGATTGCATCCATCGCTTCGCCGGGCGACAGAACCGTGACCGTCGTCGTGGCGTCGCCGACGCCGCCATCCTTGTCGCGGATCCGCCCTCTCATCCTTTCACACCAGGTTGTCCAGCGGCGGGCTAGAATGCGGTGCGTCTTCGGCAGGCGAGCTGCATGCGACGTACTTATCTCGCGATCGGATGGGGAATCGTCCTTCTCGGTGCGACGCACATGTTCGCCGCAACGCGCCTGTTCTCCGCGGTCACCCCGCGCGCACTCTGGTTTTTCAGTGGCGGCATGGCGATGGCGCTCGCGGGAGCGCTCAACCTGCTGAATCATTCGTATGGGGCCGCCGCTCCCGGACTGAGAAGGGTTTGTACCGGCACGAATCTCGTGATGGCTCTGTTCGGCGCCATAGCAGGAACGGTGAGCGGGGCAAGTCTCGCGGAATGGATCATCGTCCTTGGGCTCACCGGCGGTGCGACAGCTCTGTTTGGGGTCAGGCCTTCCCTTTTACCTTTCTCTCCAGCCTGGAGAGAAAGGTAAAAGGGAAGGCCTGACCCCTGTTCCTGTAGACTCGGCACCATGAACGACGTGATCCATGAGCTCGATCAGGAGATCTCGGCCCGCCGGCTGCTCGATCATCCCTTCTACCAGCGCTGGACGTGCGGCGAGCTGACGAAAGAGGAGCTGCGCGATTACGCCCGCCAGTACTACCACTACGCCGCCGCCTTTCCGACGTTCCTCAGCGGGATGCACGCGCAGACGGAGGACATTCCGACGCGGCAGCTTCTTCTGGAGAATCTGATCGAGGAGGAGCACGGTCCCGACAACCATCCCGAGCTCTGGCTCCGCTTCTGCGAATCGCTCGGCCTGACGCGCGAGGAGGTGCTGGCCGGCACCGCCAACGACGCCACGCGGGCGCTGATCGACTGCATGCGCTCGCTCTCCCGCGACGGAGAGCTCCACGAAGGTCTGGCCGCGCTCTACGCGTACGAGTCGCAGGTGCCCGGCGTCGCGGCGGCGAAGATCGACGGGCTCGCGCGGTGGTACGGCATCTCCGATGCGCGATCGATCGGGTTCTTCTCCGTGCATCTGGAGGCCGATGTCGCGCATTCGGAAACTTCGCGCGCCCTGCTCCGCCGGTTGTGTGACGACGAAGCCAGCAGCGCCGCGGCACGGAGCGCGGGCGCCCGGACGACCGCGGCGCTGTACGGGTTCCTCGATTCCGTGACCGCGAACTGATGGCAGACCTCCGCTATCCCATCGGTCCATACGAGGCGCCGCGATCCGTCAGTGAATCGCAGATCGCACAGTGGATCGGGGAGGTGGAGGCGTTGCCGGCGCGGATGCGAAGCGCGGTCTCGGGGCTGACGCCGGAGCAACTCGACACACCCTACCGGCCCGGCGGCTGGACGCTCCGCCAGGTCGTGCACCACGTGCCGGACAGCCATCTCAACGGATACGTGCGCTTCAAGTGGGCGCTGACCGAGGACGAGCCGGCGATCAAAGCGTACGAGGAGCAGCTCTGGGCCGAGCTGGCCGATTCGCGCGTCGTGCCGGTCCAAACGTCCCTCGGACTCCTCGAACAGCTGCACGCCCGATGGACCGCGCTCCTCCGATCCCTCACTCCCGGGCAGTGGGGGCGCCGCTACGCGCATCCGGTCAACGGCGCGACGGAGCTCCGGCAAAGCATCGCCAACTATGCCTGGCACGGCCGGCATCACCTCGCCCACATCACCACCACGATCGAGCGTGAGGGGTGGCGGTGACCGGATCCGACCGCCCACGGCGGGCGGCGGCGCAGGCACTGCATTAGACTTTTCCCGTGCCCTTCGACGAGGACGACGAAAGCGAGTTTTCCGACCGGCTGTCCGCCCGCCGGACGGCGCCGGGGACCGTCCCCACGCCCGTCGCCGACCAGCGGATCGCCGACCGCCGGCAGACGCGCTCGCGCACGCTGCTCATCAGCGTCCTCGTCATCGCGATCATGTATTTCGCGCGGCCGGTGGTCGTGCCGCTGGCGCTGGCGATTCTCTTCGCGTTTCTGCTCACGCCGATCGTGGGGGTTCTGGAGCGGACGTTTCTCCGCCGCACGGTGGCCATCATTCTCGTACTCGGCGTCGTCGTCAGCAGCCTCGGATTCGGCGGCTGGTGGATCTACCAGCAGTTCAACGCCGTGGCGCAGGAGATCTCGCAGGCGGCGGCGAGCGGTCACATCGAGGAGAAGCTTCAGTTTCTCCGGACGCGCACCGGCGGGACGCTCGACGTCTTCCAACGGACGCTCGAGCGCGTCACCGATCCGGAGCCGCGGCCGCAGCGCGCCGACATGCGCGTGCAGGTCGTGCCGGAACGGAAGACGCTCACGCAGCGGTACGAAGAGTACGCGCCGCAGATCGAAGGCGTCGCCGCGGTGTTCCTGGTCATCGTCGTGGTCTTCTTCGTACTACGCGACCGCGAGCAGCTCCGCGACAAGCTGCTGCGGCTCGCCGGCCGCGCGCACCTGACCGTCACAACGCAGGCGATCGGGGAGACCGGCCAGCGTATCAGCCGCTTCCTGCTCACGATCGCGCTGCTCAACCTCGGCTTCGGCATTCTGATCGGGATGGGCCTCTGGCTCCTGCAGGTGCCGCACGCGGCGCTCTGGGGAGTGCTGGCCGGGCTGCTGCGCTTCGTCCCCTACATTGGCGCCGTCCTGAGCGCGGCGTTCCCGACGTTTCTCGCGCTGGCCGTCTTTCCGAACTGGTACTCGGCGCTGGCGGTCCTGGGTCTTTTCCTGTTCGCCGATCAGCTGGTGGGCAATTTCATCGAGCCCATCGTCGTCGGGCATCGCGTCGGCGTCTCGCCGATCGCGCTGCTCCTGGCCGCGATCTTCTGGGGATGGCTGTGGGGACCGGTGGGCCTGCTGCTGGCCACGCCGATCACCGTCTGCCTCACCGTGGGCGGCGAGTTCATCCCGGCGCTGCGCATCTTCTCCATCATGTTCGGCAGCGAAGATCCGCTCGAGGGCTACCTCAGCTTCTACAACCGCCTTCTGCTGCGCGACCGCACCGGCGCCATCGCCATCGCCGATCGCCAGGCGGAGACGTCGACGATGGAGGAGATGTTCACGAACCTCTTCATCCCGACGCTGACGTTCGCGCAGGAGGAGCTGGAGCGAGGAAGGATCACGCCCGCGCACGATCACTTCATCAAGGACGTGATCCGGGAGCTGATCATCCGCTTCGGCGACCGCAACGCCGGCATTCCCGACCCGGAGCGACACATCGTGGCCGTTTCCGTGGCCGGCGAGCGCCTCTCCTTCGGCACGCTGATGCTGACGCAAATGCTGCGCTCGGAGAGCTACTCGGTCGATTACTTCACCGATCTGCCGGAGCCGGAGCTGATCGCGTTCATCGCCGAGGTGAAACCGGAAGCGGTGTTCGTCTCGTGCGCGAATCTCGAGCACGTCGAGGTGGGCTATGCGCTGCTGCAGCTCATCTCCACGACAGCGCCCGACGTGCTGGTCGTGGCGGGCGGCTCCGAGTTTGCGCGCGACCGCGCCCGCACGGTCGCGGCCGGTGCGACGTACGTCCCGTCGACGCTGGCCGAGGCGAAGGAAGATTTCCTGCAGCGCCGGAAGACGAGCCGGAAGAAGGGGACCATGAGCATCACCTTCAGCGGAACGAGGTTCCGAGTACCGCCGCCTGCCTGAGGAATTGAAAATTGATCTCTCATCCCGGAGGCCAGGAGAACCTTCGGCCGCCGAGGATATGGAAATGGATATGGAAGACGGTCTGTCCCGCTCCTTCACCCATGTTCACCACCAACCGGTAGCCGTCCTGCTCGAGCTGCATCGTGCGGGCGATGTTCGCGGCGCGGACGACGACGGTGCCGACGGTGTTGGCGTCGGCCTCGGTCAGGTCGTCGAGCGAGGCGATGTGCCGGCGGGGGATGACCAGGATGTGCACCGGCGCCTGCGGATTGATGTCGTGAAAGGCGACGACGGCATCGTCCTCGTACGCTTTCTTCGCTGGAATCTCGCCGGCGACGATGCGGCAGAAAAGACAGCGATCAGTCAGAGCCACGCTTCGATGATACGACGACGCGGTCGATGCCGGCGAGGTCGGGCACCATCTCTTCGACCGTGAATCGCGCCGCCGCGGCCATCTCGCGCACCTGCTGCTGCTGCCCGTATCCGATCTCGAGAATGACCAGTCCGCCAGGCGCCAGCAACGCGTGCGATTCCGCCAGAATCCGCTCGATGGTCTCGAGCCCCGAGGGTCCCGGCGTCAGCGCCATCCGCGGCTCGTACAGCCGCACCTCGGGCGCGAGCGCCGCGATCTCCCCCTCCGCGATGTAGGGCGGATTGGAAACGACCAGATCGAGGCCGGCGCCGACGGAGCCGAGAAGATTCGAGGTGCACAGGCCGATCCGCGACGAGAGCCGCCGCCGGTTGCGATCGGCCACCGCCAGAGCGCCGAACGAAACGTCGACGCCGGTAACGCGCATGTCGGGTCGAGTGCGCTCCAGCGAGATTGCGATGCATCCGCTTCCGGTCCCGATGTCGACGATCCGGGCGCCGCGCGGCGCACGGGCGAGGATCGTCTCGACCAGAATCTCGGTCTCCGGACGGGGAATGAGCACCCGGTCGTCGACGAAAAACTCACGGGAGAAGAACTCCGTCCGGCCGCGGATGTACTGCAGCGGCTCGCCGGAAAACCGGCGTGCCATCAGCGCCTCGAGCGGCGCCGCGTCGAACGGCGCGTCGCCGTGCGCGAGGATCCACGCCGCCGGTTTGTCGAGCAGGTCGGCGAGAAGCAGATCGACGTCGCGCGGGCTGATGCCGCGCTGCAACGCCTCATCGCGGAAGCGGCTCCGCACGTCGCCGAGACTCTCGCGGCTCACGGCTCGGTGTAGGTGAGTTGGAGGAAGACGTCTTCGAGCGGGCTGCCGGGGTGGCCGGCTTCCTCCTTGAGGCGCGCCGTCGGCCCGGTGGCGACGATCTTTCCGTGGCTCAGAATGGCGATCCGGTCGCAGACCGCTTCGGCCACCGACAACGTGTGCGTGGTGAGGAACACGGTGCGGCCTTCGCCGGCCAGCCGCCGGAAGAGCATCTTCACCTGCCGCTGCGCCAGGGCATCGAGTCCGACCATCGGCTCGTCGATGATGAGCACGGCCGGATCGTGAACGAGCGCCGCCACGATGACCAGCTTCTGCTTCATCCCGTGCGACAGGTTCTCGATCCGCGTATCACTCCAGTCGCCGAGCCCGAAATAGCGGAGCAGGTCGACGGCGCGCGCCGCGCACTCCGACCACGGTCGCGAGTAGAGGTTGGCGACGAACTGCAGCAGCTCGCGCCCGGTCAATTTCTCGTACAGGTAGGGACGATCGGGGACGTAGCCGATGAGCCGTTTGGCCGCGACCGGCTCCTCGACAACGTCGAGCCCGCCGATCCGGACCACCCCGGAAGTGGGCAGCGACAGCCCGGCCAGGATCCGGATGGTCGTGGTCTTCCCCGCCCCGTTCGGCCCCAGGAAGCCGAAGATCTCCCCCCGGCCGACCGAGAGCGACAGGTCGTTCACGGCGGTGAACTCCCCGTATTTCTTTGTCAGATCGAGGATTTCGATCATTTCCGGCCTGACGGTATCATCCCCCGGCCTCTAAACCTTCACAGGAAGAAACCGTAAGACCAATGGCAGAGCGTGAGCAACTCGATGACCGCACGCTGGTGGCGCGGATCCTCGAGGGCGACCGGGACCGGTTCTCGGAGCTGGTGGCACGATACGAAAGGCGGATCATCAATTACGTCTACCGGATCACCCATCGCTACGAGGAAGCTCACGACCTGGCCCAGGAAATCTTCGTGAAGGTGTTTCTCGCGATCGACCGATACGACCCGAAGTACCAGTTCTCGACCTGGCTCTTCCGGATCGCGCAGAACAGTGCCATCGACGCACTGCGGAAGAAGACGATCGCCGAGGTGCCGCTGTCCAGGCCGACAGACGACGAGCCGGGGGGGAAGGAGCGGGAGTTCGCCGACGACGGGATCTCCCCCTACCGGGCCCTGAAGAACAAGCAGCTCGGCGCGGCGATCGATCGGGCCGTGGAAAACCTCCCCACCGACTACCGCGAACTGATCCAGCTTCGCCATTTCGCCGAGCTCTCCTATGAAGAGATCGCGACGATGAAGAAGCTCCCGCTCGGGACCGTGAAGAACAAACTCTTTCGAGCGCGAAATTTGCTGAAGGATGCGCTCGATTCATTCGTGGAACCTCTATGAACAGTGACGCGTGCAGGCGGTATCTCGAAGATCCGGAAGCGTTCGGCGCTCATCTGGCGGAGTGCGCCGAGTGCCGCGCCGTTCAGGAGCAGCTCCAGGCGAAGGTGCAGAATCACGCACTTCGGATCGAGAGCCTCCCGCTCGCCCCGTGGGAAGGGGCGGGACACCGTTCCTGGGCGCTGGTTCTCGGCGGGGTGCTGTTCGTCGTCGCCGTCACGGCCGCGCTGTTCGCCGCGGCGGGCACCTCGCCGCTGCCGGCCATCAGCGCGGCGCTGCGTCAGGTGATTCCGGCGCGCGACGTCGTGGTGTCGTTCCTCGACCTGGGGAGCGGAATCGTCAAGGCTGCGCCGATCACGATCGTCGTTCTCTTCATCGCCGTGAACGCGGCGCTGATCGCGCTGCTCCGCCGCGCGCCGAAGGGGATCGATGTTTAAGCGCCTCGTCATCGTATCCACGTCGCTGGCAGCGCTGCTGGCGGTGCTGCTGATCGTCGCGCCGGCGGGCGCGGTTGGCAACGAGCGCCGCCTGAGCGTACCGCTCGCGGCCGGGCACGCGACGTTCTTCGGCGATACCGTCATCGACGAGCCGGTGGCCGGCAACGCGCAGGTCGTCGGTGGATCGGCGCAGGTCAACGCCGTCATCAGCGGCGATCTGCTGGTGATCGGCGGTGCCGTCCTGTTCGGCGCCGGCGGCCGCGTGAACGGAAACGTCATTCACAGCGGCGGCAGCGTGGCAGCCGATCCCGGTCGCATCGGTGGACGGGTGTTCCCGCTCACGACGCTCGAAGGCGCCGCCGCCTCGCTGACCCGCAGCGCGGTCGTCCTGGCGCTGCTCCTCGGCTGGCTCGCGGTTTCCGTCGCGCTCACGCTTCTCGGCGCGCGGGAAGTTCGCGTCGCCTCGATCGAGATCCGCGCCAGCGCGCTCTACTGCTTCGCTCTCGGCCTCGTGGCGGTGACGAGCTTCGTCCTGTCGGCGATCCTCTTCAGCTACCTCGTGCCGTACCTGCTCGGCATTCCGCTGCTCGTCGCGCTCGGTGTCTTCGGGATTCTGACGAAGGTCTTCGGGATGGTGGCGGTGTTCCACGCTGCCGGCACGCTGCTGGCCGGATACAGAACGCGCGAGCAGCTCGCGTCGCGGAAGCTCCTGCGCGGCGATCTGGCCATGGTCGTCATCGGGCTGCTCGTCCTCGGCGCGCTGCGGCTGATTCCGGTAGTGGGAACGCTGATCTGGAGCGCCGCGTCGGTGTTCGGCGTCGGCGTCGCGCTGGCGACGCGGTTCGGCCGGCGCGAGCCGTGGTTCCTGGTCTGGCGGCCGGCCGAGGCGTGATGTCATTCCGAGCGTAGCGAGGAATCTGGCCGGGAGGGGACACGCTGACGCTCGGAATGACTACATGTTCTCGACGATGTACCGTGCGAACTCGGAAGTCTTCACCTTCGTCGCGCCGTGCATCAGCCGTTCGAGATCGTAGGTGACCTTCTTCTGGCTGATGGTCCTGGCCAGGCCGCGCTCGATGGCGTCGGCCGCTTCGGGCCAGCCGAGGTGACGGAGCATCATCACGCCTGAGAGGATCAGCGAGCCGGGATTGATCACGTCCTGGCCGGCGTACTTCGGCGCGGTGCCGTGCGTCGCTTCGAAGACCGCCACCTCGTCCGACTCATTCGAGCCCGGGGCGATGCCGAGTCCGCCCACCTGCGCGGCCAGCGCGTCGGAAAGATAGTCGCCGTTGAGGTTCGTCGTGGCGATCACGGAGTACTCGCCCGGCCGGAGGAGCACCTGCTGGAACATCGAGTCGGCGATGCGGTCCTTGATGACGATCTTCCCGGCGTTGCCTTTCTCGCCGGCCTCGGACTCGGGAACCGTGACGTCGCCGAAGTGGTCCCGCGCCACCTGATAGCCCCAGTCCTTGAACGCCCCCTCGGTGAATTTCATGATGTTGCCCTTGTGCACGAGCGTGACCGAGTTGCGCTTCGTGGCGACGGCGAATTCGATGGCCTTTTTCACCAGCCGCTTCGAGCCGAACTCCGAGATGGGCTTGATCCCGATTGCGGAGTTCTCCCGGATCTTGCCGCTGGTCCGCCGCTCGAGGTTGTTGATGCAGTCGATGACCGTGTTCGCACCAACGCTCCCGGCCGGCCACTCGATGCCCGCATAGACGTCCTCGGTGTTCTCGCGGAAGATCACCATGTCGACCTTCTCCGGCTCGCGCACCGGCGAAGGGACTCCTTCGAAGTAGCGGACAGGACGGACACAGGCGTAGAGGTCGAGGACCTGCCGCATCGTCACATTCAACGAGCGGATGCCGCCGCCGACCGGAGTCGCGAGCGGTCCCTTGATGCCGACGCGGTAATACTGAAGCGCTTCGAGCGTCTCCGGCGGAAGGACGTCGTTGAACTTCACGGTCGCCTTCTCGCCGGCATACACCTCGTACCAGGCAATCTTCTTTTTGCTGCCGTAAGCTTTCTTCACGGCTCCTTCGAGGGCGTGCTGCGTGGCCCGCCAGATGTCGGGGCCGGTGCCGTCTCCCTCGATGTACGGGATGATCGGATCGTCGGGGACGACGATCCCGCCGCTCTTGAAGTCGATGCGCGTGCCGGAGGAGGGCTTCGGTAGTCGTTCAGATGCCATCGCCGCGCGAATGTATACGATTTTAGATCGCCACGGCCATGGTCTCTGTCACTGCAACGAGGGACCGCAGGGTCCGCAGGTTGCGGATGTCCCAGGAATGGTCCTCGTTCTTCGGGGTCTCGATCAGCTTCGCGATCCCCTCGAAGCGGCGGTCGTTCAGCAGCATTCGGAAGGCTTCCAGGCCGATCTCGCCGTCGCCGATGTGCTGGTGCCGGTCGACGCGGCTGCCGAGCGGCTTCTTCGAGTCGTTCAGGTGGAACGCTCCGACCTTGTCGAGCCCGACGTGCGCGTCGATCTCCGCCACCATCGCCTCGTAACCTTCGCGGGTGCGGATCTCGTAGCCGGCGGCGAAGACGTGGCAGGTGTCGACGCAGATGCTGAGGCGCGACTTGTCGTCGACGAGGGAGATGATCGTGCCCAGCTCTTCGAACGTGCAGCCGAGGCAGGAGCCCTGGCCCGCCGCCGTTTCGAGCAGCGTCACGACACGGAAGCCCTCGGTCGCGGCGTGGATCTGATCGAACGAGCGCGCGATCTGATCGAGGCCGGCGGCGGCTCCTGCTCCCATGTGCGCGCCAGGATGGAGGACCACGGCATGGATGCCGAGCCGCTCGGCGCGGTCGAGCTCGTCAGCCATCGCCAGGAGCGACTTGCGATGAAACTCTTCGTTCGTCGTCGCCAGGTTGATGAGGTACGAGGCGTGCGACAGCACCGGCGCCAGCGTCCGCTTCTCCGCGAACAGCGCGCAGTCGTCGCCGGTGAGCACCTTTCCCTTCCATTGGTTGGAGTTCTTCGCGAACAACGCCATCGATTGCGCGCCGACGATCGCCGCCCGCTCGAACGCCGTGTGCAGGCCGCCCTTCGTGGAAATGTGCGCGCCGATCAGGTCGCCGGAGTTTCGGAAACGAAGCATGTCTGTCATTCCGAGCGTAGCGAGGAATCTGGGCGGGCGGTGGCGCCATCATCGCGCCGCCAGCCGCCCAGATTCCTCGCTACGCTCGGAATGACAGGCAACATCTCACCGCAAACGGAAATTCACGGTGACGGTGTAGTAGACGTCGATCGGCTCACCGCGGTAGGTGGCGGGGCGGAAGCGCCAGCGGCGGACGGCGTCGCGCGCCGATTCGCCGAGGCCGTAGGGAAGATCCTTGATGATCTCGACATCGTCGATTCTGCCGTCGCGGCGGACGATGCCGCGGATGACGACGGCCCCCTCGACGCCCTCGCGTCGCGCGGCCGCGGGATAGATGGGGACGACGCGCTCGACTTCCTCCGGCTGCCGGCCGCCGGGGGGAACGGCGGAGTAGACGCCGCCGCGGTCGACCAGTTCCCCGGTCGGGAACTGCGGGGGGAACTCCGGTTCGGGCTCGGGCGCCGGCGGCGCGGGGGGCGGCTCGAATGCGGTCTGGGTCGGGACCGGCTCGACGCTCGACGTCTGCACCTCGAACTGCGGCGTGCCGGAAGCCGTCACGTCGACAGCGTCGACGTCGGCGTACGCGACCTGATCCTCGAAATCGACGACGAAAAAGTCGTGGTCGCGCGTGAAGATGCGGACGTTCGTTCCGGCGGGCATCTCGCCGACCAGTGGATAGAAGATGCCCGGGCCGGCGAAGAGCTGTGTTCGC
The DNA here is from genome assembly GCA_035525015.1 of Thermoanaerobaculia bacterium. Lineage (GTDB taxonomy): Bacteria > Acidobacteriota > Thermoanaerobaculia > Gp7-AA8 > Gp7-AA8 > DATLEX01. The sequence continues at coordinate 1,639 of DATLFC010000143.1, read as the reverse complement.
GCGGAGGTCACGCCGGCGAGCACCGGCAGGCGGCGGATCGCCGCATAGCGCAAGAGCCTTCGCTCGCGCTCGGAGGTTCGCTCGAGATTCTCGCGCTCGGCCCAGCCGGCCAGTCCATCGCCCTTTTCCACGCGGACCCACGCGCCCTGATCCTCGAGAAGCCGCAGCGTCTCTCCGCTGGTGGCGGTGGCGACGACCGGGGCTCTGGCGCTCGGCTCCGTGCGGATGCGGATCCGCATCGGCAGCACGGTGAGGCTCTCCGAGTCGGGCGCCGCGGGACGGCCGCCGCCGGTCTTCAGGACGATGAGGGCCAGCAGCGCAAAGAAGACGAGGCCGAGGAAAATGACCACGAGCAGGCCGCGCGTGTGCCGGGTCCCCGGATCGGTCAACGCGAGCGGTCCTTCATCAGCACGGTGAGGATGGCTTTCTGGACGTGGAGCCGGTTCTCGGCCTCGTCATAGATTACCGACTGCTTCGAATCGATCACCTCGGCGGCGACTTCCTCGCCGCGGTGCGCCGGGAGGCAGTGCATGAAGATCGCGCCGCGGCTGGCCATCGACATCACCCGTCCGTCGACGATCCATCCGCTGAAATCGCGCTGGCGCTTTTCCGCCTCCTCTTCCTGACCCATCGAGGCCCAGACGTCGGTCTCGACGATGTCCGCACCGGTCACGGCCTCCTCGATCGAGTTCGTGACGAGCACTTTCGTTCGGGCCTCGTCGGCGTCGGCTTTGGCGCGCGCGACGATCATCGAGTCGGGGGCGTAGCCGGCCGGCGTGGCCACGGCGATGTCCATGCCGACCTTCGGCGCGCCGAACATCAGCGAATGGGCCATGTTGTTGCCGTCGCCGATGTAGGCGATGCGGCGCCCCTTCAGATCTCCGCCGAACTTCTCCCATGCCGTGAAGTAATCGGTCATGGCCTGGCAGGGATGCGACAGGTCGGTCAGCCCGTTGATGACGGGGACGGTCGCGTACTCCGCGAGATCGGTGACCGTTTTGTGGGCGAACGTCCTGGCCATGATGCCGTCGACGTAGCGCGACAGCACCTTGGCGGTGTCGTAGATCGGCTCACCGCGGCCGAGCTGGATGTCGCGCGAGGAGAGAAACAGCGCGTGACCGCCGAGCTGGAACATGCCGGCCTCGAACGAGACGCGGGTGCGGGTCGATGATTTCTCGAAGATCATGGCCAGCGTCTGCCCCTCGAGGGCGCCGCGGAACTCCTTCGGCCTGGCTTTCATGTCGCGGGCGAGCTCGAAGATCTGCCGCACTTCCGCCGCCGTGTACCCGTGAATCTCGATGAAATCCTTATGCTTCAATCGATCCTCTGTTCTTCTCTCAACTTTATCAGGTGAGCGGTGAGCTGAATTTCCGCCGCCGCATGCAGCCGCGGATCGAGTTCGGGATAGATGCGCACGCGCATCTCCTGCACGGTACCCGCCCCCGCCGCGACGGCATCGAGCACCTGCCGTTCGCGTTCCAGGCGGTGCGCGATGTACTCGTCGATCAGCGCCACCGCGTCGTCGCGCGTCGGCCCGTGCGCGGGATGGATTCTCCGCGGCTGCTTCGAGCGGAGCAGTTCCAGCGAGCGGATGTAATCACCCATGTTTCCGTCGGGCGGAAAGATGGCCGTGGTTCCG
>DATLFC010000139.1:0-3445 GCA_035525015.1 Thermoanaerobaculia bacterium | reverse complement strand
TCTTTACGACGCCGCAATCCGCGACACCATCGAGCGCTTCGAGGCCACCGGTTCTCCCGTCATCACGGACGGCGAGCAGCGCAAGTACCACAACTTCTGGACTTACTCGGTGCACGGGCTCCCGAATACGGCGCCCGACGGCTTCAAGATCCCCTTTTCGGCGGGACACACACGGCGGATGCCGCGCCTCACGAGCGGTCCGTTCCACTACAAACGGCAGGCCGACAGCTATCTCGACGACGCTCTCCGCTTTGCGCACCGCCCCGTGAAACAGGCCGTCATCTCTCCCTCTGCGCTCAGCCTGATGTATCCGGCGGAGGGAATCGAAGGCTACACGCGGGATGAGTTCATCGACGATCTGCTGGGCGAGCACGAGACGGAGATTCGCCGCTGTCTGAGCAAAGGGGCGCACTCCGTGCAGATCGATTTTACGGAGGGGCGCCTGGCGGTGAAGATCGACCCGACCGGCAATCTGCTGAACAGCTTCATCGACCTGAACAACCTCGCCCTCTCCCGTTTCACGCCGGAGGAGCGGCGCCGGATCGGCGTGCACACCTGCCCGGGCGGCGACCGCGATTCCACGCACAGCGCCGACGTCGACTACGCGGAGCTTCTGCCCAGCCTGTTCCAGTTGAAGGTGACGAACTTCTACATCGAGCTGGCCGGCGAGAAAGACCGCATCGCCGTGCTGAAGATCATCCGCAAATACCTGAAGTCCGACCAGCGGGTCTTCGCCGGCGTCATCGACCCGATCGATCCGCGCATCGAGACGCCGGAGGAAGTACGCGACCGCGTCCTGGAGGCAGCGGAGTTCATTCCGGCCGGCCAGCTCGGAACGACGGATGACTGCGGCTTCTCTCCCTTCAGCGACGACACTTCGACGACGCGCGACACCGCCTTCGCCAAGATCCGGGCGCGCGTCGCCGGCACGGCGCTGGCGGCGGAGAAGCTCGGAAGAGGCTGATGACCGAACGCACCCACGACGAAGAGGAGGAGCTTCTCCGTTCCGTCGCCATCCAGAACGCGCAGAGCATCCTTCTGGCGCGGCAACGCGCCGAGGAGGACTTGCAGCGCGCCAACGAGCTGGTCCGGACCATTGCCGAGAACGCCGCTTCCTCGCTTCTCATGCTCGACGAGCGAGGCGTCGCCACCTACATGAACCCGGCCGCGATCGAGGAGACCGGCTACTCCTTCGAAGAATTCTCCCGCGCGCCGTTTCACGACTTGCTCCATCCTCCTCCCGAGCGCGGCGGGCATGTCGCAGCCGACTGCGCGATCCGGAACGCCCGCGAACGGATGGTGCCGCTCAAGAAACACCGCGACCTCTTCGTGAGGAAGAACGGCTCGACGTTCCCCGTGTCGTGCTCCCTCTCTCCCCTGCAGCGGCAGGGACGCGCCGCCGGCGCCGTTCTCGAATTCCGCGACATCAGCGACGAGCTGGCGGCACAGAAAGCGCTGGAAGATGCGAACCGGCGCAAGGACGAGTTCCTGGCCACGTTGTCGCACGAGCTCCGCACGCCGATGACCGCCGTTCTCGGGTGGGCCAGGATGCTGAAGCTCGGACTTCCAGGAACGGACATGCGCCAGGCCATCGAGGCCATCGAGAAGAGTGCCGAGATCCAGGCCCAGCTCATCGACGACGTGCTCGACGTCTCGCGGATCGCCGCGGGCCGGATGACTTTCATCCCGGCTACGGTGGAGCTCCCCTCCGTCCTTCAGGCAGCTCTGACCACGATCCATCCGGCCGCCGCCGCGAAAAGCATCGAAATCCTCTCCAGCATCCCGCCGCAGCTGCCCCACATTCTCGGTGATGAGGGACGGCTGCAACAGATCTTCTGGAACCTGCTCTCCAACGCGGTGAAGTTCACGCCGCGCGGCGGCACCATCACCGTCCGCGTCGTGGTGGCGGAGATCATCCTTCGCATCACGGTGCAGGACAGCGGCAAAGGCATCGACCCGGCGTTTCTGCCGCACGTCTTCGAGCCCTTCACGCAGCAGGATGGCTCGTCGACGCGCTCGCACGAGGGAATCGGCCTCGGTCTCTCGATCGTCCGCTCGCTCGTCGAGCTGCACGGAGGACGGATCCGCGCGTCCAGCGACGGCGTGGGGCTGGGAGCCACGTTCGTCGTCGAGCTGCCGTTCATCGAATCCGAAGCAGTCGGGCCGCTCCAGGTGGGGACGGTTCCGCCGATGCCGGCCGGCACCTCTGTCGAGCTCCCCTCGCTCCATGGAGTCAGCGTGCTGGTCGTCGACGATCAGGAGATCACGCGCGATGTGCTGAGGGCGATCTTCCTCCGCGCGCAGGCCGACGTCCGCGTGGCCGCTTCGGTGCGTGAGGGGCTGGCGCGGTTTCAGGAGGAGGTTCCGCACATCGTGATCTGCGACCTGGCCATGCCGGAAGAAGACGGATACGTGTTCCTGCGCGCGGTCCGTGCGCTGCCCACCACGGCGCGGAACACCCCCATCATCGCGCTCACCGCGTTCGGGCGTCCGGAAGAGAGACAGAACGCCATCGGCGCCGGGTTCGACGAGTACCTGAAGAAGCCGGTCGCGCCGCAGGAGCTGATCGTGACCGCGCAGCGCCTGGCACAGTCGCAGCGCGCCTGACCGCACGAGTCGTACAATCGCGCATCGGCAAGCCGTCCCTTCTCGACCGCCTCGGTCTCCACCGCCGCGAGCTGCGCGCCTGGGCGATGTACGACTGGGCCATCTCCCCCGTCCAGACGACGGTGATGGTGGCGGTCTTCCCTATCTACTTCATCCAGGTGGCGGGGGCGGACGCCGGGGCGACGAAGGCCAATCAGTGGTGGGCGCTGTCGAACGGCATCGCCATCGCGATCGTGGCCGTGCTCTCCCCGGTCCTCGGTGCGATCGCCGACTATGCGGCGGCGAAGAAAAAACTGCTGGCCCTGTCGATGGTCGTCGGCGTCGTCGCCTGCGGGGCGATGTTCTTCATCGGCAGCGGCGATCTGACCCTGGCCTCGACGCTTTTCGTGCTCGCCGCCATCGGCGCCTCGGCGTCGGTGGTCTTCTACGACGCCCTGCTGCCGCACATCGCGTCGGAAGATGAGGTGGATCGCGTCTCGACCGGCGCGTTCGCGGTCGGCTACCTCGCCGGCGGCGTTCTGCTGGCGCTCAATCTCGCCGTCATCCTGCAGCCGGCATGGTTCGGCCTGGGAGGCGATCCGACCCTGCCGGTGCGGCTGTCGCTGGTGTCGGTGGCGATCTGGTGGACGTTCTTCTCGATCCCTCTTTTCCGCCACGTCCGCGAGCCGCCGCGCCGCCTCGAAGAGGACGAGGAAGCCGGGCAGAATCCGGCGCGCGTCGCCTTCACGCGCCTCCTCGAGACGTTTCACGAGCTGCGCGGCTACAGGAACGCCTTCCTGATGCTGCTGGCGTTTCTGATCTACAACGACGGCATCGCCACGATTCAGAAGATGGCCGC
>DATLFC010000126.1:0-57407 GCA_035525015.1 Thermoanaerobaculia bacterium | reverse complement strand
GATCCCACTTGCGGTGCCAGTCGAGCTGTTCGGCCCATCCGGCCCAGAACGCCTCGCGATCCTTCGCGGCTTTTGTGTAGATGGAGGGATCGCTGATGTTGGCGTTCTTCCGCAGCTTCGCCGAGGGGGGGAACTCGCGATGTTCCTGGAGTAAGGCGTCGATCTCGTTTGGCATGTCTCGTTCTCCGGAGCGGTGGAGTGTAGCATCGGCACCGGATGCGAAAACCGCTCCTCATCGGCGTCGTGACGGTGGTCGCGCTGTGGGTGGCGGTGTGGGTCGCGTCGCTGCTCGTCCGCAGCTCCCTCGGCAGTGGAGACCGCCACGAATGGCCCGATGACCTCGGCTCGCTCAGCGAGATTCCGGCGCGCTATCCGCCGGTCTCGATGAGCCGCGCGGCGGCGCGGCTGGTCGCGCTGGCGGAGCCGCTCGGCATCGACATGGCGCCGCGCGACCCGCGGACGCCCCCCGAGTCGCGTCCACTGGAGTTCGTGCGCGGGCAGATCGGAAAGTGGCTTGCCGAGCAGCTCTCGAACCCGACGCCGCGCGTCGAACCGCTGCCGTCGGAATCGGGTGAGTATTTCGCCGGCCGCGCTGCCGATCTCGCCGCGATCGTCACGCTGCTGCTGTCCGATGAGCCGATCGTGTGGCCGGAGGATCTGCGCGACCCGGTCTCGCCTCTCCCGAACTTCACCGGCCACATGAATCTGCATCGGGTCCTCGTGGCCCGGGCTCTCGATCGCAGCCGGTTCGGTGACTCCGGCGGCTGGAACGATCTTCGCGCGGCGTGGCACGTCGCGCGGCCGCTGCTCGACCGTCACGAGAGCATCTCGAAGATGATCGCGCTGGCGATCGCACGCAACGTGAATGCCGCCGCGCGCAAGATGCCGCTGCCGGCGCCGGACTGGCTTGCGGGCATGCAGGAGCTCGACTTTCGCGGCGCCTTCCTCGCCGGAGCACAGGCCGATGCATGGGCGATTACCGATCGCGTCTACGAGGAAACGACGATCGACGGCGCACCGCTGGCCCGCCGCGCAGTCGACACGATCATGGCGCCCTACACGCGCCTGTCCGCCGCCGACTGGGCGGAGGCTTCGCGGCGCATCGCCCAGGAGATCGCCGCGACGACCGACTGCGCGCTGGACATGGGGTGGATGGCCGCGCGCCTCAACGACGAGCTGGCGTGGTGGAACGCATTGGCGCGGCGCCTTCCCACTCCGAACCTCGAAGTCCTGTGGCAGCGCGTCCTGCGATTCACACCGGAGCGCGAGGCGACGGTCCGCGCGCTGGCGTTGCGGACAGGCTCGCCGCCGCTTCCCGCATCGCGCTGCGCCGGTGCCACGTGGATCTACGCCGCCGACGGCCGGAGCTTCCGGTTCAGCAAAGAGATCCCGGTGCCCGGTCCGAATCAGATTCCGCTGGAGTTTGTCATTCCGAGCGGGAGCGAGGATGATCGCGCCACCGCCCGCCCGGATTCCTCGCTACGCTCGGAATGACATGGACGCGGCGATCGACTTGAAGACGGCGAGCCCGTCGGCGTTGCCGAGGATTTCTTCCGAGCAGCGCTCGGGATGCGGCATGAGGCCGAGGACGTTGCGCTCGCGGCTGCAGATGCCGGCGATGTTGCGCGCCGATCCGTTGGGGTTGGCTTCGCTGGTGAGCCGTCCCTCCGCGTCGCAGTAGCGGAAGACCACCTGCCGGTTCCGCTCCAGCTCGTCCAGCGCCCGTTCGTCGGCGAAGTAGTTCCCTTCACCATGCGCGATCGGCACGCGGATGATCTCTCCCTTCTGCATCTCCGACGTGAAGGGGGTATCGGTCTCGTCGACGCGCAGGAGGACGTCACGGCTGACGAAGCGGAGATGCGCGTTGCGCATGAGCGCGCCCGGAAGGAGGCCGGCCTCCGTCAGCACCTGGAAGCCGTTGCAGATGCCGAGGACCAGGCCGCCGGCCGCGGCGTGACGGCGGATCGGTTCCATGATCGGAGCGAACTTCGCCAGCGCGCCGGCACGCAGGTAGTCGCCGTAGGAAAAGCCGCCGGGGACGATGACGCAGTCACTTCCCTCGAGGTCGGTTTCTTTGTGCCAGAGAAACTCGGCCTCGGCGCCGAGGACGTCCCTCACGGCGTGCATCGCGTCGTGATCGCAGTTGGACCCGGGCAGGACGACGATGCCGAATTTCATGTGGGCATTTTACCGGGCCGTGGCCGGCCGCGGCATTCTGTAGATCGTCAGGTAGCCCTCGCGGTCCGTCGCCACCACCGTGTTCGTGGAGTCGTCGTACGCAATGCCCCAGACGTTCACGCCGTAGAGCGATGCAGGGGTGATGCGGCGTTCCGAGCCGGCGAAGGCGCCGGCGCTGCTGCATCGCCGCTCGGCGAAGATGACGATCTCGGTCGAGCTGCCGAGCGTCGCGATCTGCGGCCCGCTCTCTTCGGGAAGGCAGATGCGGTCGCTGCTCACGAGATCGCCGAAATTGATGCGCATCCGCATCTGCGCGCTCGTTCCCTCGAGCTGCGTCACCGTGCTCGTCCGTCCTGTCATCGGTTTTTCGAACAGGTGCTGGCGGCTCAGCGCGACGAAGGCGCGATCCGACGCGGCGAACAGCGCCGCTTCGATCGCCTGGTCGGTCTGCAGCGGCTCCCGTCCGACCTCCTGGAACGTCTTCAGATCATAGAAGGCGACGACCGTCGCTTTGGCGTTCCCGAAATCGTGCGTGCCGACGACGGCCAGCTTCGAGCCGTTCGACGTGACGGCGATGGCCATCGGATCTTCGAAGGGCAGCGTCCGGAGATTCCGCCCTCCGTCGGCATCGAAGATGTGGACGCGCCGGCCGAGGAGGAAGAGGAGCCGGCCGGACGGATCGGGAACGGCGTCGCGGATCAGCTCTCCCTCCATCGTGATCTCGCGAATCACGGCGAGGCCGGGGAGGGAGAGGATCGTTGCACTTTCGTCACTGCCGTTCGCGATGTAGAGCCGCGTCCGGGCCGCGTTCGTCCGGAGGGAGACCAGCTCTTTGGTCGCCGCGATGTGCTCGGAGTCGAGGACGACTTCGCGTTGCACCGTACCTGCGGCGAGATCGACGGCCACGACCGACTGCCGCGCGGCGAGGCCGACGTAGGCGATCCCGTTTTTGCCGAGCGCGACGCCGCGCGGGTCGCCCTCCAGAGACCAGCGCCGGACGACCTTCCGGTCGCGCGTCGAGACGGGCTCGAGCGCTGGGGTGGCGGCGTAGAGGGAAAACGCCGCGGAGAGGGTGAGCAGACCGAGTACGGCGGACCTACTCCTCGATTGTGTAGGAGAAATTCTCAATGACCGTGTTTGCGAGGAGTCGTTCACACATCTGGCGTACTGTGGATTCCAGTCCTTCTCTGGTCTGCCCACTTTCCGCAAGCACGATCCGAAACAGTTTGCCGGCCCGAACATCTTCCACCCCCTCGAAACCGAGCGAGCTCAGCGAGTGGGCGATGGCCTTCCCCTGCGGATCGAGCACGGAGGGCTTGAGCTCCACGACCACGGTCACCTTCATGCGGCGGGGATGGTAGCAGGCCTCGGGCCTCGGGCCTCAGAATAGCGGCATCTGGGAATGACGGGTCGCCGGCGTCACGCGGGGCGCTCGTTTCCGGGCGATCTCGAAGACCCCGGTCGGCTCGTACTGTCTGGCGATGCCTAGCTCGAGCTGTACGCCGTTGCGCTGCAGGAGCCGCGCGGCCATGTCGCGCACGATCGACTCGTGGTTGTTGTTCTGCGAGAGATGGATCATGCAGAGCGTCTTCAGGTCGGCGCCGATCATCCGCTGAACGGCCGTCATGGAGTCGTCGTTGGAGAGATGTCCGAAACGCGACATGATCCGCCGCTTCACGCTCCAGGGGTAGGTTCCCAGGCGAAGCATGTCGAGATCGTGATTCGACTCGAAGAAGAGGCCGTCGCATCCGCTGAGATGGCGGAGAACTCCTTCGTCGACGTAGCCGAGGTCGCTGGCAATGCCGACGCGGGTGCCGTCGCGCGCTTCGACCACGAAGCAGGCGGGATCGGCGGCATCGTGCACGGTGCGGCGGGCGTGCACGTTCAGCTCTCCGATGGAGAAGGTGCTGTTGTTCTCGAAGACGACGACGTTCGCCTCGGCGCCGTCGATCCGGCTGGCGTCGAGTGTGCCGCGGGTGAGGTAGATCGGCATGCCGAACTTGCGGCTGATCCGCTCGGCGCCTCGAATGTGATCGTAATGCTCGTGAGTGACGACGATGGCCTGCACCGACTCGATGCTGCGGCCGAGGGACTCGAGGCGCTTGCGCGTCTCACGGGGACCGAATCCGGCATCGACGAGGATGCTCGTGCCGTCGCTCTCGAAGTAGTAGGAGTTGCCGGCGCTTCCGGATCCGAGGGGAGCGACGATCATCGTTGATCAGGATACGGCAGACCGGCCGGGGTTAGTAGTTGTTCGTTGTTCGTTGTTCGTTGTTCGTTGTTCGTTGTTCGTCCCACCCGCCGCGAACAACGAACAACGAACAACGAACAACCTATAGAATCCGCCATCAATGGCCATGGAACGCTTCATCGTCGAAGGCGGCCGCCGGCTCGAGGGCTCGATCCGGCCGGGCGGTAACAAGAACGCGGCGCTGCCGATCCTGGCGGCGTGTCTGCTCACCGACGAGCCGGTGACGCTGCGGAACCTGCCCGACATTCAGGACGTCCGGGTGATGCTGCAGATCCTCGAAGGGATCGGCACGAGTGTGGAGCGGCTGGAGAACAACGTCGTCCGCCTGCACACGAAGGGGGAGTGCTCGTCGACTCCCGATCCCGAGCTGTCGAAGAAGATCCGGGCTTCGATCCTTCTGGCGGGGCCGCTGCTGGCGCGCTGCGGAGCGGCCGCCGTGGCGAAGCCGGGAGGCGATGCGATCGGGAGGCGCCGCGTCGACACGCACCTGCTGGCGCTGGAGGCGCTCGGGGCGCAGATCGAAGTCTCGGCGCACGAATACCGGATGAGTGCGAAGACGCTGTCCGGACGAAGCATGTTTCTCGACGAAGCGTCGGTGACGGCGACCGAGAACGCGGCCATGGCCGCCGTCCTGGCGAACGGGACGACCGGCATCTACAACGCCGCCGCCGAGCCGCACGTCCAGGACCTCTGCACCTTCCTCAATCTGCTGGGCGGCCGCATCGAGGGGATCGGCACCAATTCGCTCACCATCCACGGCGTCGACGCCCTGCGCGGCGGCGATTTCTACATCCCGAGCGATCACATCGAGGTGGGGTCATACATCGGGCTGGCCGCCGTCACCCGAAGCGAGCTGGTGATCGAGGACGCGGTGCCGCATCACATGCAGTCGGTTCGGCACATGCTCAACAAGCTCGGCGTCGACCTCATCGTCGAAGGCAACAACATCCGCGTGCCGCGCGAGCAGGAGCTGCGGGTCCGATACGACATCGGCGCGGCCGTGCCGAAGATCGACGACGGTCCCTGGCCGCTGTTTCCGGCCGATCTCCTGTCGATCATGATCATCATCGCCACGCAGGCCGAAGGAACGGTGATGATCTTCGAGAAGATGTTCGAGTCGCGGCTCTTCTTCACCGACAAGCTGATCGGCATGGGGGCGCGGATCATCCTCTGCGACCCGCACCGCGCCATCATCGTCGGCGGAAACCGCCTCGTCGGCAGCGAGATCTCCAGCCCCGACATCCGCGCCGGCATGGCCCTGCTCCTGGCCGCGCTCTGCGCGAAGGGGGAGAGCGTCATCCACAACGTGCACCAGATCGACCGCGGCTACGAGCGAATCGAGGAGCGGCTCAATGCTCTCGGCGCGCGGATCACGCGGGAAAGAGACGTTTGAAAGGATGAAGGATGAAGGATGAAGGATGAAGGATGAAGTCGAGAAGGATGAAGTCGTGAAGAGCGAAGCCCCTTCATCCTTCATCCTTCATCCTTCATCCTTCCGTCTGCCACGGGCTCGCATCCTCCAGTTCACCCGCCCCCCACGCATCATGGGCATTCTCAACGTCACTCCCGATTCGTTTTCCGACGGCGGCGTGCATTTCGACCAGTCGAAGGCGGTGCACGCGGCGCTGCAGATGGAGGAGGACGGCGCGGGGGTGATCGACATCGGTGGGGAATCGACCCGCCCGGGGGCGGAAGCCGTCAGTGCGGACGAGGAGATCGGGCGGACGGTGCCGGTGATCGAGCAGATCCGCCGGCGCTCGGCTGTTCCCATCTCCATCGACACGCGGAAAGCGGCCGTCGCCGCCGCCGCGCTCGACGCCGGTGCGGACATCGTCAACGACGTCACGGCGCTGCGCGGCGATCCGGCCATGCGCGCGCTCGTGGCGGAGCGCGGCGTGCCGGCCATCCTGATGCACATGCGCGGCGAGCCGCGCACGATGCAGCAGATGACGGAGTATGACGACGTCGTCGAGGATGTGTGGCGCGAGCTGGCCGGCTTCCGCGAGGCGGCCATCGGCGCCGGGATCGACGCCGCGCAGATCGCCGTCGATCCCGGGATCGGGTTCGCAAAGACCTTCGATCAGAATCTGGAGCTGCTGGCGCGGTGCAGGCGGTTCGCGGAGCTCGGTCCGGTGCTGATCGGCGCGTCGCGCAAGGCCTTCATCGGCCACCTGACCGGCCGCCCGGCCGGGGCCGAGCGAAGTCTCGGATCGCTGGCCGCGGTGGCGGCGGCGTTCCGCGGCGGCGCGGCCATGGTCCGCGTGCACGACGTGCGCGACACGGCCGATTTTCTCAGTGTCCTCGGCGCCATTGCGGAGAAGGAAGAGGCGTGAGCAACCTCGAGCGCCTCCTCGCGGTGCAGCTCACCTGGCGCGATGCGGTCGACATCCTCGTGGTGGCGCTCATCATCTACAACATCCTTCTTCTGATCCGCGGCACGCGGGCCATGCAGATCTCCATCGGCCTGGTGCTGCTGGCCTCGACGTTTTTCATCGCCCGAGCCTTCGATCTGCGGGCGCTGGAAGTCATCTCGGGGCAGATACTCTTCTATCTCCCTTTCGCGGTGATCATTCTTTTCCAGCACGAGATCCGGCGCGCGCTGGCCAGCATGGGGGCGAATCCCGTCTTCGCCACCTTCCGCCAGCGCGGGAAACGGATTCCGTTCGGGCCGGTCATCGACGCCGCCATCGTACTGGCGGCGAAAAAGGTCGGAGCACTCATCGTCATCGAGCGCTCGCAGAGTCTTCGCATGTACGAGGAAGGAACGAAGCGGATCGATGCCCTCCTGACCGCGGAGCTGCTGGTCACGATCTTTTCGCCCGGCGGTCCGCTGCATGACGGTGCGGCGATCGTGCGGGGGGACCGCATCGCCGCGGCGGGAGCGTTCCTCCCGCTCACGCCGACGCCCGATCCGACGCTGGCCCATGGAACGCGCCATCGCGCCGCGCTCGGGCTGAGCGAGGAGAGCGATGCCGTGATCGTGGTGGTGTCGGAGGAGAATGGCTCGATCGCCGCCGCGACGGAAGGTGAGCTGCACGAGGACCTCGACCGATCGATGCTGATGCAGCTCCTCGCCGAGAAATTCGGAGCCGGTGGATGAAGAACCTCGGGCTGAAAGCCGTGGCGCTCGTGCTCGCCATCACCGTCTGGGCCATCGTCTCCGCGCCGCGGCGTGGTCTGGCCACTGAGCGCGCCTTCTCCGCCTCGGTCTCGCTGGTGGGGCTGCGCCGCGAGTTCGTCATCGTCACGCCGACCACGATCCCCGAGCGCGTCAGCATCCGGCTGCGGGGGCGGAAGCCCGATCTCGACGCACTGACTTCCCGGGTGCTCGAGGCGACGGTCGAACTGAGCTGGGTCCAGCAGTCGGGCGAAGCGATTACCACACTTCGCCCGCAGCACTTCAATGTGCCGGCGAACGTCGAGGTCGTTTCGATCTCTCCGAACAAATTCAGCTTCCGCATCGATGAGCTGCGGCAGCGGACGGTCATGATTCGCCCTTTCCTGGTCGGCGACGTGCCCGACGGGTATCGAGTCGGACAGCTGACCCTGGCCCCCGACCGGGCCCTCGTCTCCGGACCCTCGACGCAAATCCAGGGCATGGAGGAAGTCGGGACCGAGCGCATCATCATGACCAACCGCACGGAGACCTTCGTGCAGAATGTCGCGGTCGTCAGCGATTCACCGCTCGTCCGCGTCATCTCGCCGCTCACGGCGCAGGTGACGGTGCCGGTCATCGGTGAGATCGGGCCGGAGCTTCCCGGGGACGAGGGCGGTACGACTGATGAAACGCCGGCGAATGCACCATGAGAGTCCTCTTCGGTACTGACGGCATCCGCGGAAAGGCGCTCGAGTATCCGCTCGACACGGCGACGATGTTCGCCATGGGCGAAGCGCTCGCCCACCGGCTGAAGCCGTCCCCTCCCACGGTTCTTCTCGGGATGGACACGCGCGAATCGGGGCCGGAGATCGCGCGGGCGCTCGCGGCGGGCGTTACCGCGGGTGGCGGCGAGCCGGTGCTCATCGGGGTGATCCCGACTCCCGGCGTCGCGTACCTCTGCCGGACAACCGACGCCGTGGCCGCGATCTCGATCTCCGCATCGCACAATCCGTTCGAAGACAACGGCGTGAAGATCTTCGGCCACGACGGGATGAAGCTCCCCGATTCGATCGAGGAGCAGATCGAGGACGAGTTGCGCGCCATCCGCCGCGACAGCGTTCACGTCGATGCCGGCGATCTCCGCGATTCGCCGGACCTGGTGGAGGCGTACGAACGCTTTCTCATCTCCGGCGCGAAGCCGGGTGCGCTCACGGGGAGGAAGGTGGTCCTCGACACCGGCCACGGCGCGGCCTATCGGATCGGACCGGAAGTCTTCCGCCGGGCCGGCGCGGAAGTCGTCGTGATCCACGATCAGCCCGACGGGCGCAACATCAACGAGGGCTCGGGAGCCCTTCACCCGGAGCGGCTGACGGAAGTCGTCGTCGAGCAGCGCGCCGATTTCGGCGTGGCCTTCGACGGCGATGCCGACCGCGCCATCTTCGTCGACGACGCCGGGCGGATCCGCGACGGCGATGAGGTGATCTATCTCTGGGCGCAGTATCTTCGCAGGAACGGGAAGCTCACAGGCGACCGCATCGTCACGACCGTGATGTCGAACTTCGGGTTCGAGAAGCAGCTCCAGGCGGATGGCATCCGCCTCATCCGCGCGCAGGTCGGCGACAAGTACGTCCTCGAACAGATGATGCAGAACCAGGCCGTGATCGGCGGCGAGCAGTCGGGGCACATCATCGACCTGACCGTGCACACGACCGGCGACGGGATCCACACCGCGCTCGTGTTCGGCGAGATCCTCGCGCAGTCTCCGGCGAAGTTTTCCGAGCTGCGCACCTTCGACCCGATGCCGCAGCTGCTCCTCAATGAAAAGGTAGCCGCAAAGCCGTCGCTCGATTCCTTGCCGCGCTACCAGACCGCGCTGAAGGAGTCGCTCGCCGAGCTCGGCGGCCGCGGCCGTATCCTCGTCCGCTACTCCGGCACCGAGAACCTCGTCCGGGTGATGGTGGAAGGAGAAGACGACTCCCAGATCCGCCGCATCGCCGAGCGGCTCCGCGATGTGCTGAAGGAAGAGATTCGGTGACAGCATGGACGCTCGCCGGCAGAACCGCGCTCGTCACCGGATGCACGAGCGGCATCGGCCTGGCGATCGCGGATGAGCTGATCCGCCACGGTGCGTCGGTCGTTGGCGTGGCGCGCAATCGGGAACGGCTCGAGGCATGGGCGCGCGACCGGCCGGGCACGCGCGCCATCGCGGCAGATGTGACGGGAGATGCCACTTCGATTCTCGACAAGCTCGACAGGCTCGACATCCTCGTCAACAACGCCGGGACGAACATCCGGAAGCCGACCGCGGACTACTCGAACGAGGAGTACCGGCATCTGATCGATACGAATCAGCACGCTGCCTTCTCGATGTGCCGCGCCGCCTATCCCCTTCTGAAGCAATCGGGGGAGGCGGCCATCGTCAACGTCGTGTCGGTGGCCGCCTTCCGGAACCTCGGCACCGGGACTCCCTACGCGATGGGCAAGGCCGCCGTCGTCCAGATGACGCGCGCGCTGGCGGCCGAGTGGGCTCCCGACGGCATCCGGGTGAATGCCGTGGCGCCGTGGTACATCCGTACCCCGCTGGCCGAGCCGGTCCTCCGCGATCCCGAGCGGCTGGCGAAGATCGTGGCCCGGACCCCGGCCGGGCGGATCGGAGAACCGTCGGAAGTCGCTGCAGCAGTTGCATTTCTGGCGATGCCGGCCGCTTCCTACATCACCGGCCAGTGCCTGGCGGTGGATGGCGGATTCAGCGTTGCCGGCGTCTTCGGCTGAGACCTCTGCTATATTGCGCCATTCTTTTTTCAGGGGCGTCGGCGGAAAGGGTCCGAAATGGCGAAAGTGCAGGGGAAAAAGGCCGCTGCTGCGGCCCGGCGAACGACCAGGAAAGCCGCCGCGCGAACGAAATCCGCCGGCCGCGCCGCCAGGAAAGTCGTTGCGAAGCGGGTGAAGAAGGCCGCGAAAGCGGTGACCCGCAAAGCGGCCCGCAAGCCCGCCAAACCGGCAAAACCGGCGAAGACCACGAAGACCACGAAGACCACGAAGTCCGCAAAGTCCGTAAAGTCCGCAAAGCCCGCAAAGCCCGCAAAGCGCGCAAAGTCCGTAAAGTCTGCAAAACCGGCCAAATCCGCGAAACTCGCGAAGCCAAAGAAGGTCTCCGCTTCGCGCCCCGTCGCGGTTCCGCCGGCGAAGACGAAGGCTCCCGTTGCGCCGCATGTTCCCCCGGCACCGAAGCCGGTGCAGGCGAAGAAGACCCGGACGCGCCGTCCGCGTCCGCGCATCCATTCCGACGGCGCTCCGGTCGCGGCCTGGCTGCGGCAGGGAGAGAAACCGCGGCCGTCGTCGTTCATCCCGGCCCCGGCGCGCGCAGAGGGACCGTCGCTGATCGCGGCGCCACCAGCGTCGTCGGACCGTCTGATCCGTCCGGAGGATGTGACGGAATTCGTGACGCGGACGGTCCCGATCCGCGTGGCCATCGAACAGGGAGGCGGCCGCGTCTACATCGGCGTCAATCCGGAGGAAGTGAAGCTCCGTCCCGGCGAGGGCCTCGAATGGGACTTTCGCTACGTCGGCGGCGCCGACGTGACCGTCGACGAGATCGTCATCGAGATCGACAAGCCGTCGCCGTTCTCCCACCAGTACTTCCGCTCGCGCAATCCTGGAACGGCGAGGCCGCACCGGCAGCTCTCCGGACCGGCGCGGCCCGGCGCGGCGGGGCAGCGCACCCGGTATGCGATCCGGGCGATGACCGCGTTCAAGACCGAGCTGGCGAGCGCGCAGCCGTACATCACCATCGCCGTTTGACGCGTCAGCGCGTCTGGCCGGCCTGCAGCTTATTGAAGTAATTCTCGATCTCGCGCTGGCGCGAGCTCAGCGTCTGCATGGCCTGCTCGTGCACGATGAGCTTCTTTTCCGCCGCCAGCAGCTGATCTTCCAGCGACTTCACCCGCTGCGTCAGATCGGCGTTCTTCTTCTCCAGATCCTCGATGGTTACATCCGAGCCGCCGCACGAGGCCAGAAAAAGGACGCATAGCAAAACCGTGATCACCCGTTTCATGAAGATCTCCTTCGTTACCGCGATGGCGGAAGCTGTGGTGGTCCGTCCGGGATGTAGTAGCGGAACCTGGTCTCCTTCGTGTCGGTGATGAACTCCTGCCGGATGGCCCGCACGTCCTGCGGATTCCGGTAGAGATCGATCATGGTGGCGGCGAGCGCTTTCGCCGCATGGATCATTCCCTTGTGCCCGATCGACATGCCGCCGCAGGCCACGACGCTCCAGCCGTGCCACGGTGCGCCGTCGGGCGCGGTCGTGACGGAGAGGCTGAGCGTGGGGATGTTCCAGCTGACGTCGCCCACGTCGGTCGATCCCCCTTCCGCGGGGCCGGGTTTGTCCTCGAACGGTTCCAGCGAGGTCTTCAGCCCCTTCTCCTCGACGCCGGTCGCGCGCTGGATGGCCTTTGCGAACTCCTGTTCTTCCGGCGTGAACTTCGGCGGGCCGAGCCACTCGAGATTCTTCTGCACGACGCGCTGTCCGGCGATGTTCGTCAGCATGTTCCAGTCGCCGCCCAGGATGTTGAGCTTCGATTCGACGTCCGCCGCCAGGGCCGCGCCGGCGGCGATCTTCCGGATGCGCACCAGCATTTCCTCGACCTCGGTCATCTCCAGGTCGCGCAGCCAGAGCCAGACCTTGGCGTGCTCCGGAACCACGTTGGGCACCTCCCCGCCGCGCACGATCGTGTAGTGCATGCGTGCCGTGGGGCGGATGTGCTCGCGCATCAGATTCACGGCGTGCGTGAAGATCTCCGCGCCGTCGACCGCGCTCCGCCCGTTCCACGGATCGAAGGCCGCGTGCGCGGCGCGCCCGGTGAAATCGACTTCGAGGTCGATGAGCGCCTGCGAGCTCCTCGTGTCCGATTGCGTCTTGTCGGAGGGGTGCCAGGCCAGCATCACGTCGATGCCCTCCATCGCCCCGTCGCGCAGGATGTAGATCTTTCCTCCCACCGCCTCCTCCGCCGGTGTCCCGAAGAAGCGGATGGTCCCTTTGAGCCGCCCGGCGTCGATGAGGTCTTTCACGGCGATCGCGGCCGCGAGCGATCCGACGCCGAAGAGGTTGTGCCCGCAGCCGTGGCCGGCCGCGCCCTCTTCGAGCGCCTCTTTGGCCGATTGCGCCTTCTGGGAGATGCCGGGCAGCGCGTCGTACTCACCCATGATCCCGATGACGGGCGCGCCGCTGCCGTACTCGGCGATGAAGGCCGTCGGCATCCCGGCAATGCCGCGCGTGACGCGGAAGCCATGCTTTTCCGCGAAGCCCGCCAGCGCCTGCGAAGAGCGGGTCTCCCGCAGGGCCGGTTCGGCGTAGCGCCAGATCTCGTCGCTGAGCGCGGTCAGATCGGCGCGATGGCTCTCGATGGTGGCGACGGCGCGCTGCTTCTCCGCGAGGTTCGCCACGCGCGGCGGCGCGGCGGAAACGTTGATGGCCAGGGTCAGGGGCACCAGCAGCCTCATGTGCATGGAGCACATGGTACCTGTCATTCCGCGCGCAGCGAGGAATCAGGGCGGAAGGGGGCGCTTTCAGCGCTCGACGCGGACTCCGTGCTGTTCCTGCAGGGCCGCGAAGGTGTTGACGCCGTCGCGCCCCGCGCGGATTCCCTCCACGCAGGCGGTCGCCGCGGTCAGCGTGGTGATGCACGGGATTCCGAGCTGCAGCGCGTTTCTCCGGATGTACGTATCGTCCGTGAAGGCCGATTTTCCGTACGGGGTGTTGATCACCAGCGTGACCTCGCCGTTGATCATCCGGTCGACGATGTTGGGGCGCTCGATCTCGTGCACCTTCCAGGTGAGGCCGACGTCGACGCCGTGACCCTCGAGGAACTCGCGCGTTCCCGAGGTGGCGATCAGTTGAAAACCAAGGTTCTGGAGGTCGCGGGCCAGCTGCACGACCATGGGCCGCTTGTCGTTGTCGTTGACGGAGATGAACGCGGTGCCGCCGAGGGGCAGCCGCACGCCGGCCCCGAGGAGGGCCTTGGCGTAGGCCTCGCCGAATCGGAGCGAGCTGCCCATCACTTCGCCGGTCGATTTCATCTCCGGGCCGAGGACCGTGTCCTCGCGCGGGAAGCGGTTGAAGGGGAAGACCGGAGCTTTCACGAAGTAAGCGTCGACGCGGGGCTCGGTCGTGAGTCCCTGCTCGCGCAGCGACATGCCGGCCATCACGCGCGCCGCCACCTTGGCGAACGACACGCCGGTGGCCTTCGACACGTAGGGGATGGTTCGCGACGCGCGCGGATTCACCTCCAGCACGTACAGCTCGCCGTGCTGGATCGCGTACTGCACGTTCATCAGGCCGATGACGTCCAGCGCCTTCGCCAGCTGCACCGTGCGGCGCCGGATCCGGTCCTGCTCGCGGTGCCCGATGATGTACGGCGGAATGACCGTGGTCGAATCGCCGGAGTGGATGCCGGCCAGCTCGATGTGCTCCATCACGCCGGCGATCACGACGTCGCGCCCGTCGCTGACGGCGTCGACGTCGATCTCGATCGCGTCTTCGAGAAAACGGTCGATCAGGATCGGATGCCCCGGCGCCGCGTCGACCGCGTACGCCATGTACTCGCGAAGCGTCCGCTCGTCGTACACGATGGCCATCCCGCGGCCGCCGAGAACGTAGGAGGGGCGCACCACGACCGGGTAGCCGACCTGCCCCGCCACGTCGACGGCTTCCTGTTCGGTCATCGCCGTGCCGTGCGCGGGAACGAGGATGTCGTACTTCTTCGCCAGCGCTCCGAACCGCTCCCGATCCTCGGCGATGTCGATCGAATCGACCGAAGTTCCCCACATCGGCACGCCGGCATCAGCGAGCTGCTTGGCCAGTTTGAGCGGCGTCTGGCCGCCGAACTGCACGATCACTCCTTCCGGCTTCTCGAGATCGACGATCTCCAGCACGTCCTCCAGCGTGAGTGGCTCGAAGTAGAGGCGGTCCGACGTGTCGTAGTCGGTCGAGACCGTCTCCGGATTGCAGTTGACCATGATGGTCTCGAAGCCGATCTCACGCAGCGCGAACGACGCGTGGACGCAGCAGGTGTCGAACTCGATACCCTGGCCGATGCGGATCGGACCGGAGCCGAGAATGATCACTTTGCGGCGCTGCGTCGGCTGCGATTCGTCTTCGAGCTCGTAGGTCGAGTAGAGATACGGAGTCGTGGCCTCGAACTCCGCGGCGCAGGTGTCGACGCGCTTGTAGACCGGCCGGATGCCGAGGGCGTGACGCTCCTCGCGCACCTCCTGCTCGCTGCGGCCGGTGAGCGTGGCAATCTGCCGGTCGGAGAACCCCTCCCGTTTCCAGCGGAGAATCCGGGTGTGCGGTGGCTCGGCGGCTCTGCCTTCCGCCCGGCCAGATTCCTCGCTGACGCTCGGAATGACACGCTCCATCTCCACGATCTTCGCGATCTCGCGGAGGAACCAGGGGTCGATGCTCGAGTAGTGGTGGATCTGCTCGACCGTCATCCCGGCGCGGAAGGCGTCGCCGATGGCGAAGATCCGGTCGGGCGTGGGAGTGCGCAGCAGCTCCGGGAGACGCTCCTCGGCGTAGCCGCGCGATTCGAGTCCGGCCATGCCGACCTCGAGCGATCGCAGACCTTTCTGCAGCGCTTCGTTGAACGTGCGGCCGATGGCCATGGCCTCGCCGACCGACTGCATCGACAGGCCGAGGATGGGCGGGGTCTGCCGGAACTTCTCGAAGGCGAAGCGGGGGAGCTTCACCACCACGTAGTCGATCGACGGCTCGAACGACGCCGGCGTCTTCTTCGTGATGTCGTTCGGGATCTCGTCGAGCGTGTAGCCGGCGGCGAGCTTCGCCGCGAACTTCGCGATCGGGAAGCCGGTGGCCTTCGAGGCCAGCGCCGACGAGCGCGAGACGCGGGGGTTCATCTCGATGGCCAGGCGGCGGCCGGTTTTCGGGTCGACGGCGAACTGGATGTTGCTTCCCCCGGTCTCCACGCCGATGGCGCGGATGATCCGCTTGGCCTCGTCGCGCATCTCCTGGTATTCGACATTGGTCAGGGTCTGCTGTGGCGCCACGGTGATCGAGTCGCCGGTGTGTACCCCCATGGGGTCGAAGTTCTCGATCGAGCAGACGATGATCACGTTGTCGGCCTTGTCGCGCATCACCTCGAGCTCGAACTCTTTCCACCCGGTCACCGACTCCTCGACGAGCACGCTGTGGACGGGGGAGAGATGGATACCGCGGCCGACGATCGTCCGGAACTCCTCGATGTTGTAGGCGATGCCCCCGCCCGAGCCGCCGAGCGTGTAGGAGGGGCGGATGACCAGAGGGAATCCGATGTCGCGTGCGATGGCCTCACCCTCTTCCATCGACGTCGCGTAGCCGGAGCGCGGAACCTCCACGCCGATCCGGATCATCGCTTCCTTGAAGAGCTGCCGGTCCTCTGCCGTCTTGATGGCGAGGTGGTTCGCACCGATCAGCTCGACTCCGTGCCGCTCCAGCGCCCCGCTCTCGTAGAGCGCCATGGCCAGGTTGATCCCGGTCTGCCCTCCGACGGTCGGCAGGATCGCATCGGGCTTCTCTTTCGCAATGATCCGCTCCAGCGTGTCGGGAGTGAGCGGCTCGATGTAGGTCCGGTCGGCGAACTCCGGATCGGTCATGATCGTGGCGGGATTCGAGTTGACCAGGATGATCCGGTAGCCCTCTTCCTTGAGAGCTTTGCAGGCCTGCGTTCCGGAGTAGTCGAATTCGCAGGCCTGCCCGATCACGATGGGGCCGGAGCCGATGATGAGGATCGAGTCGAGATCGGTGCGCCTGGGCATGGAAGCGACGCGCATAATAAGCCACCGGGGGACGGGTTACGAGTGACGGGTGACGAGTGACGAGGCGATTTGTCGAGTGGGACTCTTTTGATGTGCGCATCGACGGCGAGAGATTGAACGCTCTCGTCCGGTCGATGATCGGGCAGACCGAGCCCATCGAGCGGATCGAGCTCGAGTTCCTCAACGGGCATCTCCGCGTCACAGGATCGATCCGCAAGTTCATCAGCGTCCCCTTCACCGTCGACATCACGGAGATCCATGCCAGCGGAACGACGGTGCGCGTGCCGCTGCGCGGCGCGTCGGCGGCCGGGTTCCCTCTGCCGACGATCCTGGTCGGTCTTCTTCGCAGCCGCCTGCCGCCGGAGCTCGTCTCGTATGAGCCGCCGGCCACGCTGGTGATGTCGCTGGATCGATTTTTGCCATCGTTCGTCACTGCGGACGTACAGAAAATCTGGATCATCGACGGCGGTCTCGCGGTCACCCTCGGCAGAGGAGGGGCCGACCTGCCCGACGCGCCGAACCCTGGAGGAGCTCATGAGCGCCACGACCACGACCACTCCCGAGATGCCGAGCGCGTCGTCACCGAGGAATGAAGAGGAGCGCGCGCGGCGCTTTTACGACCGGCTTCGCAATCGCGTTCATGCCTACGCCGAAGCGCGCGGCCACCTGGCCGAGCGCTCGACCGGCTGGCTGCTCCTGGTCCCCGACATGTTCATGCTGCTGTGGCGGCTGGTGAACGATCCTCGTGTTTCCGGTACGAACAAGGTCCTGCTCGGCAGCGGGGTGGCCTATTACTTCTTTCCTCTCGACATCGTGCCGGAGCTCTTCCTCGGTCCGATCGGCTTCATCGACGACCTCATCTTCGGCGTCTACCTGGTCAACAAGATCCTCACCGACACCGACCCGGAGATCGTCCGCCAGCACTGGAGCGGCGACGACGACATCCTCGAGCTCATCCAGCGGGCCCTCCACGCCGCCGACAACCTGGTCGGGAAGGATGCGGCGGGGAAGCTGAAGAAGATGGTGAAGTGAAGCGGGCCTCGGGCCTCGGGCCTCGGGCCTCGGGAAGTGCCGTCGTCCGTCGGATTGAACGCCCGAGGCCTGAGGCCCGAGGCCTGCCTTTTTTTCCCTCTCTTGTGGTTTTTTGTGGACTCCAGTGGTCAATGGTGGTAGAACGGGGCCTACAGTTGCCAAAACAAGGGTGGAAGGACTCTACGGACCGTGGAACTCAGCGTCTTGATGGGGCATGCCCCCGCCACGATCGACGACAAAGGTCGTCTGAAGGTCCCGGCGAACTTCCGCAAGATCATTGAAGAGAAATACGGTCGCGACTGCTTCATCACTTCCACCGACGGCCGGCGCGCGCTCGTCTATCCACTGCCGGTCTGGTTCGACTTTCAGGAGCGGCTCTCACGGGTGCCCTCCACGTCCATGGCAAAGGGGAAGCTGCTGGAACGGGTGAACTACTACGGCCAGGTCGGGGCGATCGATGCCCAGGGACGCGTCCTGGTGCCGACGATCCTCCGCGAGGTGGCGGGCATCCAGAGCGAGGTGGTGGTGATCGGAAACCAGGACCACCTGATCGTCTGGAACGACCAGAAGATCCAGAAGCGGCTCGATGAGTCGCCGATGACGGATGAGGATTTCAAGGAGCTGGAGCTGCATGGAGTTTAGGAGTTTGTCGTTGGTCGTTTGTCGTTGGTCGTAGTCGTGGGAAACGACCAACGACCAACGACCAACGACCAACGTTCGGTTCACGAGCCTGTTCTTTTACAAGAGATTCTCGAATCCCTCCGCCCATCGCGCGGCGACGGCACGATCGTCGACGCGACGGTGGGACTCGGCGGTCACTCGGAGGCGCTGCTGCGGAAGCATCCGCGGCTCCGCATCCTGGCGATCGACCGCGACGCGGAGGCGCTCGAGAAGTCGCGCGAACGGCTGCGGCCGTTCGGCGAACGGGTGACGTTCGCAAGGGGACGTCACGAAGCGCTCATTGACATTCTGAAGCAGCACGGAATCGACGCGATCAGCGGGATTCTGGCCGACCTCGGCGTTTCCTCCATGCAGCTCGACGACGCGCGGCGCGGATTTTCATTCCGTCACGATGCTCCGCTCGATATGCGGATGGGGGGCGAAGGTCCGTCGGCGGCCGATCTGGTGGCGTCGATCGACGAGCGGGAGCTGGCGCGGATTCTTCGCCAGTACGGCGAGGAGCCGATGGCGCGACGGATCGCACGTGCCATCGTCACCGCACGCGAGGAGGCGCCGATCGAGACGACGTTGCAACTGGCGGACGTGATTCGTTCCGTCAAGCGCGGCAGGAAGGGAGACATCGATCCTTCCACGCTCACGTTTCAGGCGCTTCGCATCGCCGTGAACGAGGAGCTGGCCGGCCTCGACCGGTTCGTCGACGACGCCGTGAGCGTCCTGGAGCAGGGGGCGCGCATCGCCGTCATCTCGTTTCATTCGCTCGAGGATCGGATCGTCAAACAGGCCTTCCGCCGTCTCGAAGGGGAGTGCACCTGCCCGCCGGGAATGCCGGTGTGCGGGTGCGGGGCGAGGGCGATCGTGAGCGTGCTCACCGGCAGGCCGGTGACTGCTTCGGAGGAAGAGATCGCAGGGAATCCGCGGTCGCGCAGCGCGAAGCTGCGGGTCGCAGAGAAGTTGTAGTGCGGAGCCCGGAAGCAAGGGTGAAGGTTGGGGAAGGGTCGGGTGTGTGTGCGGTGACGGGAGCTCGGGAGGGGTGGAGCGTGGAGCGTGGGCGTGTGTGGATGGTTCCTCGTGCCGTACTTGTAGGCAGATCTTCACCCTTGTTTTCCGGCTTCGCGCCAGTCCGTCATGTACACGCAGAAGAAACCGATCGAGAATGCCCACATCGTCCGGGAGAGGGATCGCCGCCGGTTTC
Source organism: Thermoanaerobaculia bacterium (assembly GCA_035525015.1). GTDB lineage: Bacteria > Acidobacteriota > Thermoanaerobaculia > Gp7-AA8 > Gp7-AA8 > DATLEX01. Next base: position 38,162 of record DATLFC010000126.1, on the reverse strand, counting down.
GTGAGCTGCTGGCCATCCTCGCCCTCGGCCTTCCGATCGGTCTGTTCCTCCTTCTCTTCACCTGGCAGAACCTCGAAGTCATCCGTCTCGGCCGTGAGGTGACGCGGCTTCAGAACGCCCGCAAACAGCTGGGCGAAGACAACAAGCGCCTCCAGTTCGAGCTCGACCGCCTCACCGCGCTCGAAGCGGTGGAGAAGCAGGCCCCGAAGCTCGGCCTCCGTCCGACTCCGCCGCCGGCGATCGTCACCGTGAAGGCGCTCGCGGAAAAGAAGGAGGGGCGATGAGCGTCTCCCGCCGCCGAGTGCTCCTGATCTGCGCGGGACTGATGACCTGGATGGTCATCGTCATCGCCCGCCTCGCTCAGATCCAGCTGGCGCAGACGGAGCACTACACGAACCGGGCGCTGCGGCAGCAGGAGCGGACGCTGGCGCTGAACCCGGTGCGCGGCTCGATCCTCGACCGCGCCGGCCGCGTGCTCGCGGAGAGTGTGGCGGCGGAGTCGATCTACGCCGATCCTCAGGCCGTCGTCGATCGCGCCGCGACGGCGAAGAAGCTGGCCGGCATTCCCGGCCTCCGTCTCAAGGCTTCCGATATCGAGGCCAGGCTGCGCAGCGACGCCGGATTCGTCTGGATCGCACGGCAGGTGCCGGTCGAGATCACCGCGACGGTGCGCAAGCTGGCGTTGCCCGGGATCGATTTCATCGAGGAGCACCGTCGCGCTTATCCGCGCGGATCGCTGGCCGCCAACGTGATCGGTTACGTCGGCGTCGACGGCGGCGGGCTGGCCGGGATCGAGCACTCCTTCGACTCCTGGGTGCGCGGCCGTCCCGGAAAGGTCACCGTGCTCAAGGACGCCCGTCGCGGCGTCTATCTCGTCGGCGGCGAAGGGGCGAACCGTCCCGTCGACGGCCACGACCTCGTCCTGACGATCGATTCGGTCGTGCAGTTCATCGCCGAGAAGGCGCTCAACGCAGCGGTGGAGCGCTATCGCGCCGCGGGCGGCGCGGCCATCGTCATGGACGCGCAGAGCGGCGACATCCTGGCCATGGCCTCCGTGCCGACCTTCGACCCCAACCGGTTCGCCGACTTCCCCTCCTCGGCCTGGCGCAACCGCAACGTGCAGGACATCTACGAGCCGGGATCGACGTTCAAGATCGTCGCCGCGGCCGCGGGACTGGAAGAGGGGATCGTCACGCCGTCGCAGATCGTCGACTGCGGAGAAGGAGCCATCCGGGTCGCGAACGTCGACATCCGCGAGCACGGCGGCAAGCGTTTCGGACTCCTGTCTTTCACCGACGTGATGGCGCACTCGTCGAACGTCGGCATCATCCGCGTGGCGCTCGAGCTCGGCGACCGCCGCTTCTACAACTACATCCGGCGGTTCGGATTCGGCGAGCGGACCGGCGTCCAGCTGCCGGGCGAGGCCATCGGACTGCTGCGTCAGACCACGCGCTGGAGCCAGATCTCCAGCGCCAGCATCGCCATCGGGCAGGAAGTGGGCGCGACCACGCTGCAGGTCCTGCGCGCCATCTCGGCGATCGCCAACGGCGGAGTCCGGGTCGAGCCGCGGATCGTGCAGCGCGTCGTGGACGGCGAAGGGGAGACGATCCATGAGCCGGAGCGGCCGGAGCCGGTGCGCGTCATCTCGGAGCGTACGGCCGCGGTGCTGAATGAGATGCTCAAGGGTGTCGTCGCGTACGGCACGGGCATGGAGGGGGCACTGGCCGAGCACGTCGTGGCCGGGAAGACCGGCACGGCACAGAAGGCGGTGCGCGGCGGCTACTCGCCCGACCGCGTGCTGGCCTCGTTCGCCGGCTACGTCCCGGCAGACCGGCCGCGGCTGATCATCCTGGTCGCGATCGACGAGCCTCGCTTCGAACAGTCGGGCGGGAAGATCGCCGCGCCGGTGTTCCGGGAGATCGCGCGGGCGACGCTCCGCTACCTGAGAGTGCCACCGTCGATGCCGCAGAGAACGATCGGCATTGACGGGTATGCGCTGGCGGCGTTTTCGCAACGCCCTCGGCCAGCCGACCGGGCAGTGGTCCCCGATCTCCGGGGGCTGGACGCCCGCGCGGCTGTCGCCGTCGCGACGGCCGGCGGCCTGCTCGTCGAGGCGGTCGGAAGCGGAGTGGTCAAATCACAACAGCCATGGCCCGGCGAAGCTCTGCCGGAGAATCGGCGCATCGCGCTCGTGCTCGCGGAGGCGTCTCGATGAAGCTGCGCGAGCTTCTCGACGGCGTGCCGGTCGTGGCGGTCCACGGCTCGACCGACGTCGAGATCAGCGGAGTCACCCCCGATTCGCGCCTGGTGCGGAAAGGATCGCTGTTCGTCGCCATCCCGGGGACGCAGCAGGATGGAGCGCAGTACGTCCCGCAGGCGATGGAGAAGGGGGCCGCGGCGGTGGTCATTCCTCGCTCCGCTCGGAATGACATTGTAGTGATCGAGGTCGACGACGCTCGGGCCGCGGTGGCGCTGCTGGCGGCGAACTTTTACGGGCGGCCGGCTGATTCGCTGGCTCTGGTCGGCGTCACCGGAACCTCCGGGAAGACGACGACGACGCGGATGATCGAGTCGGTCTTCGATGCGAGCGGGGAACCGGTGGGGCTGATCGGGACGATCGAATACCGCGCCGGAAGCGAGCGGCTGGTGGCCGATCGGACGACCCCGGACGCGGTGGTCCTCCAGCAGTGGTTCGCGAAGATGCGCGACGCCGGCGTCCACAATGCGGTGATGGAAGTCTCATCGCACGCGCTGGCGCTGAAACGGACGCACGGCATTCGATTCGCCGCCGCCGTCTTCACGAACCTCTCCCGCGATCACTTCGACTTTCACAGGGACTTCGACGATTACTTCGCCGCCAAACGGATCCTCTTCGATCAGATCGACCGCGGCCGCCGCAGCGCCATCGTCAACATCGACGACGAGTACGGACGCCGTCTGGCCGCCGAGCTCGGGGACGCGGTGCTGACGTTCGGCCGCGCGCCGGAAGCCGACGTCCGTCCTGCCGAAGACTTCGAGATCTCCGTCGACGGCCTGCGCGGCACGGTGATCACGCCGGCCGGCTCGCTCCGTCTGGAGTCGATCCTGCTGGGACAGCCGAACCTCTACAACTGGCTCGCCGCGATCGGCGCGGCGGTCACGGTCGGCATTCCGCGGGCGACGATCGAAGAAGGCATCCGGAAGCTGCAGAGCGTGCGCGGCCGCTTCGAACGGGTTCCTTCCGCCGGCGGGCCGACCGTGATCGTCGACTACGCGCACAAGCCCGACGCCCTGGAGAAACTCCTGCGGGCGGTGCGCGACATGGCGCCCGGGCGGCGGATGGTCCTGCTGATGGGGTGCGGCGGCGATCGCGACAAGGGCAAACGTCCGGAGATGGGAGCCATTGCCGGGCGCCTGGCCGACTACACCGTCCTGACCAGCGACAACCCGAGAAGCGAGAAGCCGGAGTCGATTCTCGACGAGATCGAAGCCGGCATGGGCGACGTGCCGGAGACGAAGTACGCCCGCATCGCCGACCGGCGGCAGGCCATCGCCTCGGCCATCGCCGAGGCCGCCGGCGACGACGTCATCGTCATCGCCGGGAAGGGGCATGAGACCTACCAGGTGGTGGGCGATCAGGTGATCCATTTCGACGATCGGGAAGAAGCCGAGTCCGCCCTGAAAAAGCGGATTGATAAATTAGCTTCGAAAGTTGGTTGAATTGACACGAAAATCTTCTTGTAATTAGTCATGAAATCGTCATATTCTTTCTGCCGTCTAAACAGGTGTTGCGTTCCGGCTCCGCCGGTCGGTTTCGGCGTGGGTGCGTGGATGGTGATCGTCGGGCAGTCTTCGTGGGGGAAGGGGACGATTGCCGGGGAAGAAACGCGGCGGAGCCGGAAGGCAACATCATGGGCCTCGGGCCCGAGGCCTGAGGCCCGGTCGGGTGGGAGGGCGTCATGCCCACGCTGACCTTCCAGGAGCTCGCCAACATGACCGGCGGGCAGGTCATCCAGGGGGGCGACGTCGTCACGCACTCGGTCGTGATCGACAGCCGCGAGGTCAAGCCTGATTCGGTCTTCTTCGCCATCAGGGGAGAGCGGCTCGACGGGCACCAGTTCCTTCCGCAGGCACTGGAGACCGCGCGCGGTGCGGTCGTTTCCGTGGTTCCCGGCGATGTGCCGGCAGGGAAAGGGATCGTCCGCGTCGGCGACACGACCGTGGCCCTGCAGATGCTGGCGCGCGCCATCCGCCGGCGGATGGACTTCACGCTGATCGGCATCACCGGGTCGGCCGGCAAGACCACGACCAAGGAGATGATCGCCACGCTTGCGGCGACCGAGCGGCGCACCTTCAAGTCGTGGGGCAACTTCAACAATCTCATCGGCTGCCCGCTCTGCATCGACAACACGCCCGACGACGCGGAAGTGGTCGTCTCCGAGATGGGGATGAATCACAAGGGAGAGATCGCGCAGCTGGCGGGGCTGACGCGCCCCGATGTCGGCGTCTACACGAACATCGCCCCGGTGCACATCGAGTTCTTCGGGACGGTCGAGAAGATCGCCGAGGCGAAGCGGGAGCTGCTGGAGAATCTGCGTGACGGCGGAACGGTCATCGTCAACGCCGACGACGATCACGTCGTGAACATCAGCAGCGACCATCGCGGCCCGAAGAAGACATACGGCGTCGAGCGCCCCGCGGAATATCGGGCGGTCGAGGTGCGGGAGCGTGGTCTTCTGGGCACACGCTTCACGCTCGAGGCCGAGGGAGCGCGGCGCGAGATGGAGCTGTCGCTTCCGGGACGGCACAATCTCGAGAACCTGCTCGCGGCCATCGCCACGAACCGCGCCATCGGCACCTCGTGGGAAGGCATCGAGCGCGGCGTGCGCGACATCCAGCCCGCCTATCACCGCGGCGTCATCATTCCCTGGCGGGGCGCCACGATCTACGATGACACCTACAATTCCAACCCGTACGCGCTGACGAAGACTCTCGAGCTGATGACGCAGGCCGACGTGCAGGGAAGACGCATCGCCGTGATCGGCGACATGCTCGAGCTCGGCGAGAAGGAGCTCGACTATCACCGTGACGCCGGCCGCGCCGTTCCGAAGGAGATCGATGCCGTGATCGGCGTCGGCAAACGTTCCGCGGCGCTGCTCGACGGCGCGCGCGAAGCAGGCCACAAGACGCTGCACCACTTCGACGACGCCGCGGCAGCCGGCGATTTTCTCCGCGATTTCATCCGCGAAGGAGATCTCATCCTCATCAAAGCCTCCCGCGGCATCGGCCTCGACAAGATCGTGACCTCACTCACGACCAACGAACAACGACCAACGACCAACGCGTCGGGAGGGCGGTCGTAATGCTCTACCACCTCCTCTACCCCCTGCGCGACGTGGTCTTCGGCTTCAACGTCTTCCGCTACATCACCTTCCGCACCGCGTTCGCCGCGCTGACCGCGCTGATGATCTCGTTCATCCTCGGGCCGTGGCTGATCGAGCGGATGCGCCGGATCAAGATCGGCCAGTACATCCGCGAAGAAGGCCCGCGGTCGCATCAGCAGAAGGCCGGGACGCCGACCATGGGCGGCATCCTCATCAACGTGGCCATCCTCATCCCGACGATCCTCTGGGCCGACATCTTCAACCCGTACATCTGGATCGTTCTCTTCGTGACGTTCGCGTACGGCGTGATCGGCTTCGTCGACGACTACCGCAAGCTGGCCAGGAAGCAGAACCTCGGCCTCACGGCGAAGGAGAAGTTCAGCGCGCAGTTCGGCGTGGCCCTCCTGGCCGGTCTGGCCATCGCCTACCTGCCGAGCATCCACAACAACTACTCGACGGTCATCACCTTCCCGTTCATCAAGGACCTCGTCCTCGACCTCGGTCCCGTCTACATCCTCTTCGTCATGGTGATCATCGTCGGGGCGTCGAACGCCGTGAACCTGACCGACGGGCTCGACGGTCTGGCCATCGGCACGACGCTCATCGCCGCCGGAACGTACACCGTGCTGACGTACGCGGCAGGGAACTTCCGCATCGCCGACTACCTGAACATCGCCTGGATGCCGCAGACGGGTGAGCTGGCGGTGTTCTGCGGAGCGATGGTCGGCGCCTCGCTCGGCTTTCTCTGGTTCAACGCCCATCCGGCGGAGATCTTCATGGGCGACGTCGGCTCACTCGCTCTCGGCGGGGCCATCGGCACGCTCGCCGTCATGATCAAGCAGGAACTGCTGCTCGTCCTCGTCGGCGGCCTCTTCGTCGTCGAGGCGCTGTCGGTGATCCTGCAGGTGGCCTCGTTCAAGCTGACCGGGCGGCGCATCTTCAAGATGTCGCCGCTGCATCATCACTTCGAATTGTCGGGCTGGCGCGAGACGAAGGTTGTGGTCCGCTTCTGGATCATCGCCATCATCTTCGCTTTGTTGAGTCTCGCTACGCTGAAACTGAGGTAAGCAGCAAATCCAAAATCCAAAATCTAAAATGAAAAATCTGGTGGTGGGTGCGGGGAAGTCGGGTGTGGCGGCGGCCAATTTTCTGGCCGGCCGCGGCGAGAGCGTCGTCCTCTCCGACAGCAATTCCTCCCCCTCGCTGCCGTACGACGTCGATGACCGCGTCGTGAAGATGTTCGGGCCGCAGGAGTCCTCGCTGCTCGACGACGTCGACCGCATCATCCTCAGCCCCGGCGTCCCGGCCGGCATTCCGCTGCTGGCCGAGGCGGGAGCGCGGGCCATCCCGGTGGTGGGGGAGATCGAGCTCGCGTTCCAGCATCTGAAGGGGAACGTCATCGCCGTGACCGGATCGAACGGCAAGTCGACCACCACGGCGCTCATCGGCGAGATCCTCCGCGTGGCGGGCCGGCAGCCGATCGTGGCGGGCAACATCGGCGATCCGCTCATCGCCGCCATCGATTTCGAGAAGCCGCGGCAGTACGTGCTGGAGCTCTCCTCCTTTCAGCTCGAGACGGTGCAGACGTTCCGGGCCAACGTGGCCGTGCTCCTCAACGTCACGCCCGATCACATGGACCGTTACGCGACGTTCGATCATTACGCGGCGGCCAAGTACAGGATCTTCGGGAACCAGCAGGCGGGCGACGTCGCCATCGTCAACGCGGTGGAGCGGCGGAGCGTGATGCGCGACAGCGCGGTGCGGGTGTGGCAGTTCGCCGCGTCGCAGCGGCTCGAGAAGGGCGCATGGCTGGAGGGCGATGACCTCGTCCTGACGCTGGATGACGAGACGCGCCGGATCCCGCGCGCTTCGCTGAAGCTGCAGGGCATGCCGAACGTGGAGAACGCGCTCGCGGCGTGGCTCGCCGCCCGCGCCGCGGGGGTGAACGACCTCGACGTGCAGATCGCCTTCGGCACGTTCGCCGGGCTGCCGCATCGCATGGCGCTCACGCGCGAGCTCGGCGGCGTCCGCTGGATCAACGACTCGAAGGGAACCAACGTCGACGCGACGGCGAAATCGGTCGAGGGATTCGAACCGAAGAGCGTGATTCTCATCCTCGGCGGGAAAGACAAGGGCGGCGACTTCGAGCGGATGCGCGACCTCGTGTCATCGCGCGTGCGGACCGTGCTGACGATCGGCGACGCGGCCCCCCGCATCACCCAGGCGCTGCAGAGAGCGACGGAAATCGTACAGGCCGGCGACCTCGCCCGGGCCGTGGAGTGGGCGCGGAAGAACGCGAAAAAAGGCGAGGCCGTGCTCCTCTCCCCCGCCTGCGCCAGCTTCGACCAGTACAGAAACTTCGAGGAAAGAGGAAAGCACTTCGAGGAACTGGTGAGGAACCTTCCCGGGAGCCGGGAGCCGGGAGCCGGGAGCCGGAAACCATGAGCCGCAAACTCACCTACGACACGTGGCTGTTCGGCGCGGCGATGCTGATCGTCGTCGTCGGCGTGGTCATGATCTACAGCGCCTCGGCGATCATCGCCACGCAGCGATTCGGCGCCGATACGCCGTACTACTTCATGACGAAGCAGCTGGTGTGGCTCGGCGTGGGTGCGGTGGCGATGGTGCTGCTGATGCATCTCGACTTCGCGCTGCTGAAGGAGCGCCGGCTGATCTATCTGGCCCTGGCGGTCATCGTCGTGGCGTTGACCGCGGCGCTCTTCCAGTCGCCGATCAACGGAACGCATCGCTGGATCGTCACGCCGTGGTTCCAACTGCAGCCCTCCGAGTTTGCCAAGCCGGTGCTGATCCTTTTCGTGGCCTCGTACCTGGCGCGGCGCGAGGGGCGGATCAACGAGCTGACGGCCACGATCCTGCCGCTGGCGTTCGTGGTCGTGCTCGTGGGAGGGCTCATCGTGCTCGGCCGCGACTTCGGAACGGCGTCGATGCTGATGCTGGTCTGCGCGGCGATGGTGTTCGCGGCGGGAGTATCGTGGCGGTTCGTCGGCCTCTTCGCGGTCATCCTCCTGCCGGCCGCCCTGGCCCTGGCGTTCGGCGCCGCCTACCGGCGCGATCGCGTCTTCGCTTTTCTCAATCCGGAGGCGGATCCGCTCGGCAAGGGGTTCCAGGCCCTGCAGTCGCTCATCGCGCTCGGCACCGGCGGCCTTCACGGGCTCGGCATCGGCAACGGAAGGCAGAAGCTCTTCTTTCTTCCCGAGCCGCACACCGATTTCATCTTCTCGATCATCGGCGAAGAGCTGGGATTCATCGGCGCCTCGCTGCTGGTCGGGGCATTCGCTTTCCTGGCCTGGCGCGGGCTGCGGATCGCACAGCGGAGCGACGACCGCTTCGTCTTCTACGCGGCGCTCGGCCTGACGCTGATGATCGCCATTCAGGCGCTGATCAACATCAGCGTGGCGCTCTGCCTCCTGCCGACGAAGGGCATCGCCCTTCCGCTGGTCAGCTACGGCGGATCGTCGCTGATCGCCAGTCTCTGCGCGATCGGCATTCTCCTGAATCTGTCACAACAAACGAACTGAGGACGCGATGGGCGAGAAGGGCGTGACGAAGACACTGATGATCGCCGGCGGCGGGACGGGAGGACACATCTATCCGGCCATCGCCATCGCGCGCGCGTACCTGCAACGCGATCCCGGGCGGCGCGTCGTCTTCGTCGGGACCGGGAAGGGGCTGGAAAGGACGATCGTCCCGAAGGCGGGGTTTCCCCTCGAGCTCATCTCCGTCGGCGGCCTGAAGGGGAAGGGGGGCGCCGACCTGCTGCGGAACCTGGCCAGCCTGCCGCTCGGGTTCGTGCAGGCCTGGCGCGTTGTCGGACGCCACCAGCCGTCCATCGTGCTCGGTGTGGGCGGCTATTCGTCCGGACCGGTGCTCGCCGCGGCAGCGCTGCGGCGGATCCCCACGATGATCCACGAGCAGAACGCTTATCCAGGCCTCACCAACCGCATGCTCGCGAAGTTCGTGAGAGCGGTAGCGGTCGCCTTTCCCGATGCCCTCCCGCGGCTGAAGCGCAAAGACGGCGTGGTGACGGGGAATCCGATCCGCCCGGAGTTTTTCGAGACCAGAAAACGCGCCGGTGAGAACGCCGGCGCTCCAAAAAGGCTGCTGATTTTCGGGGGGAGTCAGGGGTCGCGCATTCTGAACGAGACGATGGCCGGCGCGCTGCTGTTCATGGCCCGCCTGCGCGACCAGGTGGAGGTCGTCCATCAGACCGGGCCGAACGATCTGCAGAAGGTGGGGGAGGCGTACCGCTCGTCGCCCTTTCCGAACGCGCGCGTGGTGCCGTATCTCGAAGCCATGGCCGAGGAGATCGGCGCGGCCGATCTCGTCGTATCGCGGGCCGGGGCGATGACGATCGGGGAGCTCTCCGCGACCGGGCGCGCGGCGATTCTCGTTCCATTCGCCGCGGCGACGAACAACCACCAGGAGCTGAACGCGCGGGTAGTCGAGGCGGCGGGCGGCGCGGTGGTCATCACCGAAAAAGAGCTGACGCCGGAGCGTCTGGCGGCGGCGATCTCCGAAATTCTCGCCGACGCGCAGCGGGCCCGGCGGATGGGGGAAGCCTCGCGGACGCTGGCGGCGCCGGAGGCCACGGCCAGGATCATCGATTTCATTGAAAAGATTCAGAGAAATGATTTGCTTTGAGTGTTTAGCAAACTTAAAATTCAAATTAACGACGCCACGAACTGAATGAATTTTCATGACATAAAAAACGTCCATTTCGTCGGCATCGGCGGAATCGGGATGAGCGGCATCGCCGAGATCCTCGCGCAGGCGGGGGTGTCTGTCTCCGGCTGTGACCTCAAGCGCTCCTCCGTCACCGATTCGCTGGCCCGGAAGGGGATCCGGGTCTCCATCGGCCACGACCCCGCGCACCTGGGCGGCGTCGACCTGGTGGTCGTGACGGCGGCCGTGCGGGGGCGCAACGGGGAGATCGACACGGCGCATGAGCGCGGCATCGAGGTGGTGCGCCGCTCGGAGATCCTGGGAGAGATCGTGAACCGGAAGCGCGCCGTCGGCGTGTCCGGCACGCACGGCAAGACCACCACCTCGTCGATGATCTCCGTCGTTCTCGAGGAGGCGGGCCTCGACCCGACCGTGCTGGTCGGCGGCGTGGTCCGCAATCTCTCCACGAATGCCAAGAGCGGGAAGGGCGACTTTCTCGTGGTCGAGGCCGACGAGTACGACCGGACGTTCCACCAGCTGCATCCGGAGATCGCCGTCATCACGAACATCGAGGCCGACCACCTCGAGTACTACGGAAGCTTCGAAGCGATCCTGGAGGCCTTCCGCATCTTCATCGAAGGAGTGAAGCCGGGCGGCTCGGTCATCGCCTGCATCGACGACCCGGCCGTCGCGCAGCTGATTGGAGCTCCGGGATCTTCGCGGAGAGTGATCACGTACGGGTTGTCGGAGGGGGCGCAGCTTCGCGCCATCAATCTCCGGTTCACCGAGGGGGGTGCGAGGTTCGAGGTGCCGGGAACGGGCGCGTTCCAGCTCCTGGTGCCGGGGGAGCACAACGTCCGCAATGCGCTGGCGGCGATCGCCGTGGCGCGCGAGCTGGGCGTCGAGAGCGGCGTCATCGCCCGCGGCCTCTCGCGCTTCCTCGGCGTGGAGCGGCGGTTCCAGATCCTGGGCGAGTTCGCCGGGGCGATCGTGGTCGATGACTACGCGCATCATCCGACGGAGATCCGGGCCACGCTGGAGGCGGCGCGGCGCGGTTATCCGGAGCGGCGGATCGTGGCCCTCTTCCAGCCGCACCTCTACTCGCGCACCCGCGATTTCGCCGGCGACTTCGCCGCGGCGCTGGGCGCTGCCGACGTCGCGATCGTCTCGCCGATCTACGCGGCGCGCGAAGAGCCGCTCAGCGGAATCAGCGCGCGGCTGATCACCGACGCGGGCGAGAACATCGAGTATCTCGATTACAGCAACGAGGAGATCGTCGAGGAGCTGCGGGGACGGCTGGGGGCGAAAGACCTCTTCATCACCATGGGGGCGGGCGACGTGCACCAGATCGGCGAAGCGCTCGTGGCGGGGGGTGGGGCGTGAGCGGCGTCGACACCACGCATCCGCGCTTTCTCCGGCCCATCGACGTGGCGCGCATCCGGCGGAACCAGAACCGGATCCAGGTGCAGCGGGTGCTGCGCATCGCGCGCGGCCTGACCTTCGCGCTGCTCGCTCTCGTGGCCGGAACGTGGATGGTGCGCCGCGCGCAGTCGGATGCGCGCTTCGCCATCCGGGCCGTGGAGGTGGGAGGGATCGTCCACAGTCCGCGGGTCGACATCGATCGGGTCACCGCTGCCTACGTCGGCGCGAACCTGTTCCAGGTGGACATCGATGCCGTGCAGCGCGACCTCCGTTCGCTGTCGTGGATCGACCGCATCGCCATCGAGAAGAAACTGCCGGACCTCCTGCGCATCCGCGTGACCGAGCGGACGCCGGTGGCGCTGGTTGTGATCGGGTCGGAGTTCCGCTACGTCGATGAAGACGGCGTGGCCTTCGCGCCGCTCTCGCCGCTGGTCGGCAACCGCGATCTGCCGCTGGTCCGCGGTTCTTCCGCGCCGGACGATCTGAAGCGCTGCGTGACTCTGCTCCGGGAGTTGAGCCGCACCGACCCGGAGGTCTACTCGAGGATCTCGGAAGTGAAACCGGTCGCGCCGGATGCGTTCGAGCTGTTCGACCGGGAGCTGGCCGCGGTGGTGTACGCGAACGAGACCGGTCTGCCCGGGAAGTGGCGAACGCTGCACGCCATCGCCCGCGCCGAAGGACTGCAGCGCGGATCCATCGAGTACGCCGACCTCCGCTTCAGCGACCGCATCGTCATCAAACCACGGCAGGGCCCAGCCCTCGATGAAGGAGCCATTCATGGCACGAACTGAAGACCGCTACGTCGTCGCTCTCGACCTCGGAACCTCGAAGGCCTGTGTGCTGGTCGGGGAGGTCAACGATCGAGGGCAGCTGGAGATCATCGGCAAGGGAACGGCGCCGATGAAGGGGACGCGGCGCGGGAACATCATCAATCTCGATCAGGCCATCGACGCGGTGAAGCGCGCCGTCGACGAGGCCGAGGTGATGGCCGGCGTGGAGATCGAGTCGACGTATGTCGGCGTGGCCGGCGATCACATCCGCTCGGTGAACTCGCGCGGCGTCGTCTCCGTGGTGAGCAAACACCGTGAGATCACGCGCGACGACATCGACCGGGTCATCGAAGCGTCGAAGTCGATCAACGTCCCGGCCGAGCTGGAGCTGCTCCACGTCATTCCCCGCGAGTTCGTCGTCGACGGGCAGGACGGGATCCACGATCCGGTCGGCATGACCGCCCAGCGACTCGAGGCGAACGTGCACATCGTCACCGGTGCCCGGACCCACAACCAGAACGTGCTGGCGTGCGTGAACAAGGCAGGCATCGCCGTGCAGGAGCTCGTGCTCGAACAGCTCGCCGCCGCGGAAGCGGTGCTCACCCACGACGAGCGGGAGATGGGCGTGCTGCTGATGGACATCGGTGCCGGGACCACCGATTACGCCGTCTTCCTCGAAGGGAACGTCGTCCACACGAACGTGCTGCCGGTCGGTGCCGGTCACTTCACCTCCGACATCTCCGTCGTCCTCCGGACCCCGATGGAAGACGCCGAGCGGATCAAGAAGCGTTACGGCTGCGCCCTGTCGTCGCTCGTCACCGCCGATGATCCGATCGAGGTGCCGACGGTCGGCGGACGCGCTCCGAAGATCCTCTCCCGCCAGGAGCTGACCGGGATCATCGAGCCGCGCGCGGCGGAGATCGCCAAGCTCGTCTATCGCGATCTGGAGAAGGTGGGGCTGGAGAAGGAGATCCGGTCGGGCGTCGTCCTCGTCGGCGGCGGCGCGGAGATGGACGGCATGGTGGAGATGGTCGAGCAGTGCTTCGACCAGCAGGCCAGAAAGGGCATGCCGAGGAACATCGGTGGTCTGGCCGACACGGTGGCCGGTCCGGAGTGGGCGGCTGCCGCCGGGCTTCTGCTCTGGGGATTCCGGCAGCAGAAGGCAGTGCGCAAACGCCCGCGTCGCGGCCTGGCCAGGGTCGCGGAGTCGGTGAGGTCGTGGTTCGTTGCGGAATGAGCCCTGAATTTAAGATTGGAATCGAACACCTAAATCTGTAATATCTCGGGAGACGGTAAATGATCACGTTTGACGATACGGCCGACAGCAGGCTGAAGGTCACGCTTCAGGAAGAGCAGCTCACGGCCAGGATCAAGGTCATCGGGGTGGGTGGTGGTGGTGGGAACGCCGTCAACCGGATGATTCAGGCCGGCATCAAGGGCATCGAGTTCCTCGTTGTGAACACCGATGTTCAGGCGATGCGCACCTCGCTGGCGCCGACGAAGCTGCAGATCGGTGCAAAGCTCACCAAGGGTCTTGGCGCGGGGGCGAACCCCGACGTCGGCAAGCAGGCCGCGCTCGAGGACACCGACCGCATCCTGGAGGCGCTGTCCGGCGCCGACATGATTTTCATCACCACGGGGATGGGCGGCGGCACCGGCACCGGCGCGGCGCCGATCATCGCCTCGCTGGCCGCGGAGCTCGGCGCGCTCACCGTGGCGGTGGTCACCAAGCCGTTCAACTTCGAAGGGAAACGCCGCCGCGTGCAGGCCGAGCTTGGCATCCGGGCGCTGCGGGACACGGTCGACACGCTGATCACGATTCCGAACGAGCGGCTGCTGAATTTCGTCGAGCGGGCCACCTCGCTCGGCGAGGCGTTCAAGATCGCCGACGACATCCTGCGCCAGGCCGTACAGGGCATCTCCGATCTGATCACCGTACCGGGGGAGATCAATCTCGACTTCGCCGACGTGAAGACGATCATGCACGGCATGGGCATGGCGCTCATGGGGACGGGGGTCTCGTCCGGCGAGCATCGCGCCGTCGAGGCGGCGCAGCGCGCCATCTCCTCACCGCTTCTCGAGGAGGCGTCCATCGAGGGAGCGAAGGGAGTGCTGATCAACGTGACCGGCGGCCCGGAGATGACGCTGTTCGAAGTCCACGAAGCGGCGTCGATCATCCAGGAAGCCGCGGACGATGAAGCGAACATCATCTTCGGCACGGTCATCGACCCGAACATGAAAGACGAAGTGAAGGTCACCGTCATCGCCACCGGCTTCGACGCGGCGACGAAGGGACTGCTCAATACCCGCGGCGAACAGCTGTCGACCCCGGCCCGGTCGCAGCAGAAGCAGCACATGCCCTCGCCGCCCCGACCGACACCGCATCAGATCGCAGCGCGCCACGAGGAGCCGCCGGCGCCGCAGCAGATAGGAGCCGACGGGGAAATTTATGACCCCCCGTTTTTTCGTAAGAACGTCACCCGTTCTGACGGTTCGGGTGGATTTGGGCCCATGGCGTCGAGCGATTTCGGTAATGACCTCGATATTCCGACGGTGATACGCAACTTGAGCGACTAGTTCGCTCACGGGCGCACCCCTGCTGTGCGCTTTGGGTGCGGGGGAGAGGGACCCCGGACCATCTGCTCCTCGGGGGGCGGCGGGGTTCCCGCCGCTCCCCGGTTTTTCGTTGGTCGTTGGTCGTTGGTCGGCCCCCCCGCCCACGTCCAACGACCAACGTCCAACGACCAACGTCCCCCCCTCACTCCCACTCAATCGTACTCGGCGGCTTCGACGAAATGTCGTAGACGACGCGGTTGATGCCGCGGACTTCGTTGACGACGCGGCGCGCGATGCGGTCGAGCACGTCGTAGGGCATGCGGTACCAGTCGGCGGTCATGAAGTCCGTCGTCGTCACCGCGCGGACGGCAAGAACGTTCTCATAGGTCCGCTCATCGCCCATGACGCCGACACTCTGGACGGGGAGCAGGACGGCGAAGGCCTGCGAGGTCTCGCGGTAGAGGCCGGCCCGCCGGATCTCGTCGATGACGATGTCGTCGGCGTTCTGCAGGATCTCGACCCGCTCCGCGGTGACTTCGCCGAGGATGCGGACGGCGAGGCCGGGGCCGGGGAAAGGGTGTCGCCAGACGAACTCCTCCTCCAGTCCGAGGTCGATGCCGAGGCGCCGGACTTCATCCTTGAAGAGCTCGCGCACCGGCTCGATCAGTTTCAGGCCCATCTTCTCCGGCAGACCGCCGACGTTGTGGTGGGTCTTGATGACCGCCGACGGCCCTTTGATGGAGACCGATTCGATGACGTCGGGATAGAGCGTGCCCTGCACGAGGAACTCGACGTTGGGGATGCGCTTCGCTTCTTCCTCGAAGACGGCGATGAACTCGTTCCCGATCCTCTTCCGCTTCATCTCCGGATCTTCGATCCCGGCCAGCCGGTCGTAGAAGCGCTGTCTTCCGTCGACAGCCACGATGTGCATCCCCAGCCCTTCGGACAGACGCGACACGACCTGCATGGCCTCGTTCTTCCGGAGCACACCGTTGTCGACGAAGATGGCCGTCAGCTGAGCCCCGATGGCCTCCGAAACGAGAAGCGCGGCCACGGACGAATCGACGCCGCCACTCACCGCGGCGATCACATGCCGGTCGCCGACCGTCTTCCGGATCTCCTCGACCTTCTTCCGCCGGAAGTCGCCGAGATCCCAAGCCGGCTTGCAGCCGGCGATGCCGAAGAGAAAGTTCTTCAGGATCTGCCCGCCGGCCTCGGTATGCGTCACCTCCGGGTGAAACTGGATCGCGAAACATTTCCGCTCGTCACTCTCGAACGCGGCGATGGGTGCGTTCGCGGAGGTGGCGGTGACGCGGAACCCGGGCGGCGCTTTCAGAATGCGGTCGCCATGGCTCGCCCAGACGCGCTGGTGGGATGGCGTACCGTCGAACAGCGGCGACTTCACCGTGACGTCGATCTCGGCGCGGCCGTACTCGCGCTCGGTGGCCGCCTCCACCCGCCCGTCGAGAAAGTACGCGGTGAGCTGCATGCCGTAGCAGATCCCCAGGATGGGGATGCCGAGGTCGAAGACCTCGCGCGAGCAGTAAGGAGCGTTCTCGGAGTAAACCGATTGCGGTCCGCCGGAGAGCACGATCCCCTGCGGAGCGAGCTCGCGGATCTTCTCGACCGGGTAGTCGAACGGATGGACGACGGAGAAGACGCTGTTCTCGCGGATCCTGCGTGCGATCAACTGCGTGTACTGGGAACCGAAATCGAGAACGAGAATCAAGACCGCAGACTCACAGCAGATTGCGGAGCTCTTTGCCCGGCTTGAAGCGGATCGTGTTGCCGGGTGGGATCTTGACCTCGACCCCGGTCTTGGGATTCCGGCCGATGCCCTTCTTCCGCTGTTTGACCTGGAACACGCCGAAACCGCGCAGCTCGATGCGCTGTCCGCGCGCCAGCGCGTTGCGGAGCCCCTCGATTACGGTGTCGACGGCCTGAGCGGCCTTGACCCGCGAAATTTCGGAGACTTCCGCTACCTTGTTGACGATGTCCGCCTTGATCATGTGCCCTCCGAAGATCTTGGATTATATACGGTTATGGACCGACACCGGATCGACCACTGGCTGAAGCTGGTCTGCCTCTTCAAGTCGCGCAGCGAAGCGGCCGAGGCCGTTCGGGGCGGGCACGTCAAACTCAACGGCCAGCGGGCGAGGCCCTCCTCCTCTCTCCGCGAAGGGGACATGGTCGAGTTCCTCAGGGGCGACTGGCCGCGGCGGGTGGTGGTGGCCGTTCTGCCGGAGGGGCAACTGTCGAAGGAGCTTGGCAGGACGGCCTATCTCGACGAGAGTCCGCCGCCGCCGGAGCGCAAAGTGGTGGCGGCGCGGGTCTATCGCGACCCGGGGGCGGGGCGGCCGACGAAGAAGGAGCGGCGCGAGATCGAGCGGATGAAGCGCCGGTGAGGACACCGGCGTCCCAGCGCCTCAGGCATTGACGAAGCGGCGGAGGTCGACGTTGGCGATGAGGCCGACGGCGATGAAGAACATCAGCGTCGACGATCCGCCGTACGAGACGAGCGGCAGGGGAATGCCGGTAGTCGGCAGCAGTCCGATCTGCATCGCCACGTTGATCAGGACGTGGAAGATGATGAATGAGATCAGACAGATGACCAGGAACGTGCCTCCCCTGTCACGCGCGTTCTTCGCGAACGAGAGCGCCTGAACGATCAGGAAGAGGTAAAGCGCGAGAACGATGATCACGCCGATGAACCCCCACTCCTCGCCGAGGACGGAGAAGATGAAGTCGGTGTGATGCTCGGGGATGAAGTCGAGTCGGGCCTGCGTGCCCTGCTTGAAGCCCTTGCCGTGAATGCCGCCGGAGCCGATGGCGATCTTGGCCTGCGTCACCTGGTATCCCGATCCGAGCGGATCGCGCTCCGGATTGAGAAAGACGACCAGCCGCTCCTGCTGATACGGTTCGAGCCGCTGGTAGGCGATGGGAAGAGAGACCGCGACGAGCACGATCATGGCCACCCAGATGCGCGCGCGGATTCCGCCGAAGAACATCGCGACGGCGACCAGCGGGAAGAACGACGCCGCGGTGCCGAAGTCGGGCTGCAGGACGATCAGCACGACCGGTGCGGCGATGATGGCCATGGCCACCATGAAGGACTTGACGTTGAGATAGGCGCGATCGTTCGACTCGAAGTAGCGCGCGAGCATCAGCGCGGTGAAGATCTTCATGAACTCGGAAGGCTGAAACTGGAACGCGCCGATGTGGATCCACGACCGGACGTTCGCCGTGACGCGTCCCCACACCAGCAGGTAGACCAGCAGGATCAGTCCGATCGCATAGAGGACCGGAGCGATGTCGAACAGCACCCGGTAGTCGACGACCATGAAGGCGATCATCAGAAGGATGCCGATGGCGACCCAGATCATCTGCCGTTTGACCACGCTGAGGTTCGGATCGGTGAACCAGGTGGCGCTGTAGATGAGGACCACGCCGATCGCGGCGATGACGATCGCCGTGCCGAGGAAGTTCAGGTCGACGGACGGCAGTCCGCGGTCGCGAATGATCATTGTGCCCGCGATGGGAGCGGCAGATCGCCTTCCCGGATCTGTTCCAGCGTTTCGGGGTTGTCGAGATCGAGCCGTGCGCTCAGAACCTTGTCGCGAAAGCGCGACTCGAAGAGCAGTTTGGCCAGCGGCGCGGCGTCACTGCCGCCGCCCCCGCCATGCTCGACGAAGACCACCACCACCATCGACGGCGTCTGCCCGGGGTTGCTGGGGCCGTACGCCACGAACCAGGCGTGGTCCTTGTGCTTGAACGGGAGGCTGGCCGATTTCACCCAGCCGATCTGGCGGATGACCTGCACCGTTCCGGTCTTCCCGGAGATCCCCAGGCCCTCGACGCGCGCGTTGGCCCCCGTCCCTCCCGGCTCATTGACCACTTTCCAGAGACCGCGCCGCACCGCGGCGAGAGCATCGGGCGAGAGGGCCACCTCGTCGAGGACCTCGTCGGCCACGCGCAACCGCTGCGCTTTGCCGTCCGGGCCGATCCGTTCGATCACGCGCACCACGTGCGGCCGGAAGACCTTTCCGCCGTTGGCGATCGCGGCCATCATGTTGGCGGTCTGCAGCGGCGTGACCAGCAGCGGCCCCTGACCGATGGAAACGGAGATCGTCTCGCTCGGGTACCATTTCGGATCGCCGCGGACAGGGTTTTTGGCTCGCCACTCCGTGGAGGGGATGAGGCCGGCCTTCTCCCCGTCGAGGTCGATCTTGGAGATCTTTCCGAACGTGAGCTGCTCGGAGTAATGTTTGATCTTGTCGACGCCGAGGCGGGCGCCTGTGTTGTAAAAGAAAATGTCGCAGGAGATCTTGAGGGCACGGTCGAGGTTCACGACGCCGTGGCCTTCGCGTTTCCAGCAGCGGAACCGGCGGCCGAAGAACGTGCCGCTGCCTCCGCACGTAAACGTCGTCGACGGATTGATTGCGCCGTCCGAGAGGCCGGCCATGGCCATCACGTTCTTGAATATCGACCCGGGCGAGTAGAGCCCCTGGATGGCCCGGTTCACCTCGAGCTTGAACGGATTGGAGAGGATGATCTTGTAGACCTCCGGCGTGAACCGCTTCGAGTAGACGTTCGGGTCGTACGCCGGCGAGGAGGCCATGGCCAGGACCTCGCCATTCCTGGGATCGAGAACCACCGTGGCGCCGACCATCTCATTTTCGAGGAAGTACTGCTCGGCACGACGCTGCAGCTCGAAGTCGATCGTCAGATAGACGTTGTCGCCGGCCACCGGGATCTTCCGGGCCGGCTCGTATTCCTTGAGGCGCCGCCCGTGGCTGTCGTACTCCCAGTACTCCGCCCCGTCCTTGCCGCGCAGGTAATTGTCGTACATCAGCTCGACACCGCGTTTGCCGATGAGATCCCCCTGTTGCAGGTCGCGGAACTGTGCCAGGTCCCTGTCGTTGACCTCGCCGATGAAGCCCATCACGTGCGCGGCCATCGTGCCGTTCGCATAGTTCCGGCGCTGTACGGGCGTGACGTTGAGCTCGGGGAAGAGGATGGCTTGCGATTCGATGACCGCCATCTGCTGCATGGTCAGGTCTTCGGCCAGCGGCAGGGGCCGGGAGACGTGGATGGTCTTCCCTCTCTCGAACCGCGCTTCGATCTCCTGCGGCGGGACGCCGAGGACTCCGGAGACGAAGGTTACGACCTTCTGGCGCCGCTGCGGGTCGCGTTTGACGATCGGCCGCATGACGACGCGATCGAGGACGAGCGCGTACGCTGCCTGGTTGTCGGCGAGGATCTTCCCGTTGCGGTCCATGATGAGGCCGCGCTTGGCGGGAACCTTGAGCTCCCGCAGCGAATTCGCCTCGGCCAGGCCGCGGTACTTGTCCGCGTGCACTCCCTGCACGAACCAGAACGAGCCGGCCAGGAAGACGAACACGGCCGCGATACCCCACATCAGGGCGTTGATTCGGAATTGCAGGAACTTCTGATCGTCTCTGTATACGCGCATGTCACCACCCCGTGGCCCGTTTCGTCGCCTCGATGGGCTCCTCGCGGAAGAAGAGGGCCAGAAGCTGATAAACGAGCATTCCAAAGAGCGTCGTGAACACCATCTTCACGATGACACCCTGTTCGAACATCTCGATGCGCTGGCGCAGGAGGATGTTCACCAGGATGTAGATCACGAGCTCGTTCACGATCACCGCGCCGCCCAGGTTCGCGCCGAAAGCCAGAGTGCCGCGAAGCACCAGGCGGGAGTTGATGTACGCCACGATATAGGCGCACACGGTCAATGAGAACGCATGGAGGCCGAAGATTGCTCCCGAAAAAGCATCCTGGACCAGCCCGGCCATGACGCCGGCGACGATGGCCCCCAGCACGTTCCCCCCCATCGAGTAGTAGACGACGAGGATGATGTAGGGATCGAAAAAAGCCAGCGCGTTCGGGAAGAAGCTGTCCAGGAGCGTGTGCAGCGTCAGGGCCAGCAGCAGTCCGACGAGGAACCGGAGCCACCTCAAGGCGCGTACCTCACGACCTCGGGCGGGATCTTTCGTGTGTGGATGACGATGACCTCCTCGATCTTGCCGAAGTCGACAAGCGGCCTCACGTCGATGTTCTTGAAGAGATGCGGTCCCTGCTCGGCGCGGGTGACGATGCCGATCGGGATCCCTTTCGGATAGATGCCGTCGATCCCGGCGGTGAGGAGGCGGTCGCCCTCTTTCACGTCGGCCAGCGTCGGGATGTCGTGCATCTCGACCATCGAGGTGCCGTCGCCGCGGATGATGCCCTGGCGCCGTGTCCGCTCGACGAGCGCACCGATCGCCGAGTTGTTGTCGGTGAGGATCTGCACCTTGGACATGTCGTTGGTCGTGAGCACCACCCGTCCGATGAGACCGTTGGCGTTGACGATGGCGTCGTTGATCTCGACGCCGTCACGGGCCCCGCGGTCGATGATCAGCGCTTTGAAGCGGCCGGAGGTGTCGATCATGATCGCGTGCGCCAGCGACGTCTGCATGTCGAACTGCTCGGAATAGTGGAGCAGGTTCCGCAGCCGCCGCAGGTCGCTGTCGGTCTGCCGCAGCTTCACATTTTCGGTCGTCAGCGAGGCCACTTTCCGCCGCAGCTGCAGGTTCTCGCCGACCGCGCGGCGCATATCCAGATAACCGTGATACATGTCCTCCGCGCTCCCCCCGATCCAGTTCACCGTCTTCGGCACCGGGGAGAAGATGGTCATCACGGTGCGCTCGAAGAGCGTCCGCGTCTCCCCGATGTACCTCGTCCGGCTGCTGAGACTCATGAGAACGAACAGCAGCGACAGCACGACGATGAAGAGAAGCGTCGGGCGGCGGGGGATGACTTCGGCGGCCATTACTGACTCCAGCGCCTCAGCAGATTTCGCACCAGTTCTCGGGGCTCGGGGCTCAGGGCTCAGGGCTCAGATCCGTTCATCCGAGCCCTGAGCCCTGAGCCCTGAGCCCTGAGCCCTATTCAATCGAGATCTTTCGCAGCAGATTGAAATCGGTCAGCATCTGACCCGTTCCGAGCGCGACGCACGCCAGCGGGTCCTCGGCCAGCGTGACGGGGAGGCCGGTCTCCTCGCGCAGCCGTTTGTCGAGGTTTTTCAGCATCGAGCCGCCGCCGGCGATGATGATGCCTTTGTCCATGATGTCGGCCGACAGCTCGGGCGGGGTCCGCTCCAGCGCCACCCGCACCGCCTCCACGATCGTGGCCACGGTCTCCGACAGCGCTTCCCGGATCTCCTCGTCCGAGACGACCAGGGTCTTGGGCACACCCTCCACGAGGTCGCGGCCCTTGATCTCCATGGTCATCTCCTCGTCCAGCGGGAAGGCGGAGCCGATCTCCATCTTCACCTGCTCGGCGGTTCGCTCGCCGATGAGGAGGTTGTACTTCCGCTTGATGTACTGAATGATCGCGTCGTCCATCTCGTTGCCGGCCACGCGTACCGACCGCGAGTAGACGATGCCGGCCAGCGAGATCACCGCCACGTCGGTCGTCCCTCCGCCGATGTCGACGATCATGTTGCCGGTGGGGTCGGTGATCGGCAGACCGGCCCCGATGGCGGCGGCCATGGCCTGCTCGATCAGGTACACCTCGGTCGCGCCGGCGCGCAGAGCCGAGTCCTTCACCGCCCGCTTCTCCACCTGCGTGATCTCGGAAGGGACGGAGATGACGATGCGCGGCTTCACCAGAAAGCGGCGCCCGTGCGCCTTCTCGATGAAGTACTTGATCATCTTTTCCGTCACCTCGAAGTCGGCGATCACGCCGTCCTTCATCGGCCGGATGGCGACGATGTTGCCGGGCGTACGGCCGAGCATCTCCTTCGCTTCCTTGCCGACGGCTTCGACGTTGTTGTTGATCTTGTTGACGGCCACGATCGACGGCTCCCGCACGACGATCCCTTTGTTCTTTGCGTAGACGAGAGTGTTCGCTGTCCCGAGGTCGATCGCCAGATCGTTCGAGAACATCGACAACAGAGATTTCAAAGCCATCGAAGGGTGCTCTTTCTAATGATGAAGGTCCGCAGCCGGAGTTCGCGGTGCAAAACGTCTGCCCCTGGGGCTCAGTCTATCCCGAGCGCTTAGCGAGGGATCAGTCCAGCCATAGCCGGGGAAGACCCCGCGAAGCGCCAGGAAACGTCTCGGGCTCTCGCGGAGAATCATCCCGAGATTCCGAGACGCTTTTCGGCGCTGCGCGAGACGAGCTTCGGCTATGGCTGGAATGATCCCTCGCTAAGCGCTCGGGATGAACTGCGGGATGAACTGCAACTGCATCAGTCTTCCACGAAGACAGCTTCGGATTTTACAGTCTGATTGCCCGCCGGATCGATCGCTTTCACCACCACCGCGTTCTGGCCGGTCCGGTTGAAGGAGATCAGCTTCTTGAACGTCCCATCCTCGCTGACCGCGACCTCGTCGTCGTTGATGAAGACCGTGGCTCCCTGCTCGGTGCGCCCCTCCACCATGTAGAACGGGCCGCCGATCGAGATCGGCTTGTTCAACTGCAGCGGGGGAGGCGTGGTGTCGTTCGCCCCTGCCCCCTTCGTCCCGCCGCTGACGCGGAACCGCCGGAACGACGAGAACGGCCCGATGTCCCCGTCAGGACCGATCGAGGCCACCCGCCAGTAGAACGCCCCCTCCGAGGTGACACTCGTCGAGGCGGTGTTCTTCCGCCGGCGGGAGTTGATCTCCAGCGTCGAGAAGAGCCGGGAGCGGGAGACCTGGAGGATGTATCCGGCCGCGCCCGGCCGCGTATCCCAGGTGAGGACCACCCGGAGGTTCGGTGCCATCTGGTAGGTCTGGTTGTCCGAGGGGGAGAGAAGCGCCGGAGGAGGGATCAGCTTCTTGACCGGGGAGATCTCGCCGGCCGGCGTGGAGGTGACTTTCTCCCCCGAGGCGAGGCGGATCGCCTCCCCGCCGGCGGTCGACGTGACGGAGGCCGCCCCCTTCGTGGCGACGACCGAGGTCGTCTTCCCGCGGTCGACGCCGACGTGCGTGGTCGACTCCGATTCGACGACCACCTGGCTGCCGGGCGTCCGGACGGTCGAGCTGTCGTCGGTGGTGGCCACTTCGACCGACCCGATCTGCATCTGCACGGCGTTGGTCTTCCGTGCCGTGGCGGGATTGATGGCGGCGTAGATTTCGAGGAGGGCGTCGGAGCCGACGGTGTAGAGCGAGCCATTGGAGAAGATCAGCTCGGCAGAGGCTCGAGCGCCCGTCTTCACCCAGTCCCCATTGAACAGCGGCGTCCGCACTTCGGCCCTACGCCAGTCGCCGGCGGAGCCCTTCTGAAACTGGACGTCGCCCTCGACGGTGAGGAACTGGGCGTCGTTTTCGGCCGGTCCGGCGCCGCTGATCGCCGCGCGGCTGATGGTCTGCGACTCGACCGCAGAACTCTGCGCCTCGAGATAGCTGGCGCTGCCGAAAAGCGTATTGGCTTCCTCTAGCTTCCGCTGAGCCCGGTCGAACTGGCTCCGGTGAAGGTTGAAGTCCTTCGAGGCGGCGAGAGCGTTGAGGGCCTGCCGGGCGTCGGCGATGGCCGACTCGGCGTTGCTGCGGGGGTTCCCCTTCGAGCGCTCCCAGTTCCAGTAGCCGGCCCCGGCGAGCAGGAGAAGGACGATGACCAGTCCGATCTGCTTGAGCCGGTCGATCGAGATCAGATACCAGTCGATCTCGGCACTTGCGAGAGCTTTGCTTTTCCGTTTGGCCAATCGGACCCCGAAGATTTATAGCATAACGGGCCAGAGCTGACAGCCGATAGGGGAATAGGTAGACTGCGCCGTTCTTTCTCAGCCTTGATCTCGCCTGAAAGGTAGTTTTCCATGCTCAGCGCACTCCGCTCCGTATTCAACAGGTTGAAGTGGGTTCTCATCGCCATCGTCGGCGCCGTCATCGTCGGGTTCGTCTTCATCGACACCGGGATGGGGGGGGCGGGGGCGGCCATCGGCGACGAGCGCGCCTTCGCGGCGCGGGTGAACGGCGAAACGATCAGCTACCGTGACTTCGACCGCGCGGTCTACTACACCGAGCAGCAGTACCGGCAGATGTACGGCGGGCAGTTCTCTCCCGACATGCTTCGCAGCCTCGGGATCGAGAAGCAGGTTCTCGACTCCCTGATCGATCAGCGCCTGATGATCCAGGAGGCTCGCCGTCTGAGCCTGGAGGCGACGCCGGAAGAAGTGCGAAACCGCATCCTGCAGATTCCGGTGCTGAATCCCGACGGAAAGTTCGTCGGAACCGAGCTGTATACGCGGTATGTGACCGGGCAGCTGGGCTATCAGACGCCGGCGGAGTTCGAGGACGAGTTGCGGCGCGACATCACCACCTCGAAGATGGAGAGCGCACTGCAGAGCTCGATCATCATCTCGCCGAAGGCGGCCGAGGCGGAATACCGGCGAATGAACGAGACGGCGAAGATCCGGTACGTGCTCTACCCGACGAGCCGTGAGGCTGCCAACGTCAGCGTCACGCCGGCCGATGTGGAGGCGTACTACAGGACCAGCCAGGCCAGCTACGCGCACGGCGAGCAGCGCGCGATGAAATACCTCGTGGCCGATTTCACCCGGCTCCGTTCGCAGATCCAGCCGGACGACGCCGAGCTGCGGCGCCGCTACGAGGCAAACCGGGATCAATACCGTTCCGGCGAAGCGGCCCGCATCCAGCACATCCTGATCAAGGTCGATCCGACGGCATCCGCGGAAGTGGAAGCGGCGGCGAAGGCGAGAGCCGAATCGCTGGTGGCGCAGCTCCGTCGCGGCGCCGACTTCGCGGCGCTGGCGCGGCAGCACTCCGGCGATCCGTCCTCGTCCAGCGCGGGCGGCGACATGGGGTGGGTCGAGCGCGGACAGACCGTGGAGCCGTTCGACCGGGCAGCGTTCTCGATCGCACTGAACGAGATCAGCGATCCCATCCGCTCGCAGGAGTACGGGTTTCATATCATCCGCGTCAGCGAGCGGCGTCCCCCGGCCACACGTTCGTTCGAGGAAGTGCGGCCGATGCTCATCTCGCAGGCGACCGAAGACCTGGCGAAGGAACAGGCGCGGGAGGAGATCAACCGGATCATGTCGGTGATCCGCAACCGCAAGCCGGCCACGCCCGACGAGTTTGCGGCGCTCGCCAACGATAAGGTCAGCTCGAACGACACGCAGTGGTTCCAGCGCTCCGAGTCCATCCCGGGCATCGGCAACAATGCCCAGCTTTCCACGTGGGTCTTCTCGGCGAAGCAGGGCGACGTCGGCGAGCCGTTCGGGACGGCGCGCGGCATCGTCATTCCTTATCTGTCGGGCGTCCGTCCGGCGGGTATCACGCCGCTGGCCGAGATCCGGCAGCGCGTGGAGAACGACGCGCGCGCCGCGAAGGCTCGTGAGATCGCGGCGAACAATCTTCGCAATGCGGTGGCCGGCGCGGCGAGCGTCGATGCGGTGGCGCTGAAGGTCGGTCTGACCGCCTCGGAAACGCAGGTCTCGCGGCAGGGGCAGATCGGCGGCTTCACCGGTGACACGCAGGAACTGGTGAAAGCGGCCATGGCCGCCCAGGAGGGGCAGCTTGCCGGCCCGGTGGCGGTCGCCGATGGCGCCGTCGTCTTCCAGGTCACCGAGCAGACCCGCGTCACGCCGGAAGAGCTCAAGGAGAACACCGCGCAATACATGGACGCGCTCCGGATGCAGCAGGCACGCAGCCTGCGCACCGTTCTCATCGAGCGTCTGCGCAAGGGCGCCGCGATCGAGATCAACCAGCAGGTGCTCAACGCGGCTTCGGGTCAGCCGGCGGCGTGACGAAGGCCGCTGAAAGATGGAACGAGCCCGCCATCCGCGTGCTCATGATGCCGCGTGACACGAATGCGCACGGCACGATCTTCGGGGGCGTCATCCTCTCCTACATCGACCAGGCCGGCGCGATCGAAGCGCGGCGGCAGGGTCTGCGCTTCATGCTCACCGTCTCCCTCGACAAGGTCGTCTTTCACGAGCCGGTCTTCGTCGGCGACCTGGTCAGCTTCTGGACCGAGACGATCCGCATCGGCACGACCTCGATCACGACGAAGGTCGTCGTGGAGGCGATCCGCGGCGTCGATCCCGACAAGAAAGTGCTCGTGACCGAAGCGCAGGTCGTCTACGTCAACGTCGGCGAGGATCGCCGCCCGAAGCCGATCGAGCGCACCGCGAACGCATATACGGCCGACGACGCATGACCCTGTCCCGCCCTGCCGCCGCCGCGCTTCTGCTCCTTCTCGTCGCCGGCTGCGGCATGTTCGGCGGGGGCCGCCGCGGTGCGCCGGCTCCCCGGCCCGAGCCACCATCGTTCCTGAACCGCGTCTGGCGCGTCGTCGAGGCGAAGGACATCGCCGTCGGCACCTACTACGTGTTTCTCTCCGACAACACACTCCTCATCACGCCGCCCGGCGCCACAACGCCCCGGCTCGGCCGCTGGCACTTCGCGGCGGGCGGCCTGGCCGTGATCGAAGAGGGGTACCGCTATCCGGCCGACATCCTCGAGGCGGGGGAGGAGCGGTTCGCCATTCGGATTCACCGGGGGGACGAGAGTGAGGATGTGGTGATGGTCGGGGTGAGGTAGCTGAACAACTATCCATCTCGCGCCTTCCTCATCCGCTCCAGCCGTTCCCGAATCTCCGCCTCAACCCCCACATCCTTCGGCTCATAAAACCTCCGGCCGCGCAGCGAATCGGGAAGACAGTCCATGGCCGCGGTCTGATCCTCGTGGTCGTGGGCGTACTGGTAGCCGCGGCCGTACCCCAGGTCCTGCATGAGGCGGGTCGGGGCATTGCGGATGGGAAGAGGGACGGGTGGGTTGTCGCCCTGACGGACCTCGCGGACCGCTTCGCCGTATCCGGCGTAGGCGGCGTTGGACTTCGGCGCCGCGGCGAGATACGCCACGAGCTGCGCCAGCGCCACTCCCGCCTCCGGCATTCCGATGAAGTGCACCGCCTCCTTGACCGAGACGGCCAGCACGAGTGCCTGTGGATCGGCGTTTCCGACGTCCTCCGACGCGGCGCGGACGAGCCGGCGTGTGATGTAGAGGGGATCCTCTCCCCCTTCGAGCATCCGGACGAGCCAGTAGACCGATGCGTCGGCATCACCGTTTCGAATCGACTTGTGGAGGGCGGAGATGATGTTGAAGTGCTCGTCGCCCGATTTGTCGTACATCAGCGATCGCCGCTGGAGGATTGCCTGGAGCCCCTCGACATCGATGGCGGCACCGCCGGGGGGTGCCGTCTCGATGACGAGTTGCAGGCTGGTGAGGGCCTGGCGCGCGTCGCCCGCCGACGTGGCGGCGATGAAGTCGACGGCGGCTTCGGTCAGCGCCACGCCGTGCTGCTGCACCGCCGGTTCGGTGAGAGCGCGGCGGAGAATCGTCACCACCTGCTCGCGGTCGAGCGGTGGAATGACCACGACCTTGGTTCTCGACAGCAGCGCCGAGTTCACTTCAAAGGATGGGTTCTCGGTCGTCGCGCCGATAAGGACGATGTCCCCCGCCTCGACGTACGGCAGAAACGCGTCCTGCTGCGCCTTGTTGAAACGGTGGATCTCGTCGATGAAGACGATCGTCTTCGATCCGCGCGCCTGCCGCCCCTTCCGCGCCTCCTCCATCAGCATCCTGATGTCCTTGATGGAGCTGCTCGTCGCGGAGAAGGGGACGAAGCGGGCCTGTGTCGTCTTTGCGATGATCCGCGCCAGCGTCGTTTTTCCCGACCCGGGCGGGCCCCAGAAGATCATGGACGGGATGCGGTCCGATTCGATCGCGTTGCGGAGGAAGCGTCCCGGCGCCAGCAGCTCCTCGAGGCCGACCACCTCGTCGAGACTCCGAGGCCGCAACCGCTCGGCCAGAGGAGAGTCCGGACGCGGGGTGTCTGGAGGTGGGGGCGGTTCGCCGAAGAGATGGCCGGTCATGAGAATTGAGAATTGAGAATTGAGAATTGAGACTCGAGATTCTCAATTCTCAATTCTCAATTCTCAATTCAATCGCGTGAGCAGACTGAAATCCAGGTTCCCTCCCGAAACAACAACAGCCACCGGTGCCCGCGGCTTGATCTTTCCGGCAAACAATCCCGCCAGTCCCAGAGCGCCGGTCGGCTCGATGACCAGCTTCGTCCGGTACATCGCGAACTGCAACGCCTCGAGCAGGACGTCGTCATCGACGCTGACCACGTCCTCCACGCGCTCGCGGATGATCGCGAAGTTGCGCCGGCCGATGGCCAGCGTGCGTGCGCCGTCGGCGATCGTCTCCGGCGGGTCGATCGTGATGATGCGGCCGGCGCGAAACGATTGCTCGCCGTCGTTCCCGGCGGCCGGTTCCACCCCGTAGACCGTGATCGACGGCCGGAGCGTCGTGGCTGCGACGGCAATCCCAGCCAGCAGTCCGCCTCCGCCGAGCGGCACGACGATCGAATTGACGTCGGGCCATTCCTCGACGATCTCCAGCCCGACGGTCCCGGCGCCGGCGATGATCCGCTCGTCGTCGAACGGTGGAACGACCGCCGCGCCGGTCTTCGCGGCGATCTCGCGCGCCACGGTATCGCGCGTCGCCGCCGTCACCCCGCCCTGCACGACCTCCGCGCCGTAGCCACGGGTCGCGGCGACCTTCGAGGCGACGGAGTTCTCCGGCATCACGATGGTCGCCCTGGTTCCGAGGAGCTTCGCCGCCAGGGCGACGCCCTGGGCGTGGTTGCCGGAGGAGAAGGCGACGACGCCCCGCTGCCGCTCCTCGGGGGTGAGCTGCAGGAGCGCGTTCAGCGCGCCGCGAATTTTGAAAGAGCCGGCCCGCTGCAGGTTTTCGCACTTGAGGCGGATCTCGACGCCGGCACGTTCCGAAAGTGTGCGGCTCGACAGGAGCGGCGTCCGGTGGACGTGAGGGGCGATCCGTGCGGCCGCGGCTCGGATCTGGTCGAGGTCAACGGGGAGTGTGGTGGCACCGGCGGCTTCGCTTGAAGATGTCAAGCCGCGTAGTATAAACTCGTGCAAACGAAGTGGATCGGCCTCGCCCGCTCGCCGATTATTTGATTTTTTGAGCGGAGCGGAGTATCGTCGGCTGACGATTTAACTACAAGATATACCAAGGTCATCTTCGGGTTGGAGGTTGGGGATATGTGGAGATGGGTTACCCGCGGCCTGGTTCTCTCCTTACTGGCAGCGCTCGCTGTGCCTGCGTTGCTTGCGCAGTTGCCCCCCGGATTCGTAGGCGAGGTCGACCGTCCTGACCCCGCAGTCGTCCAGTCCGGAGTGGTGCTCGTTCGCGGATGGGCCTACGACCCCATTCAGATCTCCCGGATCGAGCTGTTCGTCGACGACGAGTTCCAGCACAACGCCGTCATCCGGCTTCCGTACATCGATGTCAACCAGGCCTATCCTCAGTGGCCGGGCATCTTCCACACGAATCCCGGATTCCAGGCCTCCTTCCTGGCCAGCCGCTTCAGCAACGGGCCGCACACGGTGTCGCTCCGCGTCTACATGAACGACGGGCGGATCGAGGAGGTGGGGCGGCGGACCATCATCATCGACAACACGATCAACCAGCCGCCGTTCGGCGCGGTCGATCAGCCGGGTGCGGTCGGGATCTTCAATGGAACGGGCGTTTTCCCGGTGGTCGGATGGGTGACGGACTCGGACGGCGTGGCGCGCGTCGACGTACAGATCGACGGCGGCGACATGCAGTCGGCGATGTACGGAGACCCCCGCCCCGACGTGGCCGCGATGTTCGGCGGAGACTTCCCGGCGGCGCTGTTCAGCGGCTTCATCGCCAACGTCGATACGACGCGGGTGACAGACGGGATGCACGTCCTGACGGTCACCGCCACGGACCGCCACGGGCTGGAGCGCCTCATCGGGCGCCGGACGATCCAGGTGTTCAACAGCGAAACGATGCTGAAGCCGTTCGGGTACCTCGACACGCCGCTGCGCGACGCGGTTCTCACCGGCACGCAGTGCGACGGGGCGGGCGTCCCGCTCGTATCACCTTTCGTCCGCCCGACACAGCACATCACGCAGGTCCGCGGGTGGGCGCTGGACCTCGGCACCCGGCTCGATACCGGCCGCGTGTCGTACGTCGAGCTTCTCGTTGACGGCGTCCGGTGGGCCTCCACCGACGACTGCGGTCTGCTCGGCGGGTTCAGCAACTGCTACGGCCTGCCGCGCTACGACGTACAGCGTTTCTATCCCTTCTATCCCGACGCGCCGCGCTCCGGATTCATGTTCACGCTCGATGTCGGAGCGCTCCTGGGTCTCGGTGTGCGGCCCGGTCATCATGTGCTGAAAGTCCGCGTCGGCGATCAGCAGCAGACCTTCTCCGAGATCCCCGGCCCGGCCGGCATCCCGGTGTTCTTCGACTGTGCCGAGACCAACCAGGATCTGCCGGCGGTGGGACACATCGACATCCCGACCACGTTCGACTTCATCACCGGCGACACCGTCTTCCAGGGATGGGCGCTCGACTTCAACGGTGTGGCCGCGATCGAGCTGATCATCGACGGCAACTACGTCGGCCAGGCGCAGTACGGGTTCCCGCGCGCCGACGTCCAGCAGCAGTACCCGACGTTCCCGACGGCGTCGACCTCCGGCTGGCGGTTCACGATGAACACCCGGTTCCTGAGCAACGCCCGCCACCGCCTGACCGTCCGCGTACTCGACGGGAGGGGCAACCGGAACGAGATCGGTTCGGTCGACTTCTACGTCATGAATCCGACCAACACGCCATAAGAGGTAGCGACAGCAGAAGTGAGAAAAAAGCCCGGCTCCCCGCCGGGCTTTTTTCGTGCTGCATCAAAACAGCTTCAGGAACACCACGTTCGCTACGAAGCCGTCCTGGGCGTTCCGCCCGACCATCTTGCCGATGTCCAGCCGTACCAGCGTTCCGTACGGGCCGACGGTCTGCCCGGCGATGCCGATGCCCTGGAACGGCTCGCGGCGGAAGCCGGCGCTCTCGTCATCCAGCACGGCGTGATCGTAGAAGGCCTCGATCCGGAACTGCTCGGAAAAGACGAAGCCATAGGAGAGGTGCCCGATGATGGCCCGCTCCGCACGGACCGACCCCGAGCGCACGCCATGAACGCGCTGCGCCCCGAAGAAGCCGAGCTCGTACTTGGAGAACCGGTCCAGCCTGCTCCCGTCCAGGTAGTTGAGATCGATGCCGATCCGCTGGAAGCGCGGCAGGTAGAAGCTCTTCCCGAGCGAGGCACCGAATCGCGTGAAGCTCTTCTGCTTTTCGTCGTATTCGGAGAGGTCGCCCCACGGCTCCCAGCTGCTGCGCGTCGTCTGGTCCCACGAGAGCGCCAGCGAGTATCCCCAGCGGGCGTAGTGCGCCGACACTGTCGGACCGAACAGGAACGTATCCGACGGGACGGTGTAACCGGCATCCGTATCCTCGGCGCGCTGATAGGAGAGGTGCGCGGCGGTGAACGAGAGATCGACCTTGCCGAAGTTGAAGATCGGATGGCCTGCGCGCGCCGTCAGCACCAGCGGGAGCACCTTGACCGCTTCGCCGGGACGTTCCTCTCCGTTGCGATACATCGTGTTCTGGAACGGAATGGCGATGCCGAAGAAGTCGACACCGACGTTTGTCCGCGTGCTGGCTACGTTGGGATGCGTCGCGTTCGCCGCCAACATCACGCCGGCGAAGAACACGTTGGCCTGGATGCCGCGATCGAACAGGTCGAAATCGAAGTAATCGATGCCGCCGAGGGGGATGACCGGGAACTCCAGGCCGGCATCGTGATGAACGCCCCCCACCATGAAGAGCTGCGACGTGTTGTAGCCGTCCTTCACCACCCGCTCGCCCTCGCCCCGCTTCTCGAGGTAGCGGAGTCCCGCCTCCGTCTCGCGCACCATGCGGGCGTCGGAGGCGGACACCTGCTGATGGATCTCCTCGTATCCGGCCGGCTCGATCCGGAAATTCGTGAAGTTCGTATGGCGCAGGATCACGTTGGCGCGTCCGGCTGCCGAGATCACCTGCTGCGCGGAAATGTCGGCCGGCAGCCAGAGAACCGATCGGGCCTCCGCCACGGCGACGTCTTCCGCGTTCAGCGCGGCGTGTGAGAGGCGATCGAACGGCTGGAAGTCGACGCGCTCCTCGTTCGAGAGAACCTCGCCGGTCAGGTTCAACTGGACCATCGAGATGCGAATCCGGGCCCAGCTCCTTTTGTCGATGAACACCGTACCCCGGTAGAGCGGAAGCCCTTCCGGCGCGTTGGCCGGCGGCTCGAACCGAACCTCGTACACGCGATACCCGGCCACGTCCGTCTCCCGGACGAGTTGGTAGCGATAGTCGTTCGAGAGGTGGATGTCGAGCGGAAGCTGCGTGACCTTCTCGGGCTGGATGAGCGGCAGCTCCGGAATCCGCCCATACCTCCAGCGAACGCCGTTGATGAGGAAGTCCTGCCACACCCAGTCGGCGCGGCCCGCAGGATCCGAGAAATAGTCGCCGGCGATCGTGGCCTCCACGGAATCGCCGCCGCGGCCGACCGCAAAGCGGAGTTTCGTGGTGTTGCGGGCAATGTACTTCACCTGGATCGAGTCCTGGAACGCCTCCCAGGCCTGGTGGTTCCGGATGATCTCCTCGACCGTAATGCCGCGCTGCGTCGCCACGTCGATGGCTTCCCGCGTGATGTTCGCGTCGGGTTTCTGCGCGCGGTTCACATAGAGGAGGTACGGCCGTGGCGAAGGCTGCACTGCGAACAGCAGGCGCCCTGAACGGGTGCCGGTGTCGGCGATCGCCTTCTCGCCGCCGGCATCGACCCGATGCGGCTCCGCGTACTGGTCGGCAGGAAGCGAGACGATCAGCGGCTCCGCGGCGCCGGCCGGCACGACGATGGAGCGGAGATCCTCGCCGCGCACGAACTGGAGTGCCCGGATGTCCGCCGCCTCGCCGCGGGCATCGAGAAAGGCCGGCCTGGAGGTGGAGTCGAATGCGAAGTCGCCCCCGAGGGCTCGATTGACGTGCGCGACGGCGGCCGGATCGACGTCCCCTTCGAGGAAGGCCATCGTGGCGCCGTCCGCCAGGGCGCGTGCCGCGTCGTAGAGCGGATTCGGCGACGCCGGGGTGACGATGGCGAAGATCTTCTTCGCCGGATCGTGCTCGGCCAGCCATGCCGCCGCCGCCGCGACGTCGCCGCCGTTCGCCAGCAGCACGTCGAAGTAAGCCTGCGCTCCATGCTCGAAGAGCTGCTGCAGCCGCTCCAGCGGCATGGGAGCGAGTGCCAGGCGACCGGCCACGCTCAACCCCTGTGCTGCCACCGCGGTCCGCTTGACGGCATAGGCGGTCACGGCCGGGTCTCCGTGCTCGATGTCGAGTGCCAGGGTGTCGAACGGGCCGTGCTTCTCGGCCCACTGGACGATGGCCCTGACCCGCTGATCCGCTTCGGCGAGGGGGTCGTCGCCGCCCACCGTGAAGGAAACGACGATGACGGCCTTTCCGGCCTGGCCGGCTGGAAGCGTCTCGGCCGGCGATCTGTCAAACTCGTCGAGCGTGACCCGGAGGATCTGCGGCACGGGCGTCGCAGTCGTTGCGATCTCCTGTGGAACTGTCCCGACACAGAGTGAGCACGGCGGAATGGCCGCGGCTGCGGGGAGTGTGAATGCGATGAGCAGGAGCGCGAGAAAAGCCGCGGCTCTCTTCATGGTAGGCCCCTCGATCATGGACGTTGCAACGTGCCGTCTCCAACCACTACGCCGGAGCCGAAATTGCCAACCGCCCGCGGCACGCTTTTCCTGAACGCTTCCTCCGGCCGGCGGGCGGTGGCGGCGGATCTCACCGCGGCGGCCACGGCGGCGGGCCTCGAGGTCGTGGAGCTCACGCCGGCCATCGACATTCCCGCGGTTGTTCGCGAGGGAGTGCGGCAGGGGAGAAGGCTCTTCGTTGCCGCCGGCGGCGACGGAACTGTGAACGCCGTGATCCAGAGTCTGGTGCAGCAGCCGGATGCGGCCGTGGCCGTGATCCCGACCGGCACCTACAACCACTTCGCCCGTGATCTCGGCGTTCCGCTCGACTGGCGGCAGGCGCTGGAAGTGGCACTGAACGGGCGCCGCCGCACGGTCGACACCGGCCGGGCCAACGACCGCTTCTTCGTCAACAACATCTCCTTCGGCCTCTACCCCGATCTGGTCCGCCGGCGCGAAGAGAAGGGGCGCGACTATCCACGCTGGAAGGCGCGTCTCTACGCCGTCTACAAGACGTTGCGGAAGTACCCCCATGTGACGCTGGCCGTGGAGAGCGAGCATCATCAGGAGGTCGTGCGGACGCACGTGTTCATGATCTCGAGCAACTCCTACGATCTGTCGCGGATCGGCGTGCCGTCGGCGCGAGCGATGCTCGAGGAGGGACGGCTGTCGGTCTACTGGCTGCCGCATCTCCCGCGGCTCGAGCTGATGCGGTTCGTGGCCCGCTACCTGGCCGGGCGCGTCCGGGAGACACCCGGTTTCCGGTCGTTCCGTACCTCCCGGATGAAGGTCTATTCGCCGCGTCCCCGGGTCCGCGCGGGGATCGACGGGGAGGTGGCCACGCTGACCACCCCGGTGACGATCACGATCGTGCCGCAGTCGCTCGAAGTGATCGTGCCGCCGCCGGACTGACGGTACACTTGCCGCCGATGCCGGGCATTTTCGACACGGTGGTCGACCCGAAGGTGCAGAGCCTTCTGCGGCGGGAGAGCGCGCTTCTGGTGCAGCTGCGGGAGTCCCTGGAGCGCGAGCAGCTCGAGGAGCGGCGGCGCGTGGACGAGCTGCTGGCCACGCTCGAGGATCTCTTCACGATCGTCATCGTCGGCGAGTTCAACGCAGGAAAGTCGTCGCTCATCAACGCGCTGTTCGGAGTGAAGTTGCGCACCGAAGGGCCGATTCCAGTCGACGACCGCATCTCCGTCCTCCGGTATGGGGAAGAACCGTCGCAGCGGCCGATCTCGGACTATGTCCTCGAGCAGTTCTACCCGGTCGACTTTCTCCGCAACATCACGCTCGTCGACACGCCGGGTACCAACTCCATCGTACAGCGGCATCAGGAGATCACCGAGGATTACATCCCGCGCGCCGATCTGGTGCTTTTCGTGACGTCGATCGACCGGCCGCTCTCGGAGTCGGAGCGGCGCTTCCTCGAGTACATCCGCGAATGGGGGAAGAAGGTCGTCTTCGTCCTCAACAAGATCGATACCAAGAGCGTGGAGGAAGTCGATCAGGTCCTCGACTACATCAGGGCGAACACGAAGGAAATCTTCGGCTTCGAGCCGACCATCTTCCCGGTCAGCGCGAAGACGCGCAGCCGCTTCGAGGCTCTCGAGGACTACATCTTCAAGGTTCTGTCGGAGAAGGAGCGCGTCCGGATCAAGCTGCAGGCGCCGCTCGACACCATCGCCACGCTCACGCGGAAGCAGCTGACCATGGTCGAGTCGCGCCGGGAGCTCCTGGCTACCGACATGGAGCGGATCGCATCCATTGTCGATCAGCTGGAGCGTGCCCGAGCAGATCTGCAAGGCAACTTCCGCCAGTTCGTCATCCGCATCGACAATCTCATGATGGATCTGGAACGGCGCGGTGTCGATTTCCTCGACCGCTACGTACGCATCCAGCACATCATGCTTCTCCGCGACAGCCTTCGCTTCCGAGAGGAGTTCGACCGCCAGGTCTTTCAGGGCTTCAAGGGGAACATCGACACCACGATTCAGGAGTCGGTGGACTGGCTGGTCAAAGAGAACATGAAGCTCTGGAACAGCACGGTCGACGCCTTCCGCCTCGGGGCCCAGAAAGATGCGCAGGATGAGGAGATCGTCGGCCGGGTGGGACGCGAGTTCGCGTACAACCGCGAAGAGATCTACGCCCGGATGCGCACCCAGGCCGAGCAGCGTCTCGGTGAGTACGATGTGAACGTCGAGAGCCGGCGCATCATCGACAACGCCATGCGCGCCGTCATGCACTCCTTCGGTCTCGGCGCCGGCGCCCTCGGCCTCGGCTACCTGATCACCACCGCGGTCAGCAGCACGGCCATCGACGTCACCGGGCTGACCGCCGCGACCATGCTCCTCGTCACCAGTTTCCTCATCCTCCCGTACAAGCGCAGCAAGGCCAAGACGGAGTTCCAGCACCGCATCCAGGAGCTGCGGAACCACCTCCGTGAATCGCTCGAGCGCGAATCGACCACGGAAATCGACCGGATGCTCCGCAGCATCACCGGCGCCTTCGATCCCTATCGCCGCTTCTACGAGGCCGAATCGGAAAAGATCGAGCGGTTCGCCGAGAAGCTGGCCGTGGTGGATCGGGAGGCGCGGGAGATCCACGCGGCGGTGGGCTCGCTATAATCCCCGCCCCTATGACCGTAGTCCGAATCAAGGAGCTTCCGAGCCATATCGGCGAGAAGGTCGTCGTCAACGGGTGGCTCTACAACAAGCGAAGCTCCGGGAAGCTGCAGTTTCCGATCGTCCGCGACGGCAGCGGCTATCTGCAGTGCGTGGTTTTCAGGAAGGAAGTGTCCGAGGAGACGTGGAAGGCGGTGGACGAGGTCACGCAGGAGTCGACCGTGCGCGTGACCGGCACCGTGCGCGCCGAGCAGCGCGCGCCGGGAGGTGTCGAGCTCGGCGTCGAATCGTTCGAGGTCCTCTCTCTGGCGCCGGAGTATCCGATCACGCCGAAGGAGCACGGGACGGCGTTTCTCATGGATCTCCGGCACCTCTGGCTCCGCTCGTCGAAGCAGCATGCCATTCTGCGCGTGCGCAACGAGCTGGAGAAGGCCTGCCGCGACTTCTTCTACGACCGCGATTTCGTCCTGATCGATTCGCCCATCCTGACCGCCAACGCGGCGGAGGGGACGTCGACGCTGTTCGAGACCGACTATTTCGGCCAGAAGGCCTACCTCTCGCAGTCGGGCCAGCTCTATCTCGAGCCTGCAGCGGCGGCGTTCGGGCGGGTCTACTGCTTCGGGCCGACGTTCCGCGCCGAGAAGTCGAAGACGCGCCGCCACCTGATGGAGTTCTGGATGATCGAGCCGGAAGTGGCGTTTCTCGAGTTCGACGGTCTGCAGGAGCTGGCCGAGGAGTTCGTCGAATACCTCGTCGGCAGGACCATCGAGCGATGCGCCGAAGAGCTGAAGACCCTGGAGCGCGACGTCTCGAAGCTCGAGAACGTGAAGCGGCCGTTTCCCCGCATCACCTATCGTGAGGCGATCGCGCTGCTCGAGAGCAAGGGGATGGAAGCGAAGTTCGGCGACGATTTTGGCGGCGACGAGGAGACGGTCATCGCCAACTCGTTCGACCGGCCGGTGATGATCTCGCGCTATCCGGCTTCGATCAAAGCGTTCTACATGCAGCCCGACCCCGAGGATCCGTCGCTGGCCCTCGGCCTGGACATGATCGCGCCGGAGGGATACGGCGAGATCATCGGCGGCTCCCAGCGCATCCACGA